>CALSBO010000015.1:0-49000 GCA_943373195.1 Brevundimonas vancanneytii
TGGGCGATCCGGCCGCGATAGGCGGTCTTCGAGGCGAAGGCCTCGTCCATATGCACCGGGTTGAAGTCGTCCGAGGCGCCCGCGAACTGCTGGATACGCTGTTCGGTGACGGGAATGATCTTCTCCGCCGTCATGCCGACGTGGAGTTCCTCGAGGATGTAGCCGCCGGAGGGATGTTGGGTGACGATTTCGGTCATGGCCCGGCCTTAGCGCGATTTGCCTCTGAGTGGGCCATTTTTTGGATTCAGGTCGAAGCGACCTGAAGCAAAAATGGCCGTGGTCACCACGTCAGATCGAGCGCGGCGTAGCGGGCCCAGGTGGTTTCGGCCTTCAGAAGGCCGGCGGCGCGGGCCGGATCGAGGCGGCCGTCGGGGCCGCGGGCGGCATCGCCGTGGATGCCCTGGGCGATGAACAGGCAATCGAGCGCCTGTTTGTTGGCGCCGAGAACGTCGGTGATCACGCCGTCGCCGATGCACAGTACGCGGGAGCGATCGACCGGGCGGCCCAGCAGCCGCTCGCCCTCGGCCAGGGCCAGGCCGTAGATCGGGTCGAACGGCTTGCCGGCCATGGTGACGCGGCCGCCGAGGCTTTCGTAGAGGTCCGCCAGCGAGCCGCCGCAATAGATCAGCCGGTCCCCGCGCTGGACCACGCGGTCCGGGTTGGCGCAGATCAGTTCCAGGCCGCGCGCAACGCCCGCGGACAGCCGTTCGCGATAATCCTCGGGCGTTTCGGTCTCGTCATCGACCGGGCCGGTGACGGAGATGAAGGCGGCGTCGGCGGCGCCTTTGGCGACCTCGAGGCCGAGGCCGTCATAGAGAGGCCAGTCGCGGTCGGGGCCGATGATCCAGGCCGGACCGGGCGCGCGTTTGGCCAATTCGGCGCGGGTGGCGTCGCCCGAGGTGACGACCGCGCGCCAGGCGTCCCGCGGCACATCCAGCGCATCGAGCTGGACGACCACGCCCGGCGCCGGACGCGGCGAGTTGGAGATCAGAACGACGTGCCCATGGTCGCGGTTGAAGCGGGCCAGGGCGTCGCAGGCCTCGGGCCAGCTTTCGCGCCCGTTGTGGATCACCCCCCAGACGTCGCACAGCAGGATGTCATAGTCGGCGGCGATGTCGCCGAGGCCGTTCAGGGCGTGAGGCAGGGTCATGCAGGGCTGATAGCGGGTTCGGGAGCGGGGGTGAAGGCGTGGAGGCGAGCCCAACCGGAACAGCCCCCTTCGCCCGGCGTTCGGTGTCGGTGGGTCTTGAGGGAGTGAAACGATGCGGACGATGCTGAACCTCACCGCCCTGGCGGTCTGCGGTCTGGCCCTGAGCGGCTGCGCCACCATCCGCAACGACTACGCCTCGGCCTGCGAACGCGACTACGCCCGGAACCGCGAGTTCTCGACCGGCGCCGGCGCCGCCCTGGGGGCGGCCGTCGGAGCGGCGATCGCCGGCGACGACAACCGCAAGGAGGGCGCCGTCATCGGCGCTTTGGCCGGCGCCCTGATCGGCCGGGAGTTGTCGGAGGAGGAAGACCCCTGCGGCTACGGGTTCGGCGGGTATAACCGGGATTACCGCTACGGGCGGGAGCGGGTGTATTGGCAGGATAACGGGCGGCGGTGGTGAAGGATGCGGGTCCGCCCTTCTCTTTCAGACGCACCCGCCGCCGCTGTGGCAGGCATATGCCAACAGCCCGATGTAGATCAGAGGTGGTAGCGCTACGAGCAACAGCAGTCCGAGAATGATCAGTCCCCACGTCTTGACGGACCACCGCTTCCTCATCGCCAGCCCCTACCCGAACCGTCGCCTCTGATCCGCGCTCCTCAACGTCGAGCGGATGAAGTCCGCCGGCGGGTCCGTCTCGGCCAACACGGCTTCCTTGATGGCGCGCGGTTCGCCGAAGAGGTGGCCCTGACCCATGGCGACGTCGAGTTCGAGGATGTCGACGATCTGGCGTTCGCTCTCGCATTTCTCGGCGATCAGTTCGATGCCGTAGCGGCGGGTCAGGCCGGCGAAATCGGCGGCGGAGATATCGCGCAGGGACGGCAGGGCGGACGCCGCGTCCGTGTCGAGCAGTTGTTCGATCAGCAGGTCGGCGGCCACCTTCATGAATTTCACATCGGACCGCTGAAGGTCGGCGAAATCGAGGTCCAGCGTCTGGACCTTGTCGATCGAGAAGCGGAAGCCCAGGTCGGCCAGCTTGGCCATGTTGCGGGCCTCGATCGCGCCGCGCGCGTCGAAGGTGGCCTGGCCCAGTTCGAAGATCAGGGCCTGGTTGAGGTCGCGGTTCTCGCTGAGGAATTCGAGGAACTGCGGGAAGAAGGTCTCGTCACCCAGCGATGAAAGGGCGACGTTGCAGAAGACCCCGACCTTGCGGTCCTGACGCGCCAGACGGCGCACGATCTGGGCGCAGCGGAACAGCAGCAGATTGTCGATGGCCGGAACCAGACCCTCGCCCTCGGCGACCGACAGATATTCGGCCGGCATCATCACCCGGTCGTCCGCGGCGCGCAGGCGGGTGAAGCTTTCGTAGAAGATGGTCCGGCGCTGGGGCAGGGAGACGACTGGCTGGAGGTAGAGGTCGACCCGGTTCTCGGCCAGGGCGTCGTGGATGGTGGCCAGCAGGACGTTGGACTGTTCGCGGTGGCGGGCTTCGTACGGATTGGTCGGCGCCGGCTGGGCCGCGCGCTGTTCCAGGGTCTCGCTCATCTGCTGGATGAGGGTCTCCAGCATGCGGACCTCACCCGACAGGGCCTCGGTGGAGGTCACGGCGCCCGACTCGATGGCCTGGGCCAGGTCGGTGAGCGCGCCTTGCGTCGACTCCATCGCATCGGCCAGCAGACGGTGGGCCTCGCGGACCTGTTCGATCTCGCGGCGCAGGGCGGCCTTGTCGGCGCGGCCCGCGATGCCGGTATGGACGGCGATCAGCAGGCCCATGGTGGCGATCGCCCCCGCCGCGCCCGCGCCGGCGCCCAGGCCCGCGCGCCACACGAAGGCGCCGACCGTCAGGGCCAGGAACAGATAGCCGAAGAACAGGAAGCCCTGGGTCAGTGCGCGCATTGGAAACGGATGGTCCGTCTTCCCGGATGGAATCGCCCGAGTATCAAGGTATCAGAGCAGATATCCTAGAGTTCGTGCACGGATTCTCCCCGCTTCTTCGAGGTTAACGATGGAATTGTTCGATCTGAGCGGCAAGGTCGCCGTCATCACCGGCTCGTCCAAGGGGATCGGCAGGGCCATCGCCGAGCGGATGGCCGAGCATGGCGCGCGGGTGGTGATCAGTTCGCGCAAGGCCGGCCCCTGCGACGAGGTCGCCCAGGCGATCAATGCGAAACACGGCGAGGGCCGGGCCATCGCCATTCCGGCCAACATCGCCTCGAAGGAAGAGCTGCAGCGGCTGGTGGATGAGACCAACGCCGCCTTCGGCAAGATCGACATCCTGGTCTGCAACGCCGCGACCAACCCCTATGCGGGGCCGATGGCGGGGATCAACGACGAGCAGTTCGGCAAGATCCTGCAGAACAATGTGGTTTCCAACCACTGGCTGATCCAGATGGTCGCGCCGCAGATGCTGGAACGGAAGGACGGATCGGTGATCATCGTTTCGTCGATCGGGGGGCTGCGGGGCAACGCCCTGATCGGCGCCTACAACATCTCCAAGGCGGCCGACATGCAGCTGGCGCGAAACCTGGCGGTCGAGTGGGGGCCGTCCAATGTGCGGGTCAACACCATCGCCCCGGGCCTGGTCCAGACCGATTTCGCCAAATACCTGTGGGAGAACCCCGAACTGCTGAAACAGGTGACCGACCCGGCCCCGCTGAAGCGGATCGGCCAGCCCGACGAGATCGCGGGGGCGGCCGTCTATCTGGCGGCCCCCGCCTCGGCCTATATGACCGGCCAGACGCTGGTGGTGGACGGCGGGATCACCATTGCCTGGTGACCCTCCCATCGGTCCGTCATCCTCGGGCTTGTCCCGAGGACCCATCGGTCCGCGCGTCGGGACCGTGGAAATCAAACCCGCCTGCCTGATTGCTTCGGCTCGCACCCGGTCCCGCCATGGGTCCTCGGGACAAGCCCGAGGATGACGGGCATAGGGAAATTCCGCCAGGACCTGATCTGGCGGCTGGAAGCCATGGCCTTCGCCGGCTTCATCGGCTTCATGCGGCTGCTGGGGGTCGAGCGGGCCTCGGCGCTGGGCGGCTGGCTGCTGCGCACCCTGGGGCCGAAGACCGGAACCCACCGCACGGTGATGCGCAATCTGCGCATCGCCTTTCCCGACATGGACCCGGCCGAACGCGAGGCGCTGGCCCTGGCGCAATGGGAACAGACCGGCCGCGCCTTCGCCGAGACGGCGGTGATGGACATTCTGGTCAAGCAGAACCGGATCGAGGTGGTCGGGATGGAGCGGCTGCACGCCATTCGCGACAGTGGACGGCCGGTGGTCTTCGCCGGGGGCCATTTCGCCAATATCGAGACGCTGGCGGCGACCATCACAGGCTCGGGCGTGCCGTGCCAGATCACCTATCGCGCCGCCAACAACCCCTATGTCGACGCCATGATCATCGCGGCGCGGGCGCGGTACGGGGTCAGGCTGTTCGCGCCCAAGGGCGGGGACGGCGCGCGCGAGTTGCTGGCCGGAATGGCGCGGGGCGAGTCGGTGGCCCTGATGAACGACCAGAAATTCTCGGAAGGCCCCGAGGTGACCTTCTTCGGCCAGCCGGTGAACGCCGCGCCGGGACCCAGCCGGCTGGCGCTGCGGTTCGGCACCGTGCTGCAGCCGATGTCGGTGGTGCGGCTGCCGGGGGTGCGGTTCCGCCTGACCGTCTATGAGCCGATCGAGCTGGAGACGACCGGCGATCGCCAGGCGGACATCGCGGTCGGGGTGCAGGCGATCACGACCTTCATCGAGGATCGGGTGCGCGAGAGTCCGGTCGACTGGTTCTGGGTCCACAAGCGATGGCCCGACCGGGTCTATGCCGCGCTCTTCACCCAGACATAATCGGGGGTTGCCCCCCTTCCGGTTCGGCTACCGAGGGTTGGCGTGGAATTGATCCACGAACGGGAGGACTCAATGATTCGCAAACTGGTGACGGGATCGATTGTATCCGTAGTGTTTTTCCTTGCGTCGGCGGCGACCGCCGGCCCGAACGACCCCAATGATCCGTGCTTCTTGCACTCCAGTTGTTTCTGGAGCGAGAGCCAAGGCGCCTGGGTTTGCGCTGATCAAAGCGTCTATGCTTACTGCCTGTCGCAAGGCGGCTGAACGCGATCTGTGTCGGGAGTGGCCCTGCCGGCTATGCCGGTGGGGCCTTCGAGCTATCGCTGTATGGAGTAGCGGCATGATTGACCTGTTGACCGTCCTTGCCGCCGCGGCCGTGCTGGCGGGCGCCCAAGACCCCGTTCCGCCTCCACGGGATGCGCCCGCTCAACTCGAAGATGTCGAGGTGACCGCCCGACAGACCGCTGACATGGCCCGCACCTTCGTCCGTCGTGTCGCGGCGCCTGCGCGCGGCCGGGGTCTTGGGCGCTGGCGCAAGGTCTGCCCGGGCGTCGCCAATCTCGACCGGGCCATCGCCCAGCCGATCGTCGACCGCATCGCCGCGACGGCCGACGAACTTGGCATCGAGGTGGAGGGGCCGGGTTGCGAGGCCAACATCATCGTTGTCTTCACCGCCCAAGCCCCCGCCGTGACCCAGGCACTGGTCGAGGCCGATCCCCGCGTCTTTCGCGGCCAGGGCGGCGGAATCGACCGGGGCGGCGTGGCCTTGCGCGCCTTTCTGGCCAGCGAGCGGCCGGTGCGCTGGTGGTCGCTGAGTGTGCCGATCGACAGCGAAACCGGCCGCAGAGCCGTTCGGATTCCAGGAGATCCGGGCGGTCTGCCGATCGATGCCCAAACCGCTGCCGCGATCGGCTGCAATCCGAATGACTGTCTTGCTGCGGCCACGCCAGTGATCCAGTCGAGGAGCGCCTCCCGCATCAACAGCCAGATCGTCGATCAGCTCTACAAGTCGATCATCATCGTCGACATCGACGCGGCGTCTGGCCTGAACACCACCCAACTGGGCGACTATCTCGCCCTGGTCGCGCTGAGCCAGGTCGATCCGGAGGCCGACACCGGCACCTTCGACACGGTGCTGAACCTGTTCGAGAACCCTCAGGGCGTATCGGGTCTGACCGCATGGGACCGGTCGTACCTTTCGGCCCTGTACAATTCCCCCTCGCGCCGCCGGACCGTTGGCGGCCAGGCCAACGCCGTCGCCTCGATCATGAACCGCACCGCGAGGGCTGAACGCGACGAGTGATCAAGCGGCGCCCGACGCTGGCCCGACCGGGTCTATGCCGCGCTGGAGCCGTCCCGCGAGGCCTCGCCCGCCTGATCCGTCGAACGGCGCAGCGGGCCCTTGTAGTTGGAGGCCGTGGTGCGGCGGCGGTCCGGGCCGAAATAGCCGTCGGTCTTCACGAACGGGCGCGGACGGAAGATCACCGCCTGGATGCGGTCCAGAATGGCCTTGGCCGTGATCGGCTTGACCACGAACTCGGTCACCCCGGCGTCGCGCGCCTCATAGACGCGGCTCTTCTCCGAATGGCCGGTCATCATGATGATCGGCAGATAGGGATTGGCGCTGTCCGGGCTGTTGCGGACCAGACGGGTGAACTCGACCCCGTCCAGGGGGAACATGTTGAAATCGACGATGGCCAGGTCGATGGCCTGTTCGCGCAGGATTTCCAGGCCGGCGGCGCCGTCCGCGGCCTCGCGCACCTTGCGCACGCCGGCGGACTGCAGCACCGCGGACGTAATCGCCCGCATATGCTGGTTGTCGTCGACCAGCAGAACGTGAAGCGCCTGGAGTGAGGACATGACTTGGGCCGTGCCGGAATCGGCGAGGGGAAGCGGCAATTTAGGGGTGCAATCCTTACCCGTCCATGACCGATCAGCGTTCAGTCAGGAGGTAACCGGTTACGCACGTTCAGGTTTTGACCATCAATGTGGGGTTCAGGTTGCGGTCGCGCCACTTCATGCGCCAGCACAGGTGCGGACCGGTGGCCCGGCCCGTCATGCCCACGCGGCCGATCGGCTCCCCGCGCATCAGGGTCTGGCCGACGGCCACGTCCAGCCGCGACTGGTGCAGATAGGCCGTGATCAACCCCTGGCCGTGGTCGATCAGGACAAGCCCGCCCTCGAAATGCAGGGCCGGCTCGGCCAGGGTGACGCGGCCGGCGGCGGGGGCGCGGATCAGCGACCCCTGGGGCGCGGCCAGATCGACGCCGTAGTGGGGCCGCGCGGCCGTGCCGTTCAGCACCCGCTGGCTGCCCCAGCGGCTGGAAACCCGGAAGCTTTCCAGCGGCCAGTCGAACCCTTCGCTGAAATGGTCGGCGTCGGCGCGGCTGGCGAAACCCTCGGACTTGAGCGCGATCTCGCGCTGGATTCGGGCCAGCAGCTCGGGGTCCGAGGGCTCGACCGTCGAGGGCGGCAGGCCGCCGATGCTGGTGGTGGTGAACCGGCCGGGCGCGACGTCGAGGGTCCGGCGCGCCGAGCGGCCGTCGTCGGCGCGGGCCTCGATCTGGACGCTGCCGGGAGCGTCGCGGTCGAAGCCGACGACGAACCAGCCTCCGACCGAGGCGGAGGTCAGGGATTCGCCATCGACGAAAACCAGCGCGCGCGGCCAGGTGCGGCCCAGCGCATGGCCGCCCTGGACGAAACGACCGGTCAGGGTCAGGCCGTCGTCCTCCTGGCCGCGGGCGGCGCTCGCCGCGAGCGCGGCGGCCGAACCGAGCACCAGGCCGCGGCGGTCCAGGATCACGGAACCTGGCCCAGGCGCTGGAAGGCCTCGTCGGGACCGGCATAGGCCTCCTGCAGGGTGACCGACCAGTAGCGCAGGGTCTCGAGCGGAATGGACCGGCCGCTGACCGCGCAGATCACGAAACGCCCCGGCCTCAGCACGGCGTATTCGCCGTCGCCATAGTGGAGCGTCGCCTGGGAGGTCTGGGTGTCGGCGGAGGGCTTGGCCATGGGCGCACGCTAGCGTGGCCGTGGGGGCGGCGCCAAGGCTTTCGCCTGTCAGAACAGATCGCCCTGGCCCGGCGGCGGTGATCTGGGCCGCGCGGCGGCGGGGGCCTTGACCTTGGGCGGACCTGCGTCGGCGCCGTCGATATGCGCTCCGCGCGACCCGTCGGCGAAGACCAGCCGCACGGCCTGGCCGTCGGCGAGGGCGGCGGCGGCGGCGATCATGGCCCCGTCCTCGGCCTCGACGCGCGCGAAGCCGGGCTTGGGCGTCTTCGGATTGAGGCCCGACAGGGCGCGCGACAGGACCGCCAGCCGGGTCTCGTCGCGCTCGATCCGGCGGGGCAGGGTCGGGACATAGCGTCCGCTGACGGCGGCCAGCCGGTCGCGGCGGCGCTCCATCGCGCGGTCCAGCAGGGCGGGGGTCAGCCGCCCGGCCACGGTGATCAGGCCGCGCTCATGCACCGCCAGATTGCGGGTCAGGCCCGAGGCCAGCCGGCTGCCGGCGTGGTCGAGCCGCTGCTGCGGCAGGGCCAGCAGGTCCTCGGGCCGGGCGGGCAGGCCGCGGGCGGCGGCGCGCAGCCGGGTGCGGCGGTCCTCGAGGATGCGGCCCCCGGCGCGGGCGAGGCGGCGATCCAGATCGGCGACGGCGTACTGAAGGTCGGCCAGCACCGGCGTGGCGATCTCGGCCGCCCCGGTCGGCGTCGGCGCGCGTCGGTCGGAGACGTAGTCGATCAATGTGGTGTCGGTCTCGTGCCCCACGGCCGAGATGATCGGGATGGAGGCGGCCGCGACCGTGCGCGCCAGTCCCTCGTCGTTGAAACACCACAGGTCCTCGACCGAGCCGCCGCCCCGGGCGACGATCAGGACGTCGGGCCGGGGCAGGGCGCCGCCCGGCGTCATGGCGTCGAAGCCGCGGATGGCGTTGGACACCTGCCCGCAGGCGGCGTCGCCCTGGACCACCACAGGCCAGACGATCACCCGGCACGGCCAGCGTTCGGCGATCCGGTGCAGGATGTCGCGGATCACCGCCCCGGTCGGGCTGGTGATGACCCCGACCACGGCCGGGAAGGCTGGAATGGGTTTCTTGCGCCCGGGCTCGAACAGGCCCTCGCCCGCCAGTTTCGCCTTCAGCCGCTCCAGTTGCGCAAGCAGGGCGCCGGCGCCGGCGGCCTCCATGGTTTCGATGACGATCTGGTAGGAGGAGCGGGCGGGGTAGCTGGTGATCTTGCCGGTGACGATGACCTCCAGCCCCGACTCCGGCCGCACGCCGAGGCTGCGCACCGAGCCCTTCCAGATCACGCCGTCGATGGCGGCCTTGTCGTCCTTGAGCGTCAGATAGACGTGGCCCGAGGCGTGGTGATTGACCTTGGATATCTCGCCCCGCAGCCGGACATGGCCGAACCGGTCCTCGAGCGTGCGCTTGAGGGCGAAGGACAGTTCCGAGACCGTCTGGGGCGGATTGTTGTCCCGCGCGGGCGGCGGCGGTTCGTCGGCCGGGCCCTCGAAGACGTAGGAGTCGTCGCTCATGGGGGAAGGGTAGCGGGAAGACGGCGACAGCGGAAATCGCAACTGCCGCGTGGGGGCGCTTCCTGCCATGCGTACATGAACGCTGTTACAGTGCGCGAAATGATTGAACGGTCGCAGAACGCGTGCAAATCCTGGCGCAGCATAAACCGTGAGATTCGCATGTACGACGACCTGCTCTTTGAACCGGCGCCGTCTGTTTCGCCTTACGAGCCGCCTGTGCCGCCCCCATACTGAGACCAGGCGCTGACGCTCGCTCCACCGTCGCACGATTCTGACCTGGACCCCTTCGGAGACCCGTCCGGCGGTTGGGACGGCTTCGTATTCGACGGCCAAACCAAGTCGTCCTCGGAAGACCCCCAGTACAACCCGCAGGAGCTTGAGGAGGTGGTGGTCTACGGCGGCGGTGTCAGGCTGATTGGATGGGGTTCCAACGCGCCGCCGATCGACGACGGCGGCTGGGACGGCAACGATTCCCACCAGTACGTCTTCCAGCCCGACTGGGGCTGCACCGGCGCGCCTGACGGGGCCGCGCCCGACGACCACACTATGGTGAGGGTCCGCGCAGTTGCCGAGGCCGCCGCCGCCCGCTTGCAGGGTTCGGACCTGAACAATGACTGGGAATGGGGTGTATTGATCTACATGACGTCCGACGGCTGGCTGCACACCACCGATCCGTTCAGCAACCGCAGTTCGGGCGGGCTTGAGTTCCCCTACCGCGACGGCGGATACCTGCCTGACGGTGCCATGATCGTGGGCTGGGTCCACACCCATCCGTACATCCGTGGCGAACCGCCACAATTCAGCATGAGCGACAGGGATGCCGATGCATTTGAGACGATGACCTCGCGAGCCGCGGACAACGGCAATCGGTTCTCCGTCGATCAGAATCTGATGACCTATGTCCTGGATCGCTCGGGCAACAAGCTGTACGAGTTCGACGTGAATGATCCCGAGGGCTCTATGGGGGTACATGTCAAGAAATGTGGCTCCTAACCCCCATCATATCGGCTTTCGCGCTGACCGTTCAGGACCCTGGTCTGGACCAGCGGTTCGCGAATCTGCCGCTCCGCGAGGTGGCAACCGACCAGCAGCGCTCAGCGAGCGGACGCTGCGGTCAGGACGAGGTGGGCGTCGTCTGGAGCGCCTTGAGCGACACGCCGTCGCTGCGTACCGTCGTGAACGGTCGACAGATCGACCTCTCGGCGTCGCACCCCGATCTGGCGGCCTTCGCGGGGGCGGGCGGGGTGCAAAGGGCTTATCTGGTGTGCCGGCCCGACGACACGATTGAGGTCACCTTGTTTCGCGGTCTGGCCGCGGAAGAAGGGCAGACCCTATATGCGTCCCAGAAGTTCACCTTTGATCGAACGGGACATGTGGCGGGGGTGTTTCCGGTTCATCCCGTGAGTTCCGAAGACCTGCGATCCTGGCACAGGTAGGGGTGCCCGCTTGACCAGGGCGCGCTGCGGGCCGGGCAGTCGGGTTGACGGGAGCGGTCGGGGATGACGCCCTCCGGGACCATCAAGGTGGTGTGTCCGCCCCTACCGGTGGACGTCAGGGCAGATTGCAATGCCCTGACGGACCGGATTCGGGACCTGTCGGCCCGGTACGCGCTCGACCCGGTGAGGACCTTCGGCTTGGAGGCCCGGTGCGCCTATCGGGTTGCCAATCGCAGGGACTCTGCCCCCGCGCCCTACCATCGGTTTGGTCTGTGCCCACCCGCCGAGCCGGCCGTGTTCAGCCTGCACGCCCGGTTCCATGACTGGGCTCTGAGCGAGGACGCGATCACCAATCTGGCCTCGTGTTTGGTGGGCCAGACCGTCACGGTGCGGAAGGGAGGTATGCGAACGACGCTGGCGATGCGGGGCGTCACTGCGACCTTTCCCGAGCCCGTGGATATCGCCGGGTGGCGCGAGCGTTTGTTGTCGGCGCCGGAGCTCATCGGGGACCCCTTCGTGCTCGCTTGCTATATCTACGCCGAGCTGGTGCTGAGCCATCCACTGACCGACGGCAACGGGCGGGTGGGGCGAGCCCTCTTCCAAGGCACCTTGGTCCGGACGCTCGGGCTTTCCGCACCCTGCTTGCCGCTCGGCGTGGCGAGCTATCTCAACCGGGCCGGACACAGGTTGGCGCTCATCGAACTGGGGTCCGGTGGCCGGTGGGAGCCGTTCATCGTCTCAATGGAGGAGATGGTGAGATGCGCCTTGTCGCTGTCAGAGGAAGACAACCGGTCGTTCGCCGGGCGTTCGTAGAGCGGGTTTCCCGCGAAGAACGGCGCCGCGCGGGTTGTGGCTTTCGAAACCGGCGCGGCGTAGTGCCAAAATCCGCGATGGCGTGGGCCTATTGGTCCGGGAGTCGAGCAGCCGCCACGCTGCGTCCGGACCCATCTTCCGGATAGCCGCTGACGGGCCTTCCGGGAGGATTGTCGTTGGCGCCGGTGGTTCAGCCCGATCAATCCGCCGGCCGCCACCCCGCCTGAACCGGCAGGACGGCGAACGAGGCCGGCGCATGTCCCGTGGCCTGATCGGTCACCGTCGCGGTGCAGGCCGCGCCGCCGCGGGTGTCCGGGGCCACCGCATAGCTGTGGCCCGCCTGGGGCACGAAGACGAAATGGGCGCCGCAGTAGAGTTCGGTGGTTCCCGCGTAGCGGAGCGTCTGAAGCTCCATATAAATCGGCGCGCCGGCCGGGATGGCGGCGGGCTGGTCATAGGTGAACAGAAGGCCGCCCGTGATGTCGGCCCGCCGGGACCATTCGGCGTCGGAGACCATCAGCTTGGCGTGTTCGCTGTCCTCGAGCGCGCCCCGGGTCAGGGAGACCTGGGCCAGCGGCCCCTCGCGCGGCGCCACATAGGTGGGGGTGCAGCCGGCCGCGAAAAGGGCGGCGGCGAGCGTGGCGAGAACGGCGGTCCTGGGCATGGGCGGATCTCCCTTGGGCTCAATCAAGGCATGGGGCGGCGCATAGTCAAGACGGGATGATCGCAGGTTGGCGCTTGTCATCCCGGACGCCGCGAACGCGGCGATCCGGGACGGAGGGCGCTCATCGACTGGACCCTCCCGGAAATCGCGCCGCGATTGTCCGGGAGACGGGTGGCTGTCGCGCCAAGCCCTGACGCGGCTCCCGGATAGCGGCTGACGCCGCTTCCGGGAGGAAGACCATTCTGCATTTAAGCGTCCCGGATCGCCGCTTCGCGGCGTCCGGGATGAAAAGGGGTCCCGGCCTCCGGGAAGATTGTACCTGGCCCCCACGCATCCGCGACTTGACCCGCCGCGCCGCCCCGGCCATTGCCCGCGCATGAACATCCTGCTGGTCGGATCGGGCGGACGCGAGCACGCCCTGGCGTGGAAGATCGCGCAATCGCCGCTGGTGCGACGGCTGGTCATCGCGCCGGGCAATCCGGGCATGGAAAAGCTGGGCGAGCTGCGCCCGATGAAGGTCACGGACGCCCACGGGCTGGCGGCGCTGGCGCGCGAGATCAAGGCCGATCTGGTGGTTGTCGGCCCCGAGACGGCGCTGGAGGCCGGGCTGGCCGACCGACTGGCGGCGGCGAGCATTCCCTGTTTCGGGCCGACGGCTAAGGCGGCGCAGCTGGAGACCTCCAAGGCCTTTTCCAAGGCCTTCATGGAGCGGCACGAAATCCCCACCGCCGGCTTCGGCGTTTATGAGCGGCTGCATGAGGCGAGGCAGGCGCTGTCGGTGTTCAAACCGCCCTATGTGATCAAGGCCGACGGCCTGGCGGCGGGCAAGGGCGTGGCCATCAGCCCCGACAGGCGCGATGCCGAGGGCGAGATCGAGCGGATGCTGGGCGGCCGGTTCGGCACGGCCGGGGCGCGGGTGGTCATCGAGGAGTTCATGGACGGCGAGGAGGGCTCGCTGTTCGCGGTCTGCGACGGGACGCGCGCCGTGCTGCTGGGCGGGGCGCAGGATCACAAGCGCGCCTATGACGGCGACCTGGGCCCCAACACGGGCGGCATGGGCAGCTATTCGCCGGCCCCGGTGTTCACGCCGGAATTGGTCGAGGCGGCGGACCGGCTGATCGTCCAGCCGGTGGTTGCGGCCATGGCGGCCGAGGGCGCGCCCTATCGCGGGGTGCTGTACGCCGGGCTGATGGCGACGGAGGACGGGCCCAAGGTGGTCGAGTTCAACGCCCGCTTCGGCGATCCCGAATGCCAGGTGCTGATGATGCGGCTGGACGGGGATGTCGTGCCCCTGCTGCTGGCCTGCGCGCGCGGCGATCTGACCCGGGCGCGGATGCCCGAGTTCAGCCCCGACACCGTGATCTGCGTGGTGCTGGCCGCCTCGGGCTATCCCGACAGCCCGCTGGAGGGCTCGATCATCCGCGGCGCCGAACAGGATTTCGGCCCCCATGTGCAGGTGTTCCACGCCGGCACGCGGCGGCGCTCGGACCGCCAGCTGGCGGCGGCGGGCGGCCGGGTGCTTAACGTCTGCGCCCGCGGCAAGGACATCGTCGAGGCTCGGGCGCGCGCCTATGCGGCGGTCCGGAAGATCGACTGGCCGGGCGGGTTTCATCGCACCGACATCGGCTGGCGGGCGGTGGAGCGGGAAGCCGGGGGGAACTGACAGAATGACCGATACCCTCCCGCCCGAACCCCCCAGCCACTATCGCGACGGCAAGGAGCGGCTCGCCGATCTGATCGTGCATCTGACCGGGCTGGCGCTGGCGCTGGTCGGGGGCGGGATGCTGTTGGGTCTGGCCATCGGCTTCGGCCATGTCGGGCGGCTGACGGCGGCGGCGATCTATGCGGTCGGACTGCTGACCATGCTGGGTCTGTCGACGGCCTATAATTTCGCCGCGGCGCGGTTCCAGCCGCTGTTGCGGCGGTTCGACCACGCGGGCATCTTCGTGATGATCGCCGGCTCCTACACGCCGTTCACGACCCAGCATCTGACCGGAGCCTGGGCCTGGGGGATGACTTCGGCGGTCTGGGCCACGGCGGTGTTCGCGGCCCTGGCCAAGCTGTTCCTGCCCGGGCTCGGAAAGGGGTTCTGGATCGCGGTCTATCTGGCGCTGGGCTGGCTGATGGTCATCGCCATCCAGCCGATTCTGCAGAGCCTGGGCCTGGCCCCGCTGATCCTGATGGGCGTCGGCGGGCTGCTGTATTCGGTCGGTGTGATCTTCTACGCCAACAAGGCGATGCGATACCGGCGGGCCATCTGGCACGGCCATGTGGTGGTCGCCGCGGCGGTGCACTGGGTGGCCGTGCTGCTGGCCGTGCTGAAGTAAAGGCGGCCGGTCAGGCCCAGGCGAACAGCAACCGGCCCTCGCCCATGCGTTCGCGCAGGGCCGGCAGGTCGGCGCGGGCGACCGAGAAACAGCCGTAGCTGCGACCCAGCTTGCCCTCGCGGGCCAGGAAGTCCGGGTCGGCATAGTCGGCGCCGTGGACGATGATGGCGCGTTCGCGGGCGCGGTCGTTGGAATATTCCAGCCCGTCCAGCAGGACGTTCGGCCCTTGCTGGGCGCCCCAGCCGGCCCCGGCGGTGGCGAAGGCGCCGACCGAGGACTTGTAGCTCTCGGGCGTATTGCCGAAATCGCGGGCGAAGCCGGAGTGATCCGGGTCCGAGCCGCGGCCGTGGCAGGTGCGCAGGGCGGTGACGTGTCCGCCGACCAGATCGACCTCGTACAGCCGCTCCTCGCCCGAATGCCGCTTGAAGTCGACGAGGTACATGCGGTCGCGCAGCGGGACCCGGCGGTGGTGGATGTCCATGGCGGCCATGGCGCGGTCCATCAGCTCCTTGCGCACCGCGCCGCGCGGATCGAGCGGGGGCGGGGCGGACTGCGCGGCCTGGACGACAGGCGCTGCGTGTACGACGACGGGCGGGCGAGGAAGCTGGGCCGAGGCCGCGATCGGTCGGAAGCCCGTCGCCTGTGCCGCGCCCGTGGAGGCGCAGCCCGACAGGGCCACGGCCGCGCCGCCCAGAATGAAGCCTCGTCTCGCCAAAATCATGCGACGCCCCTCGCACGGCTACAGAACAGGACACGGGTTGTTTCAGTTCGTGACGGGTGTTTCAACCTGAGCCTTGGCTCAGACGCCCGGACGGGTAAGGTGCAAACCTTGTTCCGGGAGGATTTCGTGAAGCTGATCACACCATTGCTGGCCGCCGCGGCCCTGTTCGGCGCTGGAAGCGTTGCCGCGCAAACGCCCGCGCCCGCACCCGTTTCCCCTGTGGAGGGAACGACGTTCGTCCATGTGGGTCGGCTTCTGGCCGATCCGGCGACCGGCGCTGTGCAACGCGATAAAACTCTCGTGATCAGAGGGAGCCAGGTCGTTGAAGTGCGCGACGGCTATGTCGGCGAGGGGAACATCGTCGATCTGCGCGACGCCTTCGTCCTGCCCGGATTGATTGACAGCCATGTGCACCTGACCGGCGAGCAGAACCCGAACAGCCGTCTTGAGGGGGTGACCCAGTCGGACGTCGACCAGGCCTTCGTCGGCGCCCGCTACGCGCGCCGGACCCTGATGGCCGGGTTCACGACGGTCGCCGACCTCGGTGCGACCAACCAGACGATCTTCGCCCTGCGCGATGCGGTGCGGCGCGGCGACGTGCCCGGTCCGCGGATCATCGCCTCGGGCGAGTCGGTCTCGGTCCACGGCGGTCACGGCGACATCAACGGCTACCGCGAAGACATCATGCAGATGTTCACCGGCGAGAGCATCTGCTCCGGCCCCGACGACTGTATGCGGGCGGTGCGGCTGCAGGTTCGCTCGGGCGCCGACATCATCAAGATCACCGCCACCGGCGGCGTGCTGTCGAACACGGCGGCGGGGCTGGGCCAGCAGTTCTCGGACGAGGAACTGGCGGCCATCGTCGGCGCCGCGCACCGGATGGGCCGCCAGGTGACGGCCCACGCCCACGGGGTGGACGGGATCAACGCCTTCCTGCGCGCCGGCGGCGACTCGATCGAGCACGGCACCTATCTGGACGATGAATCGATCCGCCTGTTCCGCCGCGAGGGGACCTATCTGGTGCCGACGCTGATGGCGGGCGATTTCGTCGGCCGCATCGCCGCCGGGCCCAACAATTTCTTCACCCCGGCCCAGACGGCCAAGGCGATGGAGGCGGGGCCGAGAATGCTGGACATGGTCCGCCGCGCCCACGCGGGCGGGGTCCGGATCGCCTTCGGCACCGACTCGGGCGTCTCGCCGCACGGCGACAACGCCCGGGAGTTCGCCCTGCTGGTGCGGGCCGGGATGACGCCGCTGCAGACCATCCAGGCGGCCACGGTGAATGCGGCGGCCCATTTGCGGATTTCCCAGGACGCCGGACGGATCGCCGCGGGCATGCCGGCGGACCTGATCGCCGTGACCGGCGACCCGCTGACCGACGTCACCGAGCTGGAGCGGGTGCGGTTCGTGATGCGCGAGGGGGTGGTCTACCGGGAGGAGTAGGTCCGGGCCGACCCCACCAGCAGCGCCTGAAATCCCGCCTCGTCCTCGAATGTGGCCTTGACCGGCCATGAGACCACCCGCGCGCGCCAGTCGGGCGGCAGGCGGGACCAGTCCTTTTCCGTGGTGATCAGCCGCGCGCCGAACTGGTCGGCGCGGTCGGCGAGGAAGCGCAGGTCCTGTTGGCGGAAGGCGGCATGGTCGGGGAAGGGGGCGAAATCGGCCAGGTCGGCGCCGGCGGCCTTCAGCGAACGCTCGACCTTCCACGGCTTGGCGATGCCGGCGAAGCCGAGCAGCGGGCCGGGCGGCGGGGGGGCGGCGGACTGAAGCCGGGCGATGAAGACGGGAACCGCGCCGAAGGCCGCGACGAGGTCCGGATCGGCTTCGGGCGCGTCGGCGGGCAGCAGGATCACCACGGCGTCGGCGCGGGCCAGACCCGTCTTCAGCGGTTCGCGCATCGGGCCGGAAGGAAACACCGAACCATCGCCGAACGGCCATTCGTCGCCGCGGGTCTCGCCGTCGACGACCACGAGGCTGAGGGTCTTCTTCAGGGCGGGATTCTGATGAGCGTCGTCGAGGACCAGCACCTGGGCGCCGGCCTCGGCCGCCGCGCGGGCGCCGGCGACCCGGTCACGGGCGATCCAGGCGGGACCGCCGAGGGCCAGCATCAGCGGCTCGTCCCCGACCTCGGCGGCGGTGTGGACCGAGGGGTCGACCCGCGCCGGCCCTTCCAGCGACCCGCCATAGCCGCGCGACAGGGCGTGGGCCTCGATCCCGGCTTCGCGCAGCAGACGGATGGTTTCGCGGGTCACGGGGGTCTTGCCCGATCCGCCGACGGTCAGATTGCCGACCGAAATCACCGCCGCGCCCGGATCGACCGGCGTGGCTCTGGCGATGCGGCGAGCCGTGGCGGCGGCCCAGATCCACGACAGGGGCTTGAGCAGGGTGCGCGCCACCCGACCGTGACGGGCTTCGCGCGTATACCACCAGCGGGGGGTGTAGAGTTTCATCGGCTGCCTCGCTGGGGAGGCGCGGGCAGCAAGGGCGCGACGGCGTCCCACAGCCGGTCCAGACCCGAGCCGGCCTCGGCGGCGGCGCGGCGGCCGCGTTCGCCCATCGCCCTGGCGGTCGCGTCGTCAGCCAGCAGGGGGGCGAGGATGGCGGGCAGGTCCCAGGGGGCGGCGACCACGGCGAGACCGCCCGCCTCGACCAGGGTCTCAGTGACGGCGGCCCAGTTGCTCATGTCGGGACCGGTGACGGCGGGCTTGCCGAGCCGGGCCGGCTCCAGCGGATTGTGGCCGCCGACCGGCGGCTTCTCCAGCGCGGCGGAGAAGGAGCCGCCCATGACGACGACGTCGGCCAGGCGCAGGAACAGCCCCATCTCGCCGAGGGTATCGGCCAGATAGAGATCCGTGTCGCGGTCGGGTTCGCGGCCCTGCGAACGCTGGGCGAAAGCATAGCCGTCGCGGGTCAGGGCGGCGGCGATCTCGGCGCTGCGGGCCGGGTGGCGGGGCACCAGGATCAGGCACAGCCGGGCGGTCAGCTTGTCCAGGGCGCGGACCAGGGCGATCTCCTCGCCGTCATGGGTGCTGGCGGCGACGACCACCGGGCGGTCGCCGATGGCGGCGCTGAGGCGGGTGAAGGCGGCCGCGTCATGCGGCGGGGCCTCGCCCGACAGTTTCAGGTTCACATGGCCGTCGATGCGGGCGCCCAGGCTCTCCAGCCGTGCGGCCGAGGTCTCGTCCTGCGGCAGGATGCGGTCGAAGGCGGACAGGATCTCGCGGGCGGCGCCCGGAAAACGGCGCCAGCCGTCGACCGTCTTTTCGGTGATGCGGGCGCTGGCGAGGATCAGTCTCACGCCGCGCCTGCGGGTCTCGAGGATCAGATTGGGCCAGAGTTCGCTCTCGACGAAGACGGCCAGCGACGGCCGCCACCAGTCGAGGAAGGCGACCACCGCGCCGGGCGCGTCGACCGGGGCGAACTGGTGGATGACGCCCGCCGGCAGCCGCTTCGCCAGCAGGGCAGCCGAGGTCAAGGTGCCGGAGGTGACCAGCACGGTCAGGTCGGGCCGTGTCCGGCGCAGGCGCTCGACCACCGGCAGCAGGGACAGGGTTTCGCCGACGCTGACCCCGTGCAGCCAGATCAGATCGCCGTCGGGCCGGGCGGCCGAGGCCCGGCCGAGCCGTTCGTCGACGCGGGCGGGGTCCTCCTTGCCCTGTTTGGCGCGGGCGTCGAGCAGACGCGGGGCCAGCGGCTCCAGCAGGCGGGTCAGCAGGCGCCAGGCGATGAGGGCGGGGCTCATCTCAGACCCGCTCCAGGCCGGTGATGGCGTCGGCCTCGGCCTCGACCGCGGTCAGGCGCTCCGCCCAGGCGAAGGCCACGTCGGACAGCTCGGCGCCCTCGGGATAGTCCGCGACATCCCAGACGATGGCGCCGCGGGCGAAGGGCAGGGGCAGGATGGCGCTGTCCCAGCTGTTCAGCCGGATGGCGGGATTGCAGGACAGGCCGATGAACAGCACCGGCGCCTTGGACAGGCGCGCCATCAGGGGCAGGCCTTCCGCCATTTCGCGGGCCGGGCCGCGGGGGCCGTCCGGGGTGATGGCCAGGGCGCCGATCTTGAGCTGACGCAGACCGTCGCGCAGGGCCTGGGAGCCGCCCTTGGCCGCGTCGGCCTTGTCCTTGTTGGCCGAAGAGCCACGGACGGCGGGAATGCCTTGCAGGGCCACGGCGCGGGCGATGAACTGGCCGTCCGGGCTGAGCGAGATCAGCGCCTTGGCCGGCTGGGCGCGGTCTAGCGGCCAGCAGGCGGGGCTGAGGCCGATGCGGGAATGCCAGAAGGTGCAGAGCACGCCGCCGCCCTGTTCCCAGACCGCCTCCGCCGCGCCCTCGTTCTGGTGCGTCCAGCGGATGGTGGCGAAACAGAACCGCATCCAGCCGGCCAGCAGCCAGGCGAGGACGGCCTGGATCACGGGGTTGCGGAGGGGTCTCATACGAGCGTCGTGACCGGATCGCCGTCGAGCGACTGCTGGCGGGCGAGACGGGAATAAAGGCCGCCCTGCCGGACCAGTTCGGCATGATTGCCGGTCTCGACGACGCGACCGGCCTCGATGACGTGGATGCGGTCGGCGTTGCGCACGGTCGACAGGCGGTGGGCGATCATCAGCGCAGCCCGTCCCTTCATCAGCCGCTCCAGGGCTTCCTGGACCAGGGCCTCGCTCTCGGTGTCCAGCGCGCTGGTGGCCTCGTCGAGCAGCAGGATGGGGGCGTCCTTGAGGAAAGCGCGGGCGATGGCGATGCGCTGGCGCTGGCCGCCGGACAGGCGCAGGCCCGCCTCGCCGGCGCGGGTGGCGTAGCCCTCGGGCAGGGCGGTGATGAAGTCGTGGGCGGCGGCGGCCCGGGCGGCGGCGACGATGTCCTCGGCCGTGGCGCCGGGGCGCCCATAGGCGATGTTGGCGGCCAGGGTGTCATCGAACAGGAAGGGCTCCTGGGTCACCAGGGCGATGCGGGCGCGCAGATCGTGCAGACGAAGCTCGCGGATGTCGCGGCCGTTGATGGTCACGGCTCCGGCGGTGACGTCATAGAAGCGCGGCAGCAGGCTGAGGATCGTCGACTTGCCGCCGCCCGAGGGGCCGACCAGAGCCACCGTCTCGCCGGGCGCGACGGTCAGGGACACGTCCGCCAGGGTGGGCGCGCCGCCCTCCAGCGTCGGGGCATAGGCGAAGGAAACCCGGTCGAACACGACCGTGACGGGTCCGTCGGCCAGGGGCGCGGCGTCGGGCGCCTCGCGGATCTCGGGCTGGATGTCGAGCGCGCTGAACAGGCGCCGCGCTGCGGTCAGGCCCTCGGCCATGACGGTCTGCAGATTGGTCACCTGCCGCAGCGACTGGCCCGCGGCCATCAGCAGGCCGATGAAGGCGGCGAAGGAGCCGACGGTCATGGCCCCGTCGCGCGCGCGCCAGCCGGCATAGGCCATGACGGCGGCGACCACGATCATGGCCACCAGATTGGAGAAGGGTCCGGCGAAGGCTCTGGAGTCGGCGCTCTTGATCACATGCCGCTGGCGGCGGGCGACGACCTCGCCGACGCGATCCTCCTCGGCGGCCTCGCGGTTCTCGATCTTGATCAGGCGGACGCCGTCCAGATTCTCCATCAGGGCGGTGGAGAGGTTGGAGGTCTCGACCATGGCCCCGGTGGTGGCCTTGCGCATCCGCTTGCCGAAACGGCGCAGGACCAGGGCGATCAGGGGCGCGCCGAGCAGGACGATGGCCGTAAGCCGCCAGCCGGTCCAGGCCATATAGGCGATCACCGCCGCCAGCGTCAGGGCGTGCTGGGTGTAGTTGACCACCCCGTTGGTGAAGGCCTCGCGCACCAGATTGGCGTCGAACAGCACCGAGGAGACGAAGCCGCCCGAATGCTGGCTGCGCAGCCGGGCCAGGTCGGCGCGGATCATGGAGCCGAACAGCCGCACCTGGATGTCGCCGACGATGCCGTGGCCCAGCCGGTTGACCAGCGCCGCCTGGCCGAGCGCCGCTGCGGTCCAGATCAGGCCCGCGCCGACGATGATGGCCGGAATCCAAACCAGCGCCCGTCCCGGCGGCACGGTGAACACGCCCCAGATCGTCACCGCCTCGCCCAGGAACAGGCCGTCGATGGCCGGCTCCAGCAGCTGCAGCACCGTGGCCGCCATGATCCCGACCACGGCGGCGCAGGCGATCGACAGGAACAGCGGCGTCCGGTGGTGCGAGAGATAGTCGCGCCAGATGCGGGCCAGCAGCGGCCGTAGCGGCTCTTTCTGATCGTCGGCGGGGATGGGCGGCGTCATCGGTCCGAGGTCGGACGGCTGGGGCGGCAAGTCAAGCGCCGTGACGTCCTACTCTTCCCGCGCAAGCGTTAGGCGGACAAGGTCTTCCGAAATGACAACTTCACCGTCTGTCGCCGTCTCGAGTTTTCGCGCCGGAGCCGCCGTGGGATTGGATGCGTACTGATTTCCGTCGAAAGGCAAGACGGCCTCATAGCATTCGAGGATGCCTCCCCCGCACACCTTGACGGCCAGGTCGGGCATGCCGTTGGTGCGGGTCGTCAGCACTCTGATCGGCGGACGCGTGACCGTGACCCTGCCGAGCAGGACCCACCCCTCTGGTTCCGCCGCCGCCACCAGCAGGGTGCAGCCTCCCGATCCGCAGAAGTCGGGATCCGTCAGATAGGCCAGCGTGATCCGGGAGTGAACTTCGCCGCCATCAACCGTCCGGGCTACGACCGCCGTCGGCGACGGCTCGCCCGTTTGGTCTCGAAGCAAAGCCGCGAGCGATGCAGGATCATCGACCCCTCCGACGACCACCGGGCGGGCCGAAGTCGCCGTGCTCGGTTGCGAAGAGTGTGTTGCGGTCGGGTCGCTCCCTTGCGAACACGCCCCCACTACCGATGCCGAAGCCACCAAGAAGAAGCGAAGAAGGGTGGTAGACGCTGTCCGAACAACGACCATTTCATGCAGCCTCGTTCGACGAGTGAGTCCAGCCCAAGCGGCGCCGCGACAGGATCATGGCCGCCACGACGCTGCCGCAGAACAGGGCGCCTTCCAGCCCGCCGGTGACGGACTGGCTGACGGGGCCGAAGCCGGTCTCGCCGAACAGGGCGCCGATGCGGTCGAGACTGAGGCGGGAGTCGGGGAACTGGCGGACCAGCAGTTCGAGGCTGCCGCCCATCAGCCGTCCGCCGAGCAGGGGGATGAGGACGCCGACGGCGCCGCCGGCCAGCGCCGTGGCGGCGACGCTGAGCCTGAGCGACAGCGGGCGCGTCGTCCGGCCGCCGAGCCAGACGCCGAAGCCGATCGCGGCGCCGAGCAGGGCGCCCTCGCCGGCGCCGGTGATCTCGCCCGGCGACTGGCCGAACAGCAGGTTGAAGGCGTCCAGGCCGAGCAGTTTGACCACCGAGCCGACCAGCAGCCCGCCGAATGCGCCTCCGAACAGGGTCCAGACCGGCGCCCGCGCCTGGATCAGGCCCGCTGCGGCGATGCCGAAGCCGACGCCCGCCCCGCCGACCATCCCGACAAGGGCCGTCAGGACGATCAGGACCAGGACGACCGAGGTCGCGCCCATGCCCGACTCCAGCGTCCGGGCGGCGCCGCCCAGGCCGTAGAACAGGCCGCCGAACACCCCCGCGACCCCGCCGCCGATCATCGCGGCTCCGCCGGGCAGAAGCAGCCGTCGCCAGCTGTCAGTGGTCGGAGCCGTCGGCGCCGAACCGGCGGGCGCCGCCGCGGGGGCGTCGTCCACCCGGTCGACCGGAGCGATGAAGCGGTAGCCGTATTTGGGCGCCGTCTCGATGAAACGCGGGTGGGCGGCGTCGTCGCCCAGCTGGCGCCGGATGGTGCGGATGCACTGGGTCAGGGCCTCGTCGGTCACGGGCACGCCGCGCCAGACCTCCTCGAGAAACCGGTCCTTGGACACCAGCTTGCCCTGCTCGCGCACCAGCAGGGTCAGGGCGTCCAGATAGCGGGCGTTCAGCTCGACCGGCGCCCCGTCCCGCGTCAGCCGGCGGTCGCCCGGGTCGAGACGGAAGCGGTCGAAGCGGAAGCTGCCTGGCTGAACCGGCAAGTCAACCGACCCCGTTCAAGTCATCCGCCCGGGGCCAGAACACGCCCTTGATGCACTTGGGACTGCGCACCGCAATCTGAACATGGCTCTTCTGCATGATCTTTCCGCCCGGAAACAACGGCCCGCCCTCCGGGAACATCCCTCGAACGGTATCGAACGGTTCGATGAGTCGGCCTTCCGCTGGCTGGGTGTCGATGATTTCGTGCAAGTGGCGGAGGACGGCGCAGTCGAGAAAGCGGAGGATCCGGTCCTTGTTCGCGTCATCCGGAGCATCCCGGTTCGCGGGCATCGGCAAGCCCGCCATTGTTTGGGCTTCCGCGAAGGAGTCATAGGCCTCACGCACGAGTTCCAAGTCTCGCCGCGAGGCGAGGTCCAAGCAGTTTCGCAAATCGATGACAGCGCCGATGACAGCGGCCTCGTCGTAGTCGCCCCTTTCGACTTTCCAGTCCGCCCACTCTTGCGCCCGTTGCGGATCGGATTCCCAGAAATAGGCACCCGGTCCAAGCCAGTCGAAATCACGCGCGCTCTGAAGAATGTCGATCTCGCGATTCACCGCCCGCTCCGCGACCTCGCGCCGACAGCCGTGATATCCGAGAACGAATGCCGTCGCGAGCCGCCCCAACGACGGTTACTTCTTCGCGCCGCCGCGGCCGCCGAACTGCACCTTCAGATTGCCCTTGGGGGTGTAGATGCCCTCCTTGATGAGGGCGGTTCGGGCAGTTTCGCGATTCTCGGTGATCCGTGTCGTATAGTCGCGGATCAGCGTTCGAATGGCCTGATTGCGCTCCGAGTTCGTCAACAGATTCGCCTTTCATCGCGCTTGATCGAGCAAGTTCTCACACAGCGAACGCCTGGACTCAAATCACGTTCGCCGAGCGAACGTGACGATGGTGTCCGCAACCGCTATCTGCCCCTCCCATGGCGCGTTACGATCTCAGCACTCCGGGCGGGCGGTTCAAGGCGCGGTGGGACTATGTCTGGAAGGACCATGCCTTCCTGCGGCGCTGGTTTTCCAACGCCCACTGGCTCGGCCCCGATCTGGTGCGGACCAACCAGCCGTCGCCGCGGCAGCTGGCGGGCTGGAAGGCGAAGGGGATCAGAACGGTCATCAACCTGCGCGGGGCGCGGGACGAGGCCTATTATGCGCTGGAGAAGGAGGCGTGCGAGCGGCTGGGCCTGACCCTGATCGACGCGCCGCTGGATTCGCGCGATCCACCGCAGCGCGACCGCGTGCATCAGGCGCGGGAACTGTTCCAGACCGTCGAATATCCGGTGCTGATCCACTGCAAGTCCGGAGCGGACCGGGCGGGGATGATGGCGGTCTTCTATCGCCATTTTCACCTGGGCGAGCCGATCTCCGAGGCGATCCAGCAACTGGACAAGAAATACCTGCACCACCGCGAGGGTCTGACCGGCGTGCTGGACTATACGCTGGAGAAATACCTCAAGGAGGTCGAGCCGACGGGGGTCAGTTTCATCGACTGGGTCGACAGCGACGCCTATGACCCGAAGGCGATCCGGGCCGAGTTCAAGGCCGGCTGGTGGGGCACGGTCCTGACCGACAAACTGCTGCGGCGGGAGTAGGCAGCCTCAGCCCCAGGGGCCATGGCGCGAGCCGCCGGACGGCGGGGGCGGCGCGCCGCCGTCTTCCTCGGCGATCTCGGCGTCGCGGCGCGCCTTGCGCTCGGCGTTCCAGGTCCTGAACCAGTGCGATTCCCGCCGGTCGCGGCGCCAGACGGTGATCCACAGGACCAGCACCAGCAGCATCGAGACCAGAGAGGCGATCTCCATTCCGTCGAGGGTTCGGCCGAACAGGGTCAAGGCTGTGTGTCTCGCGGCGGAGGCGCGTCGGCGAAGGCGTCGGCGCGCGGGATGGGCCGGGCGGGTTCGCCCGGGGTGACGGGGTCGTTCCAGGCCGTGTCGGCCTCGTTCGGGCCGCGGGTCGCTGAGCCCGGCTTCTTGCGGGTGGTCCAGACCACGATGCCGACGCCGAGCGCCAGCAGGGCCAGGACGATCAGAGTGGGAGCCATCGGCGTCTCTCCAGGTCAGGCGCGGCAGTATACGCCTGAAAGCGCCCCAGGCCGAGACACGGTTCCGCCAGCGTCATGCTGGAGCGAAATCCGAGCCTTGGCGGACTGCGTCCACCAAGACCGATTTCGCTAGTGCCCGGCGTCGTCTCCGCGCGGGTCGATCATCCGGTGGGCGTGCAGGATGAAGAAGCGCATATGGGCGTTGTCGACCGTGGCCTGGGCCCGCGCCTTCCAGGCCTGGCGGGCTTCCGCATAGTTCGGATAGGCGCCGACGAACTCGACCTTGGACAGGTCCCGGAACACCGGGGCGTCGAGGTGGCGCAGCTCGCCGCCGATAACGAGGTGGAGCAGCTGGGGCGTTTCGGCGGGCTTGGTCATGGGAGTCCAGACGGGGAGCTAGCGGGGCGCGAGGGGAATAGGCGCTGTGGGCCAGCCGATCAACGGGTTTGGCGGTTTCCCGACGGTCTGGCATAATCCCGAGGATGACCGACGATCCCGACAATCTCGTTCTCGTGTATTTGCGCCGGATCGACGCGAAGGTCGATGCGATGGCTCAGGATATCCGTGAGTTGAAGGAACGGGTCTCGTCGCTTGAGGTCGCCGTCGCATCCGTCCGTCGAGATATTGCGGTATTGGCCGAAACCGATGCCCGCCTGCAGAACGCTGTCGATCGGATGCGTGAGGACATTGGCCGAATACAACGCCGGCTCGATCTGCACCCCGAACCCGCCGCCTAACGGGCGAGCGGTATCGGCAGGGTCCGCCGCACGATCAACGGGTGAAGCGCCGGGGCGCTGCACACCAGGCTGTTCTGGCGCGGATCGGGCTGGTTGAAACGCCAGGCGTGACCGTGATGGTCGCTGACCTTGCCGCCCGCCTCCTCGACGATCAGGGCCCCGGCGCAGACGTCCCAGTCCCATTTGGGCGCCAGATTGATGGCGGCGTCAAAGGCCCCGGCGGCGACCAGGGCCATGCGATAGGCGATGGCGTTGCGCTTCTCGAACCGCATGGCGGGCCAGGGCTCGATCCAGTGCGGCCCCTCCATCAGCCGGGCGTCGGCCAGCACCGAGGCGTCGTCCAGGTCGGTGGTGTCCGAGGCGGTGATCGTTCGGCCTTGCAGGGTCGCGCCGCCGCCCAGCGCAGCCGCGAAGGTTTCACCCAGGGCCGGGGCGTGGATGACGGCGGCGACGGGGCGGCCGTCCTCGACGAGGGCGATGGGCACGCACCACCAAGGCTTGCCCTTCATATAGGCGACGGTGCCGTCGATCGGATCGACGACGAAGATGCGGCGCTTCGACAATCGGTCGGGGTTGTCGGCGGTTTCTTCCGACAGCCAGCCATGGTCGGGCCGCGCGCCCAGCAGCCTGTCCTTGAGCAACTGGTCCACCGCCATGTCGGCCGAAGTGACCGGCGAGCCGCCCGACTTGGACCAGATCTTCAGCCCGGCGTCGCGTTCGGCCATGGCCAGCCGCCCGGCGGCCTCGGCGGCCTCGCGGAGCAGATCCAGATCGGCGGAATAGTCGCTCATTTGCCGGCGATGGCGACGCCGTCGAACAGCAACGACGGACTGTTGAAACTGCCGCGGAACTCCAGGTCCGAGCCGCGCACCAACCGCGCCCACAGGTCGGTCAGCTTGCCCGCGACGGTGACCTCGCTGACGGGGTAGGCCATCTGGCCGTGCTCGAACCAGAAGCCCGAAACCCCGGCCGACCAGTCGCCGGTGTTGGCGTTCAGCGACGGGCCGAACATGGACGTCACCAGCAGGCCCGATCCGGCCTCGGCCATCAGGCCGTCGAGGTCGCGCTCGCCGGGCTCGAGGTGCAGATTGTGGGTCGAGACGCCGGGCGGGCCGGCCAGACCGCGCGAGGCGTGGCCGGTCGAGGCCATTCCCAGCTGGGCGGCGGCGGCGCTGTTCAGCAGCCAGGTGGTCAGGGCCCCGTCCCGGACGATCGATTGGCGCGCGACGGCCACGCCCTCGTCGTCGAACGGGGTGGAGCCGAGGCCCCGGACGCGGAACGGGTCGTCGATCAGGTCGACGCCCTCGGGCAGGATGCGCTGACCCAGCCGGTCCTTCAGGAAGGAGGTGCCGCGGGCGATCGACGGACCGGAGATGGCGCCGAGAATCGGCGACAGCACCTGGGTCGCGACGCGGTTTTCGAAGATCACCGGGGCGGTGGTCGAGTCGATCTTGCGCGGCCCGGTGCGGGCCACGGCGCGGCGCCCGGCGAAGTCGCCGATGGAGGCGGCGGTGGGCAGGTCGGACAGGTGGCGGACCGAGCGGTGTTCGCCGCCGCGCTCCATGGCCCCGTCCTTCTCGGCGATGACGCCGGCGCCCAGCGAAAAGGCCGAACCGTGATAGGCGCCGTCGAAGCCGTGCGAGGTCACCAGCCGCCAGCGGCTGGACGAGGCCGAGGCGTGGCCGCCCTCGGATTTCGACACGCCCGGCACGGCCATGGCGGCGGCCTCGGTCTCGGCGGCGGCGGCTTCCAGTTCGGCGGCGCCGCGCTCGGTCGGGTCGAACAGGTCCAGGTCCGTGAACGGGCCGCGAGCCAGCCGATCCTGCGGCGCGAGGCCGGCCCAGGGGTCCTCGGGCGCCAGCCGGGCCATGGCCACCGCGCGCTCGACCAGCCGCGCGCGGGTGGCGTCGGACAGGTCGGAGGCGGAGACGGTGGCCTGACGCCGGCCGATGAAGACCCGCACGCCCAGGTCGCGGCTCTCCTCGCGCTCGACGTCTTCCAGCACCCCGTTTCGGACCCCGACGGACAGGGCGGCGCGTTCGGCTGAAACAGCCTCGGCCCCGTCGGCCCCGGCCCTGAGGGCGGCGGCGACGATGTCTTTCAGGAGGTCGGAAGCGGCGGCGGACGCGGTACGGTCAGTCATGCCCCGATATGGCCGGGTCGCCCCTTCCGCGCAACCGGCTCACATCAGCGGGCAGACGATCAGGGCCGCGGCCGCGCCGAGCAGCGGCAGCCAGGTCAGAATCATGCCGATCACCCGGCCCATGCCCGGGCCGTTGCCGTAACGCAGGCCGGTCGCATGGAACAGCCGGCCGACGAAGAAGGCCCCGCCGACGGCGTGCACCGACCAGGCCCCGCAGCCGGTCAGGGCCATCAGAATCAGCGCCCCGATGGCCAGCGGGGTGTATTCAGCGGCGTTGCCGAAGGCCCGGCTCGCCAGCGTCATCGGCTCCGAGCCGCCGTCGCCGAACAGGACCTTGTGCTTGCGGCGGTTCAGAACGACCCGCGCCGACAGCACCACAAGCAGCAGGATCAACAGGCCGGCCCAGAAGCCGGCGGCCTGCACGGAAGACATGGTCTGGAAATTCATCTGGTTTCTCGCCCCACCGGATAGAGCCGGTAGCGGTCATCATAGAACGGGGTTCGTTCGTAGAACCACTGCAAACGCGCGTCGCCGTTCGCCGCGAATTCCGGCTCGGTCGCCAGTTTGGCCTCGAACGCGGCCTTGAGCGCCGGATCGGCGGCCATCATGGCCTCGGCGAGTGGGGCGATGGCGTAGCCCTCGATGTATTCGACCCGGTTGAGCACCTCGGGGAACATGCCCCAGGCGAAGAAGCTCTCGGAGGACTGGGGCTCGAGCAGCAGCACGACGATGTCGCCCAGCGGCTGGTCGGTCCGGACGCGGACCGAGCCGGTCGGGAAGGTCCAGTCGCGCCGTTCGGGCGTGACGCCTGTGACCGTGGCCTGGACGTGGCCCTCATTGGCGCGGGTCGCCAAGGTCGGTCCGACCAGGCGCAGCATTTCGACATCGACGGTGCGGGGCGCGGACAGGGTCTCCATCTCCATGCCGTGCAGACGCAGACGCTCGATGATGTCGGTGCGCCAG
Organism: Brevundimonas vancanneytii; assembly: GCA_943373195.1. GTDB lineage: Bacteria > Pseudomonadota > Alphaproteobacteria > Caulobacterales > Caulobacteraceae > Brevundimonas > Brevundimonas vancanneytii_B. The sequence goes on from CALSBO010000015.1 coordinate 29,384, forward strand.
GACGGAACCCAATAGGCCTCGGGACGCGCCAGGGTCAGGGTCGGGCGCGAGCCGTGGAAGGGCAGGGACCACGGTTCGGGGTCGGCCACGCCCAGCCAGCGGATCTCCTGACGCCCCGAGGCGGGGCTGTCGTACATCTCATAGCGGATGCCCTTGAACGACCGGGTGTAGGCCGGGGTCGGATCGGACTGGAAATTGGCAGGGATCGCAGCGGGGCGAAGGGCCGTATCGGCGGCGACCGCCGTGCGCAGGGCGGAGCCGTCCTCTGCCAGCCGGCGCATGGCGGCCTCAAGGAAGACATAGGTCCCCAGCACCCGCTGCTCATAGGGCTTCAGGCTGTGGTTCTCGATCAGGATGGTCGGCACGTGCGCCGCCGAACCCCAGCCGTTGGAAAACCGCTCGCCCAGACCCCCGTCCGACAGGCCCGCGCGCGGGTCGGCGTCGATGCCGAAGACCAGCTCGCCCGGAATGTGGCCCTGAGCCTCAAGCGCCGCATTGATTGCGGGCTTGAAGGCGTCGTCCAGCCAGCGGGCGATGGCCGGCGAGCGCGAATACACGCCGTTCTCGCCGTTGAAGCCCCAGGTGACGTCATACTGGTAATCCATGCCGTCGGTGACGTGGATATCGAGATAGAGGTCGGGCCGGTATTTCAGGATCAGGCCGCGCACCGCCCGCATCTCGGGCTGGTCCAGTTTCAGATAGTCGCGGTTGAGGTTCTGGTTCGTCGCCGTATTGCGCCAGCCCTGGATCCGGGGTCCGCGCTGGTTGGGGCGGGAATAGGCGGACGCCCGCTCATGCCCGTCCACCGACAGTATGGGGATCAGGATCAGATTGACCCGGTCCAGCAGGTCGTCCCTGCCGTTGAAGGCGATGTCGCGCAGCAGCATCATGCCCGCGTCCTTGCCGTCGATCTCGCCCGGATGGATGCCGGCCTGGGCCAGCAGCACGGGCTTAGCCGGATCGAAGGCGGCGCCGTCCTTCGAGGCGATGACGGCGTAGATCGGCCGCCCCTCGGGCGACACGCCGAACGGTTCGATGCGGATCAGGTCGGAGGCCGCGTCCAGCCGGTCGAACCAGGCGCGGGTGTCGGCGTAGTTGGGGCTTTCGTCATGCTCGGCGTCGGCCTCGAAGGCGGTCACCCAAGGGTCCGAGGCGCCGCGCAGCAGCGACCGGCTGGCCCCGTCCCACGCGGGGGCGGGCGGCAGGAAGGCCCGGTCCCACGGGACGGCGTTGGGAGCGGACGGCGGCGCGGACTGGGACATGGCGGACGTACTCAGGGCAAGCAGGGCGAGGGTTGCGGGGATCAGGACGGAGCGCATGAAAAAGTCCTCGGCCATTCGTCGCATGGATTCAAGCACCCGCCGTCCGGACCCGCTCAGCCGACAAAGGCCTGGACCACGTCCGTCGACAGATGCACCAGCAGCAGCGCCAGGTTGATCCGCCGATTCCGAATGAACATCAGGGCGATCAGCACGCCGAAGAACAGGATGAGCAGCGCTGTCGTGACCGGATCGAACTCACCGGCGTCCACCGACATCACCCTCCAGATCAGGCCAAGGGCATTGCTGAACAGGACGCCGCCGAGGACCAGGCGTTTGTGGCTGTCGTAATAGTCGTCCAGCGACGGCCACTCGGACGCATCGTTCGGAAACACGAGGGCCGCCGACAGGAAGTAGACCAGCGTCATCGCCAGCCCGAGATAGATGGTGGCGTAGGTGATGGCGATGTCCTGGAGGTTGTTCCAGCCGATCACCCAGAAACTGCAGATGTCCAGCAGCACCAGCAGGGCCAGAAGCGGCGTCAGCCGGCCGAGCGGCACGACCTTGCGCGCGCGCAGCACATTGGCGAGGCCGGTCGCGACCGTCGCCATGGCCAGACCCATGACGAGGCTGAAGAAGCCGAAGAAGAATTCGAATGCGCTCATCGCAGCATCGTCTCGAGGAAGTCCGCTGCCCGCCGATGCAGACCGGCGCCCATGAGGATCAGGAAAAGGGCTGCTGTCCAGCTGGCGTAGGCGGCCCGTTGGGGCGAGCGGGCGACGTAGATACAGGCCAGCAGCGCCAGGTAGATCAGGTTGATGACGACCGTCGCCACGGCTCGGGCGGCGAAATCCTGATCGAACACGCGCCAGACCGAAGCCATGACGAACACCAGAAGGTTGATCGCGACCAGGCAGAACACGACCGTGCGGCGATGGGCGAAGGCCCGCGCCTCGGCCGGTTCGGTCGATTCGTCCCTCGGGAACACCTGGGTGCAGGCGAAATAGTAGGTCAGGCCGACCGCGCCTCCCGCCAGCGCCAGCGGATACTCCATCGGCCAATCCCGGAACCGCCACGCCGCGAGCCAGAAGGTGAACAGGTCGCAGATCAGGAGCGCGGCCAGCCCCGGCGCCAGCCAGCCGATCGGCTCGACGGCGCGCCGGTCATAGACCCGCGAGAATCCCGCCGCGAGCTCGGCGATGCCGAGACCGAGCAGCAGACCGTAAAGGCCGAACAGAAGTTCGAACTGGCTCACACCGGCCCTCCCCGAGCGCGACTGCGAGAACGAGCTTAGCGGCGATCAGCGGTTTGTCACGCCGCCGCGTCGGCCGTCACTCCTCGAACATCTCGCGCAGGGTGGCCAGCAAGCGCCTCAGATCGCTTGGGGGCAGATCGCCCAGCTTTCTCAGCATCCGCGATCGATCGACCGATCGCATCTGATCCGGGAGCAACAGACCCCGACGTCCTGCAAACCGCACCTCGGGTCGGAAGTGCGAAGGCAGACTTCCGGTCGTCAGGGGAACGATGACGTGCACGGGCAGGTGGCTGAGACCGTCTGGCGACACCACGACGCAGGGGCGAGTCTTTCTCAGTTCGCTTCCGACCGTCGGATCGAATCTGACCAGCCAGACGTCGCCGCGCCGTATCAAGCCGACTTGCCTTCATTCGCAGTGAGCGCGGTTTCCAGCGCGGCGATCTCCTCTTCGGTCCAGTCCGGTCCCAAGGCCTCGTCGCTGGCCGGGCCGCTCAGGTCCGCGTCCAGCCACTCGCGCTCTTCTTCGGTCAACCCGGCCGCCGCGATCCGCCTGGCGTCCTCTTCCCACCCTTCGCGCACCTTCCGCCGCGCCGGCACGATGCTGATCTTGCCCGGCTCATAGACGAACTCCACGGCGCCGCCCTCGGCGATGCCGAGGGCTTCAAGCGCGGGCTTGGGCAGGATTACGCCCCGCGAATTGCCGATCTTTCGGATGGAGGTGGGCATGACGGACTCCGTTAGAACAAAGTTATAACACGCCCCCGCGCCTATTTCCAGATCGGAGCCCCGTCCCCCGGGAGCCCCAGCGCGTCCCACATCTCCGAAACCCGCGAAACCACCGCCTCGTCCATGCGAATCTCCTCGCCCCACTCGCGCTTCGTCTCGGGCGGCCATTTGTCGGTGGCGTCCAGCCCGATCTTCGACCCCAGCCCGCTCTCGGGGCTGGCGAAGTCGAGATAGTCGATCGGGGTGTTGTCGATGACGGTGATGTCACGCGCCGGGTCCATCTTGGTGGAGATGGCCCACATGACCTGTTTCCAGTCGCGGGCGTCGATGTCGTCGTCCACGACGATGACCCACTTCGTGTACATGAACTGGCGCAGATAGCTCCAGACGCCGAGCATCACCCGCTTGGCGTGGCCGGGGTAGGCCTTCTTCATCGACACCACGGCGATGCGGTAGGAACAGCCCTCGGGCGGCAGCCAGAAGTCGGTGATCTCAGGGAACTGGGCGCGCAGCAGGGGGATGAAGACCTCGTTCAGCGCCTCGCCGAGCACCGAGGGCTCGTCCGGCGGGCGGCCGGTGAAGGTGGTCAGATAGATGGGGTCGCGGCGCATGGTGATCGCCTTCACCTGGAACACCGGGAAGGTTTCGACCGAATTGTAGTAGCCGGTGTGGTCGCCGTAGGGGCCTTCCGGCGCGTGTTCGTCGAACAGCACGTGGCCTTCCAGCACGATCTCGGCGTGGGCGGGGACCATCAGGGGAACGGTCTTGCACGGAACCAGCTCGGCCTTGGCTCCGCGCAGCAGGCCGGCGAACTGGTATTCCGACAGGGTGTCCGGCACCGGCGTGACGGCGGCCAGGATGGTGCCCGGATCGGCGCCGAGCACGACGGCGCAAGGCAGGGGGCCTTTCTTCCCCGCCTTCTTGTGCCGTGCATAGTGTTGCGCCCCGCCGCGGTGGGCCAGCCAGCGCATGATGGCCTTGTCCTTGCCCAGCACCTGCATCCGGTAGATGCCGAGGTTGAAGTCGTCCTCGCGGTCGTCGGACGGGCCCTTGGTCACCACCAGACCCCAGGTGATCAGCGGCGCGGGCTCGCCGGGCCAGCAGCCCTGGACGGGGAGCGAGGTCAGGTCGATCTGGTCGCCCTTCAGCACCACCTGCTGCACCGGGGCGGTCTTCACCACCTTCGGCCGCATCGACATCACCGTCTGGGCCAGCGGCAGCATCTCCATGGCGTCGCCGAGGCCGCGGGGCGGGGTCGGGTTGCGCAGGAAGGCCAGCAGTTCGCCGACCTCGCGCAGTTCCGCGGCGGTGGTGCGGGTCTTCTTCTCCATGGTCACGCCCATGGCCACGCGCTTCACCGTGCCGAACAGATTGGCCAGGCAGGGGATGGGGCTGATCGAGCCGTCGGGCATGACGGGCTTTTCGAACAGGACCGCCGGCCCGCCGTTGCGCAGCAGCCGGGTCTGGATCTCGGTCATCTCCAGATGGGTCGAGACGGGCTCCGACACCCGGACCAGTTCGCCCTCGGCCTCCAGCATGGCCATGAAGTCGCGCAGGGATTTGTAGGCCAATGAACCGCTCCGGTGGAGCGGATGGATTAGGCGGACGCGGGCGTGCTGTCACGCCGCCAAACGTCGCGCGGCAAGTACGCGTCAGGGGATCGTGGCTCCCGCCGCGAAGTCCCCGTTCAGCCGGCCATGGCGCCGCAGGATTTCGACCACGCGATCATGGGGCAAGCCATGCACGACCGCGCCATTCAACCCGGTCATGGTCCGCCCGGCCACCATCGAGTTGATGATCGCCTCTTCCGTGGCCTGGATGGCGGCCTGATACAGGTCTTCGGCGGCGTACTGGAACAGGTGATCACCCGCCATGCGATAGGTGGCCTCGTCATAGTCCATCGCCTGGGTGCCAAAGGCCAGCACGACATCGCCCGAGAAGGGGTTGGCCGCCCCTCCCGCACGCGAGAGGCCCAGCGCCGCCCGTCGCGCCAGAGCCTTCAGCGTGGTCGAGTTCAGCGGCGCGTCGGTTCCGACGACGATCAGGATGGAGCCGTCCGCCGCCTCGTCGGTAGCCGGCTCCGACGGAAACTCGGGTTGCAGGTCCTGGATCGCTTGGCCGACCGGCACTCCGGCGACCAGGAGGTCATCGCGGGCGCCTTGATTGCACTGAACCAGCACGCCGACGGTATAGGCGGCGTCCTTGATCTGAACGACGCGGGAAGCGGTGCCGATACCGCCCTTGAAGCGGTTGCAGATCATGCCGGTGCCGCCACCGACCGAGCCTTCGGCCACGGGCCCACCGCTCGCGCCGTTCAAGGCCGCGCGCACGTGATCCTCGCCGAGGGGGAAGCGGAAGGCGTCGCTCATGTCCGCGTCCCAGGTGTCGGCGACGACGGGCATGTAGACGGGGCGCTCGGGAAACCTTTCCAGCGACCATTTGATGACGGAGGTGTAGACGGTCCCGGGGCTGGCCGTCCCGGTCAGCATGATCGGCGATCTCAACATGCCGAACTCGTCGGCGAAGATCGCTCCGAACAATTCCGCGTCGCCATTGAGAACGAAGGTCGCTGCGGGATAGTAGCCCAGCTCCGCGCGCGGGAAGATGGCCGTCACCCCGGTCCTTACGGCATCCCCGCCTTCGCCCTGAACCACGGTCGTGTGGCCGACCAGAACGCCCGGGACATCGGTGATGGCATTGTGACGGCCGGGTTGACCATTGAAGGGAATGCCGAGATCGCGGGCGCGCGGCCCGGAGACCCCGGCTTCCTGTGTCGCTCCGACCGTCGCCGACAAGGTGAGGACCAGGACCAGTTTCGCAAGATGACGCATCGATCAGCCCCAGTCTGTTCGCAGACCATCGTTAGGGCGCCTTGAGCGACAGGTCACGGCCCGCTCGACGGAGCCGGGGGTGGAGCGTGTGGGCAAGGCGGGCGCAGGCGTCCCGCACCCGCGACCTTGCCGCATCGAGTCGAGTGGACTAGGTTAGCTAACATGCGCCAGGTCAATATCCACGAAGCCAAGACCAAGCTGTCCGAACTGATCGCCGCCGTCGAGGCGGGCGAGGAGGTGGTGATCGCGCGCGCGGGCAAGCGCGTGGCCCGGCTGGTGCGCGAAACGCCGGAGCGAAAGGTCTATCGGGAACCCGGCGCGCTTAGGGGCCAGCTGATCTGGGACGAACAGGCCTGGCGCGAAGGCGACGCGGAAATTCTGGAAATGTTCGAAGCGTCGGCCAACGCGCCCCTGTCGCCCGAGGACAAGCCTTGAGACCCTACTGGCTGGACAGCAATATTCTGCTCTGGTGGCTGATCGACGACGAGAGGCTGAGAAAGCAGGGGGTCCGGGATCGCCTGCGGTACGCCCGTCGGGTGATGGTCAGCGTCGTTTCGCCATGGGAGCTGTGGATCAAGCAGGCGACCGGCAAGCTGAACCGCCCGTTCGCGTTCGACGAACAGGTCGCCTCGGCGTGGGGACTCGAGCTCGTTTCGCCGACCTTGGCGGACGCGCAGCTGGCGACGCGACTGCCGTTGCTGCATCGCGATCCCTTTGACCGGATGATCGTCGCCCAATCGATCAATCGGCAGGCGACGCTGATCACCAGCGACGAGCAACTGACCCGGTACGGCGCCGACGTAGTGCTTCTCTGATCCGAGACTATGGGGTCAGTACGCCCTGACATCCGACACCGGCGCCCACAGCGGCAGGTGCCGGGCGCTGGTCGCGGCGCCGATGTGGGCGGTCGTCAGATGGGCGCGGCCGGCCTCGGCGCGGCGGGCCTCAGCGGGCGACAGGTGCAGGGCCGCGGCCAGATCGTCGAGCGACAGGCCGCGCGTCTCGCGCCACCGTTTCAGCCTCGCGCCGACCGCCGCGTCGAGCGGATCGACGCCGGGAAAGCCCAGCACCGAGCCCATCGGATCGCTCCCTCCGCGCCGACTATGCGCGGCGCTTCAGGCCCATTCTTCATCCCATTTGAACGCCGGATCAATCCAGTCGCCGAGCCGGCCGTCGGGGCGGGCCAGGGCGTGGATGCGATTCATCTCCTCGTTCGAGAGCGCAAAATCGAAGATGTCGAAATTCTCCTCGGCGCGGCTGGCCTTCGCCGTGCGCGGGATGGCGATGACATCCTGCTGGATCAGCCAGCGCAGCGCGACCTGCCCCGGCGTCTTGCCATGCGCCTTGCCGATCTCGATCAGGGTCTGGTCGTCAGCGACCGCGCCCTGGGCCAGGGGCGACCAGGCGGTGACGGAGGAGCCGAGGGCTTTCGCCGTGGCCTTGAGTTTCGAGAGCTTCAGATAGGGGTGGTATTCGACCTGGTTGGTGACCAGCCGGGCCTTCGACAGGTCCTGCGCCCGGCGGAGCTCGGCCGAAGGGAAGTTGGACAGGCCGATGGTCCGGGTCAGCCCCTGATCCTTCGCCTCGTTCAGCGCGCCGAGGGTCTCTTCCCATGCCGGTTCGGCCTTGGGCCAATGGAGCAGCAGCAGGTCGGGTGTGAACCCCAGGCTGGCCGCGCTCTCCGCGGCCTGCGCCAGCAGGCCGTCGCGGTCGAAATGCTCGACCCAGATCTTGGTGGTCAGCCAGACCTCGTCCCGCGCCACATGCCCGGCCCCGATCACGTCGCGGATGCCGTCGCCGACCGCGGCCTCATTGCGGTAGATCCAGGCGGTGTCGATGTGGCGGTAGCCGATGCGCAGGGCCTCGGCGACCATGCGCCGGGCATCCCCGGGCGTCAGGTTCCAGGTGCCGAAACCGAGCTGGGGAATGGCGTGACCGTCGACGGTGATCGCGGGCTGATCGGTCATGGGAGGCTCCGGAGGCGGCCCCGATACCTAGGCCGCCCGGGACGGCGATCAAGGCGGCGGGCGTGAAAGCCTTGGACCTCGCGACGCCATCCGCTAAAGCCGCTGCCGTTCCTCCGCTCCGAGCATGCCCATGACCGACCTTCCCGACCGCCTGTGCGTCGATCCCGACAGCCCGTTCCACGACGGCGAACTGCTGCAGAAGGGCATCGGCGTCCGCTTCAAGGGCGAGGACAAGACCAATGTCGAGGAATACTGCGTCTCGGAAGGCTGGGTGCGGCTGGCCGTCGGCAACCGCGTCGATCGCCGCGGCAAGGCCCTGACCGTCAAGCTGCAGGGGCCGGTCGAGCCCTACGTCAAGGGCGAGTAATCCCTTATGCCGCCTGCCGGAAAACTCTGGCTGAGCCGTCTTTTCGGTTTGTATTGCGCGGTCTAGGGTCCGGCCTCCTCCCCTGAGTTCCCCCGGAGCCGTCATGCGCCTGTCCTTTCTCGCCGCCGTGTCCGCGCTGGCCCTGGGCCTGGCCGCCCCCGCCTTCGCCCAGGACGCGGCCACCATCGCGCGGGCCGAAGCTGTCCGCGACGCGGCGCTGAACCAGAACATCGCGCTGGACTACGTCACCCAGTTGACGACTCGGTTCGGCGCCCGGCCGGCGGGGTCGAAGGCGGAACAGGACGCCTCGGCCTGGGCCGCCGACTACATGCGGGCGCAAGGGTTCCAGAACGTGCGGATCGAACAGTTTCCCCTGGTCGGCTGGGAGCGCGGCGAGGAGAGCGCCTCCATCGTCGGCCTGCATCCGCAACGGTTGGTCGTCGCCGCCCTCGGCCATTCGCCGGGCACCAACGGCGTGATCGAGGCCGACGTGGTCCGCTTCGACAGCCTTGAGGCGCTGAACGCCGCCCCGGCCGGCTCGCTGCACGGCAAGATCGCCTACGTCGACGCGGGCCAGATGGTGCGGATGCAGGACGGCTCGGGCTATGGCCCGCTGACGCGCATTCGCGGCGCCGGGCCGGGCGCGGCGGCGGCCAAGGGCGCGGTCGCCTTCATCATGCGGTCGGTCGGCTCGGACGATCACCGCATGCCGCACACCGGCACCACCCGCTACATCGACGGCGTCGTGCCCCTGCCCGGGTTCGCCCTGGCCGCCCCGGACGCCGACACCGTCTCGCGCCTGATCGCCATGGGCCAGCCGGTGCGCATCCGCCTGTCCTCGACCGCCCGCACCTATGAGACGGTCAGCCAGAACGTCATCGGCGACATTCCCGGCCGGTCGCGGCCCGACGAGATCATCGTCCTGGGCTCGCACATGGACAGCTGGGACCTGGGCACGGGCGCCATCGACGACGGCGCGGGCGGGGCCATCACCCTGGCCGCCGCCAAGGCCATCCGCGACAGCGGACGCCGCCCGGCCCGCACCGTGCGCGTGGTCCTGTACGGCTCGGAAGAGGTGGCCCAGCCGACCGACACCGGCAACGGCGGCGGCGCCTATCTGCGCGGGATTGGAACGGCGGTGGAGCAGCACATCATCGCCGGCGAGAGCGATTTCGGCGCCGACCGCATCTATGCGCTGCAACTGCCGCCGGGCGCCCAGGGGTCGGACTTCGCCCGGGCGGCGGGACGGGTCCTGTATCCGATCGCCGTCCTTCCGTCGGCCACGCCCGAACTGTATGGCGGGGCCGATGTCGGCCCGCTGGCCGGGGTAGGCGTGCCGATGTTCGGCCTGAGCCAGGACGGCACGCGTTATTTCGACCTGCACCATACGGCCGACGACACCCTGGACAAGATCGACCCGGCGCAGATGAGCCAGAACGTGGCCGCCTGGGCCGCCCTGGTATGGCTGATCGCGGATTCGGATGTCGACTTCCGCGTCTTGCGCTCGGCGGCGGCGGTTCCCGCTGCGCGCTGATCCCGTTTCAACCTTGACCACGTCCGCCCACGTGCGACGGTGACGCGAATCCGGCTCGAACCATTGGGGGGAAACATGAGCGACAACAACTATCAGGGCGGACCCGCGCCGACGCAGAGCAACGGCCTGGCCATCGCCTCGCTGGTGCTGGGCATTCTCTCGATCATCTTCGGCATCATTCCTGTGATCGGCTTCATCTCGTGGATACTCGCGCCGGTGGGTCTGGTGTTGGGCTTGGTCGCCCTGAACAAACCGACGGGCCGGGGTATGGCGATCGCCGGGGCGGTCTGTTCCGGCATCGGATTGCTGATCTGCATCCTCTGGGTCGTCGGCATCGGGGCTCTGGGGGCCGCCGGCGCCGCCAGCGGAGTCTGACCCGCCGCCCGATGGCCGAAGCCATCCGGCGCTGCTAGATCACGCCGCAGCCCGCGAGCGTGGCGAAACTGGTAGACGCAACAGACTTAAAATCTGTCGCCCGAAAGGGATTGCGGGTTCGACCCCCGCCGCTCGCACCAACCTACCGCTTCTTTCCCAGTTCCGCCGCGATGTCCTTGACCATGCGGCCGGCCTTGCGGTGGGCGGCCGTCAGCTGGTCGCGGGTCACGCCCCAGCGCTTCATCCAGTGTTCGACGGCCTGACGCTCGGACAGGTCCAGCCGGTCCTTGTCGATGAAGCCGCGCTTGTCCTTCAGGCCCGCCATGGTCCCTCTCTCCGTTCCGTGAGCCGCTCTACCGCATAACTTCATGTTTCGCGCGCCGAACCGCCCTCAACCGGGCGCGCTTTCGTGGCAGAAGAGGGAATCGCCCCTCCCGCCAAGTGGACTTTCGATGATTAGAGCCCGGCGCGCCCGGATTGTCGCGACCCTGGGACCCGCCAGCCGGGCGCCGGGCATGGTCAAGGCCCTGGCCCAGGCCGGGGTCGACGTCTTCCGTCTGAATTTCAGCCACGGCTCGCATGAGGATCACGCGGCGGCGCTGAAGGCGGTGCGCGGGGCGGAGCTGGCGCTGAAACGGCCGCTGGGCGTGCTGGCTGACCTGCAGGGGCCCAAGCTGCGGCTGGGCAAGTTCAGGGACGTCGAGATCGACATCAAGCCGGGCCACAGGATGCGGTTCGACCTCGACCCGACGCCGGGCGACGCCACGCGGGTGCAGATGCCGCATCCCGAAATCTTCAAGGCCCTGCGCACCGGCATGCTGCTGTTGCTCGACGACGGCCGGGTGCGGCTGCGGGTCAACGAACGTTCGGACGACTGGGCCGACGTCACGGTCGAAAGCGGCTCCAAACTGTCGGACCGCAAGGGGGTGGCCGTGCCCGAGGCGGTGGTGCCGGTCTCGGCCCTGACGCCCAAGGACCGCGAGGACCTGGCCTTCGCCCTGCGCATCGGCGTCGACTGGGTGGCGCTCAGCTTCGTCCAGAAGGCCGAGGACATGGCCGAGTTGAAGCAGATCGTGAAAGGCCGGGCCGCCTGCCTGGCCAAGATCGAGAAGCCGCAAGCCCTGAGCCAACTGGAGAGCATTCTCGACTATTGCGACGGGGTGATGGTCGCGCGTGGCGATCTGGGCGTGGAGCTTGAGCCCGAAGAGGTGCCGGTGGCCCAGAAGATGATCATCCGCGCCGCCCGCCAGCGCGGCGTGCCGGTGATCGTCGCCACCCAGATGCTGGAATCGATGACGGCCTCGCCCGCCCCCACCCGGGCCGAGGCCTCGGATGTGGCCAACGCGGCCTATGAGGGCGCCGACGCCCTGATGCTGTCGGCCGAGACGGCCTCGGGCGACTATCCGCTGGAATCGGTCGGGGTGATGAGCCGGATCATCGAACGGGTCGAGAAGGACCCGATGTGGCCCAGTCTGATGGACGCCGAACACGCCGGCATGGACGACATCGACGCCGACGCCCTGGTGGCCGCGGCGCGCAAGGCGGCCGAGGCGCAGTCGACGGCCTGTATCGTGGTGTTCACCACCCTGGGCGGCACGGCGCGGCGGATGGCGCGCGAGCGGCCGCTGCAACCGATCCTGACCCTGACGCCCAATCCCGACACGGCGCGGCGGCTGGCGCTGGTCTGGGGGCTGGAGACGCGGCTGGGCAAGGAGCCCGCCTCACTGGAGGATGTCACCGAGGACGCGGTGTCCAGCGCGGTCGCCTACGGCCTCGCCGAACCGGGCCAGCGCATCCTGATCCTCGCCGGCACCCCCTTCGGCGCCCCGGGGGCTGCGAATCTGCTGCGACTGGCCCATGCTCCGGCGAAGGGGCGCAAATAGCGTCTGATCTCTCCCGGTCGGCATGATCAAATACATCGGCTCGAAACGCGCCTTGCTGACCCAGATCGCCGCAGCGATCCATGGCCAGCTGCCTGACGGGGGCACGGTGTGCGACCTGTTCTCGGGCAGCGCCCGGGTGGGCCACACGCTGAAAGGCGCCGGTTTCCGGGTCTGGTCGAACGACCACAACGCCTATGCCCACACCTTGGCCACCGCCTATGTCCAGGCCGACCGCGAACGTTGGCTGGACCGCGCCGAGGCGGTGCTGGCCGAGCTGCGCACCGTGACCCCTGAGGCCGGCTGGTTCACGAAAACCTTCTGCGAGGACGCCCGATATTTCACCCCCGCGAACGGCGCGGTCATCGACGCCATGCGCGACCGGATCGCCGCCCTGGCGCTGGAGCCCGAGCTGGAGGCCATCGCCCTGGTCAGCCTTATGGAGGCGGCCGACCGGGTGGACTCAACGGCCGGGCTGCAGATGGCCTATATGAAGTCGTGGGCGGCGCGGGCGTTGAAGCCGCTGGAGCTTCGAAGGCCCGACATCCTGCCCGGCGTGGCGGGCGGTCCGTGCAGGGCCACGCACCGGGACGCGGTCGAACTGGCGCCCGAGGTCGAGGCCGATCTGGTCTATCTGGACCCGCCGTACAATCAGCATTCCTACCTCGGCAACTATCACTGCTGGGAGAGTCTGGTGCTGTGGGACAAGCCCGAGACCTACGGGATCGCCAACAAGCGGATCGATGTGAAGACGCGCAAGAGCGCCTTCAACAGCAAGCCCGGCATCGCTCCGGCGCTGCGGGCGGTGATCGAGGGGCTGAAGGCGCCCAATCTGATCGTCTCGTTCAATGACGAGGGCTATCTGGGCCGCGACCAGCTGGTCCAGATGCTGTCGGGCCGGGGCGAGGTGCAGGTCATCGAGATCGCCCGCCCGCGCTACGTCGGCGCCCGCATCGGCATCCACAATCCGCAGGGCGAGAAGGTCGGGGCGGTCGGGCGGTTGAGGAACGTGGAATACCTGTTCGTGGTCAGCGAGCGGCCGGTCAGTCTGGCGGATGCGGCGTGAACGGCGGCGTACGGAACGGTACGCGCGCTCCGGCCGTTGGAAGCGGATGGAAACCATGCCCCTGACCTCCGCCCGTCGTCTGGAAGGCGTCCGCGCCTATGGCCGCGCCGCCGACGCCTTCGAGACCGTCGCCTGGCGTCCCCCCGCCGCCGCGCGGTTCGATGCGCGGGTCGCCAACGATCCGGTTGAGGAGCCGACGCTCAAGGAGATGGTCGCCGACCTGCCCGGCTGGCTCACGGTGGTCGGCGGCGGCGTCGTGGCGGCCCTCATGGGCGCGCTGGTCGGGGGGATGCTGGCTCTCTAACCTTCCAGCAAGGCCCGGATCGGGGTCCAGCTGCGGCGGTGGGCAGGACAGGGGCCGAGGGTCTTCAACGCCTCCGAATGCACCGGCGCATTGTAGCCCTTGTGGCCGGCGAAGCCGTAGCCGGGGTATTGCGCGTCCAGTTCGATCATCAACCGGTCCCGCGCGGTCTTGGCCAGGATCGAGGCCGCCGCGATCGACAGCGACAGGCCGTCCCCCCCGACCACCGTCCGCACCTCGCAGGGCAGTTTGAAACGGTAGGCGCCGTCCACCAGCGCCGCGACGGGCTGGACCCGCAGCGCCTCAATCGCCCGGCACATGGCCAGACCCGTGGCCTGCAGGATGTTCAGCGCCTCGATCTCCTCGACCGAGGCGAAGCCGACGCCCCACGCGATGGCCCGCGCCTTGATCTCGATCTCCAGCGCCTCGCGCCGGGCGTGGGTCAGGGCCTTGGAATCGTCGATGCCCGCGGGCAGGTCGTCGGGGTTCAGAATCACCGCTCCCGCCGACACCGGCCCGGCCCACGGCCCGCGCCCGGCCTCGTCCACGCCGCAGACCGGCCCGCCCGCGCTTTCGACCAGCAGGATTTCCAGCGCCAGCGTCGGGAAGGCGCGCGAAAGCTTTGCCTTTGCCGGGGATTTCGAGGGCGTCTTCACGTCCGGGTCCTCGCACGAACCTGCGGGTGACGGAAGCATTCGACGCCGTGATCGTTGACCATGCCCACAGCCTGCATGAAGGCGTAGACGATCACCGGGCCGCAGAAGCTGAAACCGCGCGCCTTCAGCGCCTTGGCCATCGCCTCGGATTCGGGCGTCGCCACCGGCCGGGCGCCGCTGTCGGGCCAGTGGTTCTGGATCGGCGCCCCGCCGACGAAGGACCACAGCCATTCGCTGAAGTCCTCGTCGTTCTCCTGCATCTCCAGCCAGATTTTCGCGCCCTTGATCGCGCTGTTGATCTTGGCCCGCGAGCGGATGATGCGGGCGTCGCCCAGCAGCCGTTCGATGTCGGCCTCGCCATAGGCGGCGACCTTGACGGGGTCGAAGCCGTCGAAGGCGTCGCGCATCCCTTCGCGCTTCCTCAGAATGGTGATCCACGCCAGTCCGGCCTGGAAACCGTCCAGCACCAGCTTCTCCCACAGGGCGCGGGCGTCATACTCGGGCACGCCCCATTCGTCGTCGTGATAGGCGACGTACAGGGGGTCGGCCCCGCACCAGGCGCAGCGGTGAAGTGAGTCGGACATGACGTGCATCCTATCCTTCTCCCGCAAGGGGAGAAGGACGCCAGACCTCCGCGAACGCCCGGACCGGAAAGGTCCCGAACGCCTTCACCTTCGGCGGCGCCGCCGTGAAGCGGAAGCCCGCGTCCGGCAGCAGCTCCAGCCCGCGCATATGCTCGCAGATCGGTATGCCCGCGCCCAGCAACAGGGTGTGGGCCGGCCGCGCCCGAGTCCGGGTGTCGTCGATGTTGTGGGAATCGATGCCGACCAGCGCCGCGCCGCCCTCGACCAGCAACCCCGCCGCCGCTTCGGTCAGGAAGGGATGGTCCTCGAAATAGGCGTCCGTCCGCCAGTGCCGCGCCCAGCCCGTGTGGACCAGCACCGCCTTGCCGCGCACGTCGAGGCCCGCGAACCGGTCCGCGTCGACCGCCTGAACCTCGGGGATGCGGACGACCAGCCCGGGCAGGGCGGCGACGCGGTCGAGGCCGACGTCGCTCAGGTCCTCGCCGTCGGCATAGCGGTGAAACGGCGTGTCCAGATAGGTGCCGGTGTTGCCGACCATCTCGATCCGCCCGATCTGGAATTCGGTGCCGGGGTCGTAGTTGGTCCGCGAGGCTTCGCGGCTCAGATGGTCACAGACCAGCGGCGCGGGCAGACCCTTGTAGGTGATCATGCCGGCTTCGATGGTGTGGCTGAGGTCGATCAGACGGGGGCGGGTGCGGTCCATGCGGGCATCCTGACTCCTCCCGGCGTTCCTGTCGCGCGTCGCGGAGAGACCCCGCCGCCACAAAGGCGTTGGACGGGTTCGCTCCCATCGCCTAACCCTGACCCACGCGGACGGCATGCCTGTCGCCGCGCGGAAGGGCCGCGCCCATGACGTTCGCCGTGATCAGCCTGTCCGGTCTGTTGCTGGCGGTCGCGATGCAGGACCGACCGGAAGCCGCCTACGCCGTGCCTCAGGGTGCCTGCGAGATCCGGCCCGACGCGCCCTACGTCAACCCCCGGCTGCCGCTCGGCCGGGCCGCCTGGTCGCGGCGTCCGGCCTGCCGCACCACATGGGCCGACGGCCCCGGCGGACCGGCCCTCTATGTTCAGGGATCGCCCATCCGCGTGGACGGACCGCCGGTCCATGTCGGCGGCCTGCAGATCTATCTGGTTCCGCCCGAGATCATCGTGGCCCCCTCGCCGGTCACGGTCGAGCCGCCGCGGGTGCAGCTGGTTCCTGCGCCGGAACCGGCTCCGGGCGAGGACTGACCCGACCGGCTGCGCCTCAGCCGGTGAGCATCCAGTCCGGCCGGCGCACCGAGACCGGGCGGCCGTCGACGGTCAACGGCCCGTCCAGCCGGTCCAGCCGGAGCAGGGCCATGGCCGCGCCGTCCCGGCCGCCCAGCACCTCCCCGGCCCTGAGTTCGCCGTTCAGCACCTCGGCGCCGAAGGGAGGCGGGGGGCCGTCGAAGGCGATCGGCAGCATCCGGGTCTTGATCGCCCCGCGCCGCTTCATCCGCGAGGTTGTCTCCTGGCCGATGAAACAGCCCTTCTGGAAGTCGATCCCGTTCAGCAGGTCGAAATTGGCCTCGATCGCATAGGTCTTGTCTGACGGCGCATCGACGGCCGGGTCGGGGACGCCGACTGCCAGGCAGCGGGCCCGCCAGTCGTCCTGGGTCGCATCGGCCGTCGCCGCGCCGCCGATCCGCCGTTCGCCGAGACCCGCCGTGCGCGGGTCGGCCACGAAGCCTTCGGGCAGGTGGTCGCCCCAGGCCGCGAAAACCGGGCGGTCGTCCGTCTCGACCGTCACCTGCGCCCGCAGTCGGTACATGGCCAGCCGCTGCATCAGGGCGTCGCGGCGGTCGGCGGCGACGTCCAGCACCACGCCGTCCTCCTCGCCCCACAGGAAGACATCGAACAGCAGCCGGCCCGGCGGGGAGAGCAGGGCGCCGAAGCGCAGCTCGCCGGGGGCCAGGGTCTCGACATCCTGGGTCAGCAGATTATGCAGGAAAGGCCGGGCGTCGGGGCCGGAAACCCTGATCAGGGCGCGGTCGTGCAGGCGGGCGGTGCGAGGGCTCATGGGACCTAGATAGTCACGTCTCCTCCCCGTTGCACAGCAATGGGGAGGAGGACCGCCGGAACGGCGGTGGAGGGGTCGTGGGAGGGCCTCCACCCCTCCACCACACTTCGTGTGGTCCCCCTCCCCATCTGCGATGGGGAGGAGACAGGGCGAGAATCCGTATACGGTCCAATCCATGACGGGACGGTTCCCCATCCTCTACATCGCCGAGGCGGACGCGAGCGACGCGATCCTGTCGTCGGGGGTGCTCGCCTGTATGGTCGAGGCCATGCCGCAGGCGAGTTTCACGGTGGTCGGATCGCCGAAGAGCGCCCCCCTGTTCGCCGACACGCCGCGACTGGATCGCCTGATCGTGCTGGAGCGGGACAGCCGGCTGGACTGGCTGGGCCTGTGGAACAAGGTGCGCGAGACGAAATGGGGGCTGGTGGTCGACATGCGCGGCACCACCCTGTCGAGCAAGCTGAAGCGCCAGAAGCGGGCCGTGCGCGGGGCCTGGGAGGCGGGCGTCCATGCGGTCGAACAGGCGGCGCGGGTGCTGCAGCTCGAAGACATACCGGCCCCGAAACTGTTCGTGTCGGAGGCGACCCAGGCCAAGGCCGACGCCCTGATCCCGACCGAGGAGGTCCCCATCCTGGCCATCGGCCCGGGCGCGGACTGGATGGGCAAGATCTGGCCGTCGGAACGCTACGCCAAGGTCGCCGTGGCCCTGGTCGGCGACGGTGGCCCGCTGGAGGGCGGCAGGGTGATCGTCGTCGGCGACGACAACGCCCGCGACGCCGCCCACGTCATCCGCCTGTCGCTGCCGCGCAACCGGGTGACCGAACTGCAGGGGCGGTTAAGCCGACTTGAATCCGTCGCCGCCATCGGCCGGGCGGCCCTCTATGTCGGGGCCGACACCCTGTGGACCGACCTGGCCGTGGCGGCGGGCGTGCCCGTGGTCGCCGCTTTCGGACCCTCGGACGAGGCCGAGCATGGCCCCTGGGGCGGCATCGCCGTGCGCGGGCCGCGTTCGGTCGACGAGTACCGCAAGATCGATCCCAACCTGAACCAGGCGATCCAGCATATGAACGACCTGCCCGCCGACCGGGTGATCACCGCCGCGAAGAAGCTGCTGGCGGAACGGAACAACCCCTGAATCCGTCATCCTCGGGCTTGTCCCGAGGACCCATCCGTCCGAATAAGCGACCCGATGATTTTGGTTGCCGGCCTCGACCACGAACGATCGTGCAACCGCATAAATGGGTCCTCGGGACAAGCCCGAGGATGACGGTGCTGAGATGACATACGACCTGATCGTCCGCGGCGGCGAGGTGGCCAACCATGCGGGCCGCGGCCCGGCCGATGTCGGCGTGACCAACGGCAAGATCGTCTTCATCGGCGACCTGTCACAGGCCTCGGCGGGCGAGACGTTCGACGCCCGGGGGCTGACGGTCCTGCCCGGCGTCATCGACACCCAGGTCCATTTCCGTGAGCCGGGGCTGGAGTGGAAGGAAGACCTCGAAAGCGGCTCGCGCGCGGCGGCGCTGGGCGGGGTCACCGCCGTGTTCGAAATGCCGAACACCGAGCCCTCGACCACCGACCCCGACACCCTGGCCGACAAGCTGGCCCGCGCCCGCGACCGGATGTGGACCGACCACGCCTTCTACATCGGCGGCACCCACGGCAATGCGAAACACCTGGCCGAGCTGGAGCGGCTGCCCGGCTGCTGCGGGGTCAAGGTCTTCATGGGGGCCTCGACCGGTACGCTTCTGGTGGCCGACGACGACGGGGTGCGCGAGGTGCTGCGCCATGTGAAGCGGCGGGCGACCTTCCATTCCGAGGACGAATACCGGCTGGTCGAGCGCCGCCCGCTGGCCCGCCCCGGCGACTGGACCAGCCACCCCGAGGTCCGCGACCCCGAGAGCGCCATCATGAGCACGCGCCGGCTGGTGGGGCTGGCGCGCGAGACCGGCGCCCGCATCCATGTGCTGCACGTCACCACCGCCGAGGAGATCGAATTCCTCGCCGATCACAGGGACGTGGCCACGGTCGAGGTCACGCCCCAGCACCTGACCCTGGACGGCGACGAGGCCTATGAGCGGCTCAAGGGCCTGGCCCAGATGAACCCGCCGATCCGCAACAACTACCATATCGCCGGCCTGTGGCGCGGCATCGAGCAGGGCGTCGCCGACGTGCTGGGCTCGGACCATGCGCCGCACACGCTGGAGGAGAAGGCCCGCCCCTATCCGGCCTCGCCCTCGGGCATGCCGGGGGTGCAGACCCTGGTGCCGGTCATGCTGACCCATGTGGCCCACGGGCGGCTGTCGCTCGACCGCTTCATCGACCTGACCAGCCACGGCGCCAACCGCGTCTTCGGCATCGCCGGCAAGGGCCGGATGGTCGAGGGCTATGACGCCGACCTGACGATCGTCGACCTGAAGGCGAAACACGTCATCCGCCACGCCGACATGGCCACCCGCTCGGCCTGGACCCCGTTCGACGGCTTCGAGGCGACCGGCGCGGCCATGGCCACCATCGTGCGCGGCCGGGTGGTGATGCAGGACGGCGACCTGATCGGCCCGGCCCACGGGCGGCCGGTGCGGTTTCAGGAGACGCTGGCCTAACGCACCTGTAGGATGAAGCTGGCCACGTCGTCGACGATCCCGGGGGCCAGCGGAAGGTTGGGGTCGCTGTAGACCGCGATGTTGGCGGCGCGGTCGGCGGGCGCCGGCTTCAGGACGTGGTTCACTCCGTTCCAGAGGACGAGCTGTGCCTGCGGCCTGGCCTCGGACAGGG
>CALSBO010000016.1:0-48658 GCA_943373195.1 Brevundimonas vancanneytii
CGTCGGTCGGATCAGTGCGGCGTACGCCGCGATTCTACGACGCTCCGAAGAACACGCGGACCTGGACACGTCCCCGGTCCCGTCGTGTCCCTTGTGAATCTTCGTGCCCTTCGTGATGAACCTTCCGGCCTCCGCCCAGATTCAACTCAGCGGGCGATTGGTCTAGACCATTTTTGTTTCAGGTCGAATCGACCTGAACCCAAAAAATGGTCCAGAATCATGCTGGAACGAAATCTGAGCCTGGCGGACTGCGTCCAAGACCGATTTCGCTCCAGGCAGTCATTCGCCGGACCATATAGCGCGCGTGGGAGAAGTGGGGACCGTTTTCCGGGGAAAACGCGGCCCGGCCCGCGGACGGAAGCGGAGGGTCTTCAGCGCGGGAAAGGGGTGTGTGTCCCCGCTTGCCTCCCCCTCGCCCACCGATCAGTGCGCCTTGGCCGGGTCGGGCGGCAGCGGCGGCAGGGGGGCGCAGGGGACGCCGTCGTCCTTGAGCTTCCTGACCTCGGCGGGGGTGGCCTCGCCGTAGATTTCGCGCTTCTCGGTCCTGCCTTCGTGGATGTCGCGGGCCTCGCGGGCGAAGGCGTCGCCGACATAGTCGAAATTCGCCTCGACGTGCGAGCGCACCTCGCGCGCCATCTGCGTCATCATGGTCTGGACCTTCGCCAGATCGGGGTCGGACGCGGACTTTCGGGTTCCAGCCACGGCCGGGGCCATGATCTGTTTGGACACGCCGCGCGAGCCGCAGTGCGGACATTCCACCAGCCCCCGCGCGGCCTGGTGGTCATAGTCGGTCGAGGCCCCGAACCAGGTCTCGAAACCGTGGCCGCCGTCGCACTGGAGGGCGTAGCGGATCATCGCGGCCCCGCGAAATCCCGGTCGTGGGTCAGTTGGGGCACGGCGTTGCGCGCGCACGTCACCGCCTCGAAATCCAGCGTCGCGAACAGGACGCCCGGCTCGTCGTGGTCCAGCTTGGCGACCACCTCGCCCCACGGTCCGATCACGGTCGACCGGCCCCAGGTGCGGCGGCCGTCCTCATGCACACCAGCCTGGGCGGGGGCGAGGATGTAGCAGCCGGTCTCGATGGCGCGGGCGCGCAGCAGGGTCTCCCAGTGGGCCTCGCCGGTCGGGACGGTGAAGGCGGCCGGAACCGAGATCATCACCGCTCCGGCCCTGGCCAGGGCGCGGTGCAGATGGGGGAAGCGGATGTCGTAGCAGATGGTCAGGCCGAGCCCGCCCCAAGGGGTGTCCGCGACGACGGCGCCGTCGCCGGGACGGACGGAGGCGCTTTCGCGCCAGCGTTCACCCGTCGGCAGGTCGACGTCATAGACGTGCAGCTTGTCATAGGCGGCGACCAGCCCGCCCGCATCGTCGATCAGCAGGGAGCGGTTGGCGGCGCGGTCGTCGCCCGCGTGCCCCGACCTGACGATGGCCGAACCGATCAGCAGCCAGACGCCCAGTTCCTGGGCCAGGGCGCGCAGGTTTCCGACGGCCTCGTCGCGGTCTTGGGTGGTCAGGACGGCGTCGCGGGCGGCGCGGTCCTGGATGAGGAAATTGGTCGCCTCCGGGGTCAGGATCAGCTTCGCGCCGCCCGCCGCCGCGTCGCGGATCAGGGGCTCGACATGGGCGAAGGCCGCCGCCGGGGTCGCCGGGGTGCGGGTCTGGATCAGGGCGATCGGGAGCGTGGTCATCAGGCCTCGAGCAATGCGTCCAGCTCGCCTCGCCGGTCAAGCGCGTGCAGGTCGTCCGAGCCGCCGATGTGCTTTCCGCCGATGAAGATCTGCGGGTAGGTCATCCGGCCGCCCGACCTTTGTATCATTTGCTGCTTCTTCGCCGGGTCGCTGGAGGCGATGATGTCCTCATAGTCCGCGCCTTTGCGATCCAGCAGGTCGCGGGCGGCGTGGCAGTAGCCGCAGCCGGGCTTGGTATAGATGACGACGTCGGCCAAAGCGGTCTCCTGACTACTGATCGGTCTATACAACCAATTCCCGCGCCGTGCGCACCCGGGCGACGACGGCCAGGTCCACGGCGCGGGCGCCGGCCTCGATCAGCGCGCGGGCGCAGGCCTCGGCGGTGGCGCCCGTGGTCAACACGTCGTCGATCAGAAGGATGCGGCGACCCTTGATCCGGCGACGCCCTTCCTCGCTGACGGCGAAGGCCTTCCTGACGTTCAGGCGGCGGCCACGGGCGGACTTGCCGCCCTGGGTGGCGGTGTGGGTCTGGCGGATCAGGGCGTCGGGCAGATAGTCGAGGTTCGCCGCCCGGGCCAGCGGTCGGGCGATCTCGGCGGCCTGGTTGAAGCGGCGCGACAGAAGACGCAGGCGATGCAGGGGCACGGGGGCGACGGCGTCCGCCTCGGCCAGCAGCGGCGCGGCGGCGCGGCCGATCCATCCGGCGAACAGCGGCGCGAACGGCTGGTGGTCGCCGTGCTTGAATTTCAGGATCAGGCCGCGCGAGGCCTCGTCATAGACGCAGACGGCCCGGGCCCGGGCGAAGGCATAGGGCTGGGCCAGGCAGGCGGCGCAACGGGGCGAGGCGAAGGCGCCGCCGTCCATCTCGAACCCCGCGCCGCAGCCGTCGCAGACGGGGTCCTCGAGAAAGGTCACCCGGCTCCAGGCGGCGGCGGTCAGACCCGGCGAGGCGGCGGCCTCGGGCGCGTCCCAGGCCAGCGGCGGCAGCAGCAGATCGGCCACGCCCCGGCCCATGACGCGGGCGCCGTGCGCAAGGCGCGGCGCGACCGCTTTCAATCGTTCGCGCCAGACCCCATCCTGAAGCCTCATGAGCCCCTCCTCCGGTCCTCCCCGCATTTTCGACGTTCAGCGCCGCACGGCAAGGCTGGAACGCAGCGAAAAGACGCTTTCCCGCGCTGACTTCCTGCATGCGCGGGCGGCGGAGAATGCGGTCGGCAGTCTGGAGGCGCTGGTGCGGGACTGGCCCGCGGCCGCCGATCTGTCAGCCCATCCGGGGGCGTTCACCCCCGTCCTGGCCGACAGCGCGGCGGCGGAACGGGTCGGGCCGGTCAAGCCGGTCGGCGACCGCGCCGCGCGGGCGGGTCCGGGCGTGGTTCCCCTGAAGCTGGCGGACGGATCGCAGGACCTGATCGTCTCGCTGATGAGCCTGCACTGGGCCAATGACCTGCCCGGCGCTCTGAGCCAGATCCGCCGGGCGCTGAAGCCGGACGGGCTGTTTCTGGGGACCTTGCTGGGCGCGGGAACGCTGAAGGAGCTGCGCGCGGTCCTGACCGAGGCCGAGCTGGAGGCGCGCGGCGGGGCGCAGGCGAGGGTCTCGCCCTTCGCCGACGGTTTCGACGGCGCGGCCCTGTTGCAGCGGGCCGGATTCGCCCTGCCCGTGGCCGACGTCGACCGGGTGACGGTGCGCTATCCGGACCTGTTCGCCCTGATCCGCGACCTGCGCGCCATGGGCGAGACCAATGTGCTGGCGGGGGCGGTGCGGCCGCTGACGCGGGGCATTCTGGGGCGGGCGGCGCAACTGTACGCCGAACGGCACGCCGAGGCGGACGGGCGTATCCCCGCGACCTTCGAGATCGTTCACCTGGCCGGCTGGGCGCCGCACGAGAGTCAGCAAAAGCCGTTGCCGAGAGGCTCGGCGAAGATGCGGCTGGCGGACGCGCTGGGAGTCCGGGAGCAGACGGGGGAGGAGTGAGTCTCAGCCGCCCATCGCGTTGCGGAGCATGTCCATGGCGCCGTTGAAGATGCCGCTGCCCGTCGCGCCGAAGGCGTTCAGGGCGCCGAGGATGACCAGGAACATCAGGGCCAGGATCAGGCCGTATTCAATGGCCGTGGCGCCGCTTTCGTCGCGGTGGAAGCGGGAGAGAAAGCGTTTCAACATCGGCCCTCTCCTTGCGGCGGCTAGAGCAGGTCGCGCAACCAGGCGACCAGGGGTTCATCGGCCGGAGGCATGGGATAGTCCGAAAGCTGGTTCGGCTTCACCCATTTCAGCGCCGCGTGCTCGCGGTTCCGAACCACCCCCGACCAGCGTCGGCACAGGTACAGTGGCATCAACAGGTGAAACGAATCGTAAGCGTGGCTCGCGAAAACGAACGGGGCCAGACAGGCCTCGGTCACGTCGATGCCGAGTTCTTCCTTCAGTTCGCGGGTCAGGGCGACCTCCGGCCGCTCTCCGGGCTCGACCTTGCCGCCCGGAAACTCCCACAGACCGGCCAGTTTCTTGCCCTCGGGCCGCTGGGCGATCAGCACCCGGCCGTCGGCGTCGATCAGGGCCACGGCGACGACGAGGACGGTGGGAAGGGTCAAGGGCGCTGTCCCGCGTGGACGATGCGAAGCACCTCGATGTCCCGCTCCAGCACCCGATACTTCACCAGGGCATTCGGCGTCACCGGCCACAAGCGCGCCTTGCCGACCGTCCGACCCAAGGCCGGAAACTCGCCGAGACGCTCAAGCGCCTCGCGAATGGTCGTGACGTAGGTCAGCGCCGCACCCGGCTTGTCCTTGGCGATAAAGCGATAGATGGCGAGGAGATCTCGCTCGGCTCGCAACGTGTAGACGACCGTTCGCCTCACTCCCGGCGCTGGCCCACGGTTTCCGAATGGAGTTGCTCGATTGCCGAAGCGACTTCGCCAGAACTGCGACGACGGGGGTCCGCATCAGCATCGACGAGACCCTGACGAACCCATTCAAGCGCGACGTCCGACGGCTCCGCGCTCGTCAAATCGGCGAACAGCGCGGGCGAGATCAATCCGGCATCGTCATCCACACGGTGTTTGGGTTTGGCCTGGGCGCTCATGGTTGAAATATAGCACACGGCGAGGTCGTCTGCACCATGGTTGGAAACCTCAGCTCCGGTAATCGCCGTTGATTTCGACGTACCGCTTGGTCAGGTCGCAGGTCCAGACGGTGGCGGAGGCGCGGCCCGAGCCGACGTCGACGGTGATGTCGATCTCGGCGTTCTTCATATAGGCGCTCATTTTCGCGTCGTCGTAGGTCGGGGACGGGGCGCCGTCGACGGCGGCGACGTGGGGGCCGAATTTGATGGCCAGACGGTCGCGGTCGACGGGTTCCTCGGTCTTGCCGACGGCCATGACGACCCGGCCCCAGTTGGCGTCTTCCCCGGCCAGAGCGGTCTTGACCAGGGGGCTGTCGGCGATCGACTTGGCCAGTTTTCGGGCCGAAGCCGGGCTGGCGGCGCCCTCGACGGTGACGCGGACGAATTTGGTCGCCCCCTCGCCGTCGCGGACCAGCTGGTGGGCGAGGTCGAGCATCACCCGGTCCAGGGTCGCCGAGAAATCCTTCAGCCGCCGGTCTCCGACCCGGCCGATGCGCGACGCGCCCGACGACCCGGTGGCGAACAGCAGGCAGGTGTCATTGGTCGAGGTGTCGCCATCGACGGTGACGCTGTTGAAGGTGGTGCGCACGTGCAGGCCCAGCAGGGCGCGCAGCACCGGCGGGGCGATGGCCGCGTCGGTGACGATGAAGCCCAGCATGGTGGCCATGTCGGGGGCGATCATGCCCGAGCCCTTGGCGATCCCGGCGATGCGGACCTTGCGGCCCTCGATCTCGCATTCGGCGTAGGAGCCCTTGGGGAAGGTGTCGGTGGTCATGATGGCCTGACCGGCGCGGACCCAGGCGTCCGGGTCCAGCCCCGCCTCGATGTCAGCCATCCGGGCCACGATCTTGCGGTCGTCCAGTACCACGCCGATCACCCCGGTGGAGGCCAGCATGACGTCGCGCTGGCGGCAGCCGAACCGCTTGGCGACCTCGGAGGCGGTGCGGCGGGCGGCGTCGGCCCCCGCCTTGCCGGTGAAGGCGTTGGCGCAGCCGGCGTTGACCACCAGGGCCCGGACGTCCTGGCCGCCGTCCGGGGCGTCCAGATGGCGTTTGCACCAGTCGACCGGCGCCGAGCCGATCCTGTGCCGGGTGAAGACCCCGGCGCAGGTCGTGCCCCGGGCGAAGCTGAACACCACCAGATCGTCGCGCTCGTGCTTGTAGAAGCCGGCCCGGGCCGTGGCGATCTCGACCCCGGCGATCGGCGGAATGGCCGGAAAGGCCACGGCCAGGGGCGAGATTTCCAGACCGGGCTTGCCGGGCGCAGGCCGCGCCGGCGCGGTCGCACGCTTCAACGCCGCGGCCAAAGGGTCGAAGGCCTTTTCGATGGCTTGCTCGATCTTCTGACCGGTCGAGGCGCGGCCGGCCTCGGGCGGGCGGCTCATGACGCCTTCTTGGGCGCCGGGGCCGCGGCGACGGGCGGCGGCGTGGGGGCGGCGGCTGCGGGGGCGGGCGGCGCGGGTGCGGCAGGGCCGGCGGAGGGGGCCGAAGCGGGCTCCTGGGTCCGGGCCGTGTCGCGGGGCAACAGCACCTCGACCTCAGCCTTGCCGCGCAACTCCTCGAGCAGCTGTCGCACCCCGTCATAGGTCAGGTAGCGGACGATCTGCGGCCGGGCCTGCTCCAGCGTCGGCGGCGTCTCGCGGCGGCGGTCCTCGACGCGTAACACCGCCCAGCCGCCCTCGGTCTGGAAGGGGCCGACAGTCGAGCCCGCGGGCCGGTCGCGCAGGGCGTTCTTGTAGGCCTCGGGCATGACGTCGATGGTCCGGTAGCCGAGGTCGCCGCCGGAATAGCGTGTCGCGTCGTCGATCGAACTTTCGGCGGCCACGGCCTCGAAGGCCGCGCCCTGGGCCAGGATGCCGATCACCGCGTCGGCCTCGGGCCGGGTCCGCGACAGGATCAGGCGGACGCGGATTTCCTCCGACGTCTGCGCCAGCTTCACCTGCTCCTGATAGATCGTCTCGATCGACCTGTCGTCGATCGTGCCGTTGACGACGGTCTCGACCAGCATGTCGCCGAGAATCCGTTCCCGCGTGGCTTCGAGCCGGCGCTGCGCCAGGGCGGAGTTGCCCAGACCGCGACGCTCGGCCTCGCGGGCCAGCAGTTTCTGGTCGATGACCTCGTCCAGCACCCGTCGAAACAGGTCGCTGGTCACGTCCAGCGGCTCGCCCTCGCCGACCAACCCTTGCGCCACCGCCTCGCGCTTGACGTCGGAGGCCCAGATGGTCTGACCCTGGACCTCGGCCACGGCCCGGTCGCCGGGTTGCGGCGGGCGATTGTTTCCACCACCGGAATTGCAGGCCGACAGGGCCAGGAAGGCGGCCAGAAGGACCGGGACGAAGAGGCTGGAAAGCCGCATTGGGGCGCGCTCCGTCACGGGGCGGCAAAGCCCCTCGCGTTGACAGGGATAAGGCCGGTGCTTAAGTCCCGCCTGCGCCCAAGTCGAGGGGTTTTCGAACGATCGCGCGGCCCTCGCGCGCGCCTGTGACAGGCGCACCGGGCCGGCGTCGCCGAGGCCCCTCCCCCGCGCGCAGTCGCCGCCGCTCCTTCGGGACCTTTCAGTACCAGAGCCCCTGTCGCTCGCCCGCCTTCGGATCATCCATGCTCGGCATCGCCAAGAAGATTTTCGGCTCCTCCAACGACCGCAAGGTCAAGGACTTCATGGGCCGGGTGCAGAAGATCAATGCGCTGGAGGACAAGTTCGCGGCCCTGTCGGACGACGAGCTGCGGATGATGACCGACGCCTTCCGCGACCGGATCGCGGGCGGCGAGACCCTGGACAAGGTGCTGAACGAAGCCTTCGCCGTGGTGCGAGAGGCGTCCAAGCGGGTGCTGGGCCAGCGTCAGTACGACGTCCAGCTGGCCGGCGGCATGATCCTGCATGACGGCGGCATCGCCGAGATGCGCACCGGCGAGGGCAAGACCCTGGTCGCCGTGGCGCCGGTGTATCTGAACGCGCTGGCGGGCAAGGGCGTGCACGTCATCACCGTCAACGACTATCTGGCCCGGCGCGACGCCGAATGGATGGGCCGGGTCTACCGCTTCCTGGGCATGGACGTCGGCGTCATCGTCAACGGCCTGAGCCAGGGCCAGCGGCAGTCGGCCTATGCCGCCGACATCACCTACGGCACCAACAACGAGTTCGGCTTCGACTATCTGCGCGACAATCTGGTCTATGAGCGGCGCGAGATGGTGCAGCGCCCGCACCATTTCGCCATCGTCGACGAGGTCGACTCCATCCTGGTCGACGAGGCCCGCACGCCCCTGATCATCTCTGGTCCGACCGAGGACCGGTCGGACCTGTATCTGATCGTCGACGGCATCATCAAGGACCTGATCCAGGACCCGACGACCTTCGACCTGGACGAAAAACAGCGTCAGGCGCTGCTGACCGAGGAGGGTTCCGAAAAGGTCGAGGAGATCATGGAAGAGCGCGGCCTGTTCGCCGCCGACACCACCGGCCTGTACGACGCGGCCAACATCACCCTGGTCCACCACATCAACCAGGCCCTGCGCGCCAACACCCTGTACCAGAAGGACAAGGACTACATCATCAAGGCCGGCGAGGTCATGCTGATCGACGAGTTCACCGGCCGGATGATGCAGGGCCGCCGCCTGTCCGAGGGCCTGCACCAGGCCATCGAGGCCAAGGAAGGCGTCAAGATCCAGCCCGAGAACCAGACCCTGGCCTCGGTCACCATCCAGAACTATTTCCGCCTCTACGAAAAGCTGTCCGGCATGACGGGCACGGCCGCGACCGAGGCCCAGGAATTCCTCGACATCTACAAGATGGACGTCCTGGAGGTGCCGACCAACCGCCCGGTCAAGCGTATCGACCACGACGACGAAATCTTCCGCACCGCCGCCGAAAAGAACCAGGCCATCGCCGCCCTGATCGCCGAATGCCACGTCAAGGGCCAGCCCATCCTGGTCGGCACGGTGTCGATCGAGAAGTCCGAGACCCTGTCCGAACTGCTCAAGGCCTATGAGTACGAGGTCACGCTGAAGACCCTGAAACCCCAGCATGCGCATCTGCTGGAGGCGGTCACCGGCGAGGACGAAAAGGCCCGCCGCGAGGCCAGGAAGGCCTATCAGGCGCTGAAGGACGAGGATTTCGACATCGAGGTCCGCACAGGCCGGGGCATTCCGCACAATGTGCTGAACGCCCGCCAGCATGAGCAGGAAGCCTATATCGTCGCCGACGCGGGCCTGCCCGGCGCGGTGACCATCGCCACCAACATGGCCGGCCGCGGCACCGACATCCAGCTGGGCGGCAACCTGGACATGCGCCTGCAGAAATGGCGTCAGGACAACCGCAACATGGCCGTCGAGGTCACGCCGGAGATGGAGGCCGAGGAAGAGGCCCGCCTGAAGGCCGACATCGCCGTCCAGAAGCAGAAGTCGCTGACCGCCGGCGGTCTGTTCGTGCTGGGCACCGAGCGCCACGAAAGCCGGCGCATCGACAACCAGCTGCGCGGCCGCACCGGCCGTCAGGGCGACCCCGGCACGTCGAAATTCTTCCTGTCCTGCGAGGATGATCTTCTTCGCATCTTCGCCGGCGACCGTCTGGACGCCATCATGCGCAGCTTCGGCGTGGCCGAGGGCGAGGCGATCAGCCACCCGTGGCTGAACCGCGCCGTCGAAACGGCCCAGAAGCGGGTCGAAACGCGCAACTACGACATCCGCAAGAACCTGCTGAAATACGACGACGTCGTGAACGACCAGCGCAAGGCCGTGTTCGAGCAGCGCCAGGAGTTCATGGACGCCACGGACCTGTCCGAACTGGTCGGCGAGTTCCGCAACGACGTCATCTCCGACCTCATCGAAAAACACATGCCGCCCAAGGCCTATGCCGAGCAGTGGGACATCGACGGCCTGGACGAGAAGGTGAGGTCGACCCTGGGTCTCGACCTGCCGCTACACGACTGGGCCGCCGAGGAAGGCGTCTCCAACGAGGAGATCGAGGAGCGGGTCATCGCCGCCGCCGACGCCCGCGCCGCCGACCGGCTGGAGCAGATCGGCGTCGAACAGACGCGCGGTCTGGAGCGGCAGTTCCTGCTGCAGATGATCGACATGAACTGGCGCGAGCATCTGGTCCATCTGGACCATCTGCGCGGCGTCATCGGCCTGCGCGGCTATGGCCAGCGCGACCCGCTGAACGAATACAAGACCGAGGCCTTCAACCTGTTCGAGACGCTGCTGTACGACCTGCGCCACCACGTCACGCGCTGGCTGATGACGGTCGAGTTCCGCTTCGAACAGCCGCCCGTGATGGACCTGCCCGAGTTTCAGGAGATCCACCTGAACCCCGGCACCGGCGAGAACGAAATGGCCAATCCGTTCGCTCAGAATCCGGAAGGGATGCTGCAAGGCGACGACCGCGCGCGCCTGCCGGTCGACACCCTGCCGGTGAACTGGGAGCGGACCCCGCGCAACGCCGACTGCCCCTGCGGCTCGGGCCGCAAGTTCAAGCATTGCCACGGTAGTCTGATCTAGGTCGCGGCATGGCCGGTTCGCGCAAGGACCTGTTCTCCCGCGCCCTGTCGCTGGACCCGGATCGGCTGCATTTCGCGGCGCACAGCCATCACCTGTGGCCCGACGCCAGTTTCGAGGGTCAGGAACGCGCCTGGGCCGAGGCCAACCGGTTCGCGGACCGGAAATGGGACCTGATCTTCGGCGAGGTCGTGCCGGAGGCCCAGGGCCATGTGGCGCGTGAACTGAACCTGCCCGACCCCAACACGGTGGTGTTCGCGCCAAGCACCCACGACCTGCTGCTGCGGCTCGTCTCGGGCGTGGAGCGCAAGCCCGTCAGCATGCTGTCGACCGACGGCGAGTTTCACTCGTTCCGCCGTCAGGGCCAGCGCTGGGAGGAAGCGGGCGAGGCCGTCATCACCCGCGTGCCGCTGGAGCCGTTCGAGACCTTCGACGACCGGTTCGTCGAGGTGGCGCGGGGCGGCGGCTTCGATCTGATCGTGGTCAGCCAGGCCTTCTTTCGCACCGGCCAGACCTTCGGCCGGATCGCCGACCTGGCGGCGCTGGCCGACCCCGCCGGACCGTGGGTGGTCATTGACGGCTATCACGGCTTCATGGCCCAGCCGACCGACCTGTCGGCGGCAGCCGACCGGATCTTCTATCTGGCGGGCGGCTACAAATACGCCATGGCGGGCGAGGGCGTGTGCTTTCTGCATGCGCCGTACGGATACTGCCCGCGGCCGGTGGCGACGGGCTGGTTCGCCGAGTTCGGCGATCTGTCGGGGCCGCCGGGCGGGGTGCAGTACCGCAGCGACGGCGGCCGTTTCTGGGGCGCGACCTTCGACGTCTCGCCGTTGTACCGGTTCAACGCCGTGCGCCGGATGCTGGACGAGGCCGGGCTGACAACCGCCGACGTCAGCGCCCACGCCCACGGCCTGATGGCCCGGTTCCAGGCGGCGGCCGGAAACGGCGAGGCCGGGCGGCTGGGCGAGGCCGAACTGATCAACCCCCTGACGGGCGAAACCGGACGGGCGCGGTTCCTCGCCTTCCGCCACGCCGACGCCATGGACTGGAAGTCGCGGCTGCTGGAGGCGGGCGTGGTCACCGACGTGCGCGACGACGTGATCCGTTTCGGCTTCGGCCTGTATCAGGACGCGCGCGACGTCGAGCGGCTGATCGCCGCCTGCAAGCGCGCTCTCTGAACGTCAGAAGAAGGTGGTGTCTTCCGTCTGTTTGGCCTCGGGCGCCTTGCGCGGGGCGGGCGGGGTCGCCGGCGCGGGCGCCGCGCCCGGGGGCGGCTGACCGGCGGCCGGCGGGATCGGCGGCAGGGTCGGATAGGGCAGGGTCTCGGGGCTGCCGTCGCCGGGATAGGTCATCGGCGCCTGCGGACTGCCCGGCGGCAGGGTCGGCGGATCGATGCGGTCGGGCGCGTCCAGATCGTCGCGGATGAAGACCCAGGAGCGGCTGTCGGTACAGGCGCAGGCCTTCATGAAGCCCTCGCGGTCGCGCCAGATGATCAGCGGATAACGCGCCTGCAGTCCGGCCTCGTTGAGGTCGGCGCCCAGACGGGTGACAAAGGCGCGCCCGGCCTCGACCACCGCCCCGCGCGCCAGATTGCCGTCGGCGGCGGGGATGCCCGCGGCGGTCCAGTTGCGCACCGGGGTCGCGGTCCAGCGCTGGTACAGGGTCCAGTCGCGGGTCAGCCAAAGCTCGGCGATGGTGGCGCGCTCGGCGGCGGTGGACTGGGCCAGGCCCTCGCGGTCCGGGCGGGCGAACAGGATGATCCGGGTCTCGATGCCCGCGGCGCGCAGCTTGGGGACCTCCTCGCGCTCATACCGCTGCAGGGCGGCCGAGTCGCGATAGGCGATGATGTAGAGCGGCTCGCCGCCGCCGCCCGCCGAAACCCAGGACGCCTCGTCCAGCAGACGCTGGATTTCGGCCTGGTTGCGGTTCACCGTCACCGGCTGGAACCGCGCATAATTGCTCCAGTACAGATAGTAGGCGACGCCTGACAGGATCAGGCCGATGAGAGCCGCCAGGGCCGACCAGATGAAAAAGCGACGCATGGGGGGAGGCGCTCCAGCTTCACGGTTCGCGGAGCGTAACGCCTAGCACCGAATTGGGTTGTCGCGCACGCCTGAGAGGCGAGCTCTCCTCCTTCCCCCGCTTGCGGGGGAAGTGTCGCGTCGATCGCGCAGCGATCCAGCGACGATGGGGGTCGTGTCCAGCAGTCGAAGAAAGAAAGAAATCCCTCATCGTCCCTGCTCGGGCTACGCCCGAGAACAGGACACTTCTCCCGCAAGCGGGAGAAGACGCTGTCAGCCCATCGTCGGGATGACGAAGCTGGAGTCCGCGTGTTCCAGGTCGCTGTCCGGCCAGCGGGCGGTGACGGTCTTGACCTTGGTCCAGAATTTCACGCCCTCCATGCCGTGCTGGTTGGTGTCGCCGAAGGCTGAGCGCTTCCAGCCGCCGAAGGTGTGATAGGCGACCGGCACCGGGATCGGGACGTTGATCCCGACCATGCCGACATTGACCCGGGCGGCGAAGTCGCGGGCCGCGCGGCCGTTCTGGGTGAAGATGGCGACGCCGTTGCCGTACTGGTGTTTCGACGGCAGACTCAGCGCCTCCTCGAAGCTGGCGGCGCGGACGATCTGCAGCACCGGGCCGAAGATCTCCTCCTTGTAGGACTCCATCTCCGGCGTGACGTGGTCGAACAGCGACGGGCCGATGAAATAGCCCTTCTCGTGCCCCTGCAGGCTGAAGCCGCGGCCGTCGACGACCAGTTCGGCGCCTTCCTGGACGCCCTTTTCGATCCAGCCCTCGACCCGGGCCTTGTGCTGGGCGGTGACGACCGGGCCGTAGTGGGCGCCGGCGTCGGTCGAGACGCCGACCCGCAGGGTCGGGATTTCGGCGATCATCCGCTCGCGCAGTTCGTCGGCGGTCTTCTTGCCGACCGGGACGACGACCGGCAGGGCCATGCAGCGCTCGCCCGCCGAGCCATAGGCGGCGCCGGACAGGTCCTTGATCACCTGGTCCATGTCGGCGTCGGGCAGGACGATGCCGTGGTTCTTGGCCCCGCCCATGGCCTGGACCCGTTTCCCGTGGGTCGCGCCGGTCTGGTAGACATAGTTGGCGATGTCGGACGAGCCGACGAAGCTGATCGCGTGGACCAGCGGATGGGTCAGGATGGCGTCGACCGCCGCCTTGTCGCCGTGGACGACGTTGAGCACGCCGGCGGGGGCGCCGGCCTCCATCATCAGTTCCGCCAGACGGACCGGCACGGACGGATCACGCTCGGAGGGCTTGAGGATGAAGGTGTTGCCGACCGCGATGGCCACGCCGAACATCCACATCGGGATCATGGCCGGGAAGTTGAACGGGGTGATGCCCGCCACCACGCCCAGCGGCTGGCGCATCGAATAGACGTCGATGCCGGGACCCGCGCCCCAGGTGTATTCGCCCTTCAGCGCATGAGGGATGCCGCAGGCGAATTCGATGACCTCGAGCCCGCGCTGGATGTCGCCTTTCGAGTCGGCGATGACCTTGCCGTGCTCGGCCGACAGCAGTTCGGCCAGTTCGTTGACGTTGGCCTCGACCAGCCGCTTGAATTCGAACATCACCCGCGCGCGGCGCTGGGGGTTGGTCGAGGCCCAGCCGTCGAAGGCGTTCTGGGCGGCCTGGACGGCGCGGTCCATCTCCGCGACCGAGGCCAGCTGGACCCGCGCCTGGACCTCGCCGGTGTTGGGATTGAACACGTCCGAGAACCGGCCCGAGGCGCCGGTGAAGGACGCGCCGTCGATGAAATGGTTGATGTCGCGCATGGAAAGACGGTTCCCCGGAATGGTCTGCTTGTTAAGGCTGGCGGCGGTTTAGACCGTGTGGCGGAACGCGGCTAGGGTCCTTGCAACAGAACGGATGTGCGGAAATTCGAAGCTTGTCATCCCGGACGTCGCGAAGCGGCGAGCCGGGACGGCGGAGTTCAAAGGTCTGACCCTCCCGGAAATCGCAGCGCGATTATCCGGGAGACGGGTGACCGCCGCGCCGTGGCCTGACCCGGCTCCCGGATAGCGGCTGACGCCGCTTCCGGGAGAGGAAATTGCGGGGGCTCAAGCGTCCCGGATCGCCGCTTCGCGACGTCCGGGATGACAAGGTACCCAAACCTCGTCGAGCTTGGCGCCCCTTGTCCAGCCCACTTGAGCCTTGTTGGACTGCGTCCAACAAGACCGATTTCGGTCTAGACCGCCGCGTCGAACAGGGCGTCGCGGGCCACGTCGGCCTGGAGCATGGGGAAGAAATGCGTCCCGCCGTGCACGGTCTCGACCGTCACATGCGGCAGGCCGCGGAGGGTCCCGGAAGGATGGCATGGCGACCCCGCCTCGCCCTTGAGAATGCGCACCGGGCGATCGAGGCGTTTCAGGGCGCGCCAGGGGTCGTGGCTCTGGGCGGCGTAGTTGGAGGCCTCCCAGGCCGGGTCGCAGGCCAGGGTGAGGCCGTGGGGCGTCTCGACCAGGCCGTCGGCCAGATAGTCGGCCAGCATCATCTCGGGCCAGCCGCGAAAGGCGCCGCGGCCCAGATAGGCGGCCATGGCCTGTTCGCGGCTGTCGAACGCCGTGCGGCGGCGCTGGGCGTTCCTGACCAGCGGGATTTGGGAGGCCAGCCGGTCCAGCAGCGGCAACTGGAAGGCGGCGACGGCCCAGCGGCTCCAGATCACCGGGTCGAACAACACCAGACTGGCGACCCGGTCCGGGCGTTCGGCGGCGGCCAGCAGGGCCGAGGTGCCGCCCATCGAATGGCCGGACAGCACCACGGGCGGTCCATTCAGAGCGTCGAGCAGGGCGACCAGGTCGTCGCGATGGTCGTGCCAGCCGCGGCGGCCGTCCGTTCCGGTCGGCAGGGTGGTTCCTCCATGGCCGCGCAGGTCGGGCGCCCAGATGCGCAGACTGCCGGACAGGGGCGCCAGCAGGGTGCGATAGGTCAGGGCGTTGAAGCCGTTGGCATGGACGAAGACGATGTCGACCGGCCGTTTCGTATCGCCGAAATCCAGCACGGTCATCCGGCCCTCGCCCCAGCGGTTCGAAACCGGCAGGCTCAGGCGACGGGGCGGGGAGAGCCGGATCGCGTCCATGGGGCGGACATAGGCGACGCCCGGCCCGCGCGCCAGTTCACCTGACGTAAGGCTCAGGCCGGGCGGCAGGCTGGGCAGCGGCCGTGGGCCTCGATGGTGGTGCGGGCGATGACATAGCCGGCGGCTTCGGCGGCGCGGCCCAGATCGCCGGCCACGGGGGCCGAGACCTCGGCCGTCGCCCCGCAGCAGTCGCAGATCAGGAAGGCGGCCGCGTGATCGGCCGAGCCCGAGGTGCAGGCGACATAGGCGCTGATCGAGGCGATGCGGTGGGCCAGGCCCTTGCGTTCGAGGAACTCCAGGGCGCGATAGACGGTCGGCGGCTTGGCCGGCTGGCCGTCCTGACCGAAGCAGGCGATCAGGTCATAGGCCTTCACCGGCTCGCCGGCGGCCAGCAGCAGCTCCAGCACGCGCAGGCGCGGCGGGGTCATCCGCTCGCCCTCGGCGGTCAGGCGGGTGTCCGCGTCCCGCATGGCGCGGGCGACTTCGTCCGGGCCGGGAGGACCGTCGTGACGATGATGGCCGCAGGCTTCGCTCATGCCCGTGAGCTAGGCCCTCACGCGCGGCCCGGCAACAGCGGGGGATTGACGAGGTCATCGTCACCGGCGCGCCCTGCGGCATCAATGCCCGTCGCGTCCCCGCCGGGCCGGAATTTCCGCGCCGGGATCAGCGATCACTTGTGACGGGACGCCCCCGACGCGAGCCGGTTTGCCGCCCTGACGCGTCTGCGCTAGACACGCGCCTTCCTTCATTCACCAGAGCCCGTTTCGCGTCCATGACCGACACCACCGCCACCTCCACCGCCGGTCTGTCCGGCAACGTCCTGTTCTACGGCAAGCCCGAGCCCCTGTCGGTCGAGGCCCACAGCTCGCTCGGCGTCGATCCGGTCGAAAAACCCTATGGCTTCGTGGCCAAGTCCAACCTGGTGCCGCTCACGGTGACCGAGTTCGCCCCGGCCGCCCTGTCCTATCCGGTGATCTTCATCGGCGACGCGAAGATGCCCGTCGCGGTCATGGCTCTCCGCGGCGGCGAGAACCTGTTCGTCAACGACGGCGGCGAGTTCCGTCCCGAGGCCTATATCCCGGCCTATGTGCGCCGCTATCCGTTCGTCTTCGCCAATGACGAGGTCCAGAAGCGGTTGATCCTGTGCGTTGATCGCGATGCGCCCTTCATCAAGGACGGCGGCGCCACGCCGCTGTTCGTCGACGGCAAGCCCTCGCCCTACGTCGAACAGGCGATGGAGTTTTGCAACAATTTCGAGCAGGAGCGTCAGCGCACCGACGCCTTCATCAAACTGCTGACCGATCTGGAGCTGCTGGACACCCGCGAGGCGGTGTTCACCCCGCGCAATCCGGACGGAACCTCGGCCGCGCCGCAGAAGATCGCCGAATATTTCGCCGTCTCGGAAGACAGGCTGAAGGCTCTGCCGGCCGAGAAGCTGGCCGAACTGCGCGACAACGGCGCCCTGGGCCAGATCTACGCCCATCTGGTGTCGCTGCTGGGCTGGGACCGCCTGATCGCCATGACCTTCCAGCGCAATGCGGCGGCGGCTCAACCGGCGGCGGGCAACGCGTAAGATCGGGGGCGAGGGTCGAGGGACGAGGGTCGAGGAGGAGATCGAAAGATCGAATTCCCTCGCCCCTCGACCCTGACCCCTCGACCCTACCTTCTCGCCAGCAGCGACCGCGTCAAACACGAGAAGACCAGCCGGCCGGCTTCGTCGAGCAGGTCGTGCTGGGCGATGACGATGCCCTTTTCGTCGCCGACCGGGTCCTTGCCCATCACCGTCATCCGGCCGCGCATCAGCTCGCCCGCCGGCGGATTGCGCATGTAGCGCAGGCCGTCGACGGCCAGGACCTTGGACTGGGCCCAGCCCGAGGCCTTGTCGGCGAACAGCCGGCTCCACAGGGCATAGACCATGGCGTCCGGCGCGCCGTAGGCCGCGTCCCAGCCGGGCAGGAAGCGGTCGACGAACAGGTCCAGAGAAGCGGCGTCGACCATACAGGCGCCCAGGGGCACGACCTCGCCCACGCCCAGATCCTCGAAATGGACGAGCAGCGGCTCGGTCATCGGCTCTGTTCCCTCAGCCCGCGGGCTCTTCCGACACCCGGACCAGCAGCTTGCCGTCGTGATCGCCGGTGAACAAGCGGTTCAGCGAATCCAGCGCGCCTTCCAGCCCGTCGTCGACATGGACCTTCCACTTGACCTCGCCGCTCTGCAGCCACGGCCCCATCTCGGCGACCATCTCGCGGGCGCGGTGAGCATAGTCGAGCACCAGGAAGCCCTGGACGTTGAGGCGGTGGGTGATGATGCGCGAGAAATTCGGCGACGGCGGCATACGGGTCGCATTGTAGGCCGAGATCAGGCCGCAGACCGCCATTCGG
Source organism: Brevundimonas vancanneytii (assembly GCA_943373195.1). GTDB lineage: Bacteria > Pseudomonadota > Alphaproteobacteria > Caulobacterales > Caulobacteraceae > Brevundimonas > Brevundimonas vancanneytii_B. Next base: position 17,775 of record CALSBO010000016.1, read on the forward strand.
CCGTGGGTCTTCAGCCGGTTGTAGACGGCAATCATGATGTCGCCGCCGACGTTCTCGAAATTGAGGTCGATGCCGTCCGGGGCCAGACGGTCCAGGGCCTCGCCCACGTCCTCGTTCTTGTAGTCGATGGCGGCGTCGAAGCCGAGGTCCTCGGTCAGCCAGCGGCATTTCCCGGCCCCGCCGGCGATGCCGATGACACGGGCGCCGCGCGCCCTGGCCACCTGGCCCGCGATCGACCCGACGGCGCCCGCGGCGGCCGAGATCACCAGGGTCTCGCCGGCCTTGGCCTTGAGCACGTCGGTGACGCCGAAATAGGCGGTCAGGCCGGTCATGCCCAGGACGCTGAGGTTGGCGGTCAGCGGCATGCCGGGCGCGCGATGCACCTGCCGCAGCTCCATCTCGCCCACCACGGCATAGTCCGCCCAGCCGCCCGACATCGGGGAGACGACGTCTCCGGCCCGGAAACGGCTTGAACGGCTTTCCTCGACCACGCCCAGGGTCAGACCGCGCATGACGCCGCCGATGGGCACCGGCGGCAGATAACCCTCCGCGTCATTCATCCAGGTCCGGTTGGTGGGGTCCAGCGACAGATAGACGGTGCGGACGAGGACCTGGGATTCCTCCAGGGCGGGCACCGGCGCCTCGACCAGTTCGAGGTCGCCGGGCTGAATCAGACCCTTGGGCCGTTGACGCAACACCCACTGACGATTGACGCGAGCCATGACCTTCTCCGGGTATCGGGTTTTCTTTGTGAACCCGCATAGTCTGCAAGGCGCGCGTCCCTGTCCAGCCGGGACAAAGAAAAAGGCGGACCGTCAGGTCCGCCTTCAAGTGGCATCATCGAGAATGAGGCGCGGAGGCGACAGGCTGGTTTTCACCAGCCTCAAGTCGGGGGGGCGTCGCCGCCTCCGCAGGGGAATAACGGTGAACGCCTGCGCTGGTTCCGGGGGGACGGAATCTTTTTTCGCTCGGGGAGCGAGGTCGGAACAGTGACGCTGGCGACGGCGTTCAGAGGGAGCAAACATCGTCCCGGAGGGCGCCCCCATGACCCATCAATCGCCTCATGACAAGGCCGCCGACGCGGTGCACGAAGGCCGGCCCGTCGAGGCCCAGTATGTCCGCGGCGGGCGCGGCGGGGTTCGGATCCTGACGCTGCTGGTGGTGTCCCTGGCGGCGGTGGCCGTGCTGTTGCTGGGCATGTGGTTTCTGAGCCAAGGCGGTTTCGCCAACACGAACGCCAACAACGGCGAACAGGCGGTGGACGCCCAGGCGTTCAGCGACGCCCCTCCGGCTGACGCCCCCGCCGCCGTCCCGGCCCCGGCTCCGGCAGCCCAATAGCGCATACGAGAAAGCCCCGGTCTGAAGACCGGGGCTCTTGCTTCATCGGACCTGACGTCAGGCGGCGACCTTCTGCCGCGACGGATGGAAGAACAGGGCCTGACTGATCGCGGCCTTTACCGTCTCCGGCTGGAACGGCTTGGTGATCAGGAAGGTCGGCTCGGGCCGTTCGCCGGTCAGCAGCCGCTCGGGGAAGGCGGTGATGAAGATCACGGGAACGTCGATCCGCTTGAGGATGTCCTTGACCGCATCGATGCCCGACGACCCGTCGGCCAGCTGGATGTCGGCCAGGACAAGGCCCGGACGGTGACGGGCCACGGCGTCGACGGCCTCGTCATGGGTGGTCGCCGTGCCGGTGACGCGGTGGCCCAGTTCCTTGACCAGACTTTCGATGTCGGCCGAGATGATGGCCTCGTCCTCGATGATCAGGACATCGGTGGCCAGTTCGGCGTCGATGTCGGTCTGGGCTTCGGAAATCAGGCGTTCGACGTCGAAGGCGTCCGCGTCGAGAATCTGGGCGGCCTCGGAGGGGGTGAAGCCCTCCAGCGCGGTCAGCAGGAAGGCCTGGCGCGAGCGCGGCGCGATCCGCATCAGGCGGCGCGAGGCGTCGTCGTCGCGCCCTTCGAGGCCGCTCTTGTCCTCAAGCTGGGCGCCGGTGGTGGTCCAGATGGCGTGGAAGACGTGATAGAGCGCCACGCGCGGCGTCATTTCAGCCGGCAGTTGCCGTTCTCCGGCGGCCAGGGCCTCCAGCGCGACGCGGACATAGTTGTCGCCCGTCGTCTGATCGCCGGTGAGCGCCCGCGCATAGCGGCGAACATAGGGCAGATGCGGCGCAAGGCGGGCCAGCAGGCTCATGTAGCAAAATCCCCGACAGAAGGCCGTCCCAACCATGGAACGGCAGCAGTTCCGGTCAACGTATCAAATCGGCCACGGTTCCGCCCGAGTCCACAAGCTTGAGCATTTATTGCCCGTCTCCTAGGAACCGGCCCTGCGGGGCGGCGTTCCGGCACTCGCAACAACTATCGTCAGGGTGGCGGCCGTTTTCTCGATGACAGACAATTCCAATCCTCCGGGCAAACCGCCCAAGGGCGGCGCCGGCCTGGAGGAGGCGCGACTTCGCCAGCAGGCGATCGGCGTGAAACTGCGCCACATGTTCGACGAGGTGGTGAACGAACCGGTCCCGGACGAGTTCCTGGACATCCTGCGGCGCGCCGACGAGCGGTCGTCCGGGGGGGGCGGCGCATGAGCGGCGCCTCCAGTCCGCCGCCGAAACCCCCTTCAGCCGACGACGACGCCTTCAAGCGGGAGTTGGTCGCGTTGATCCCGCACCTGCGCGCCTTCGCGCGGACGCTGACCGGCGATCCGACCGCGGCCGACGATCTGGCCCAGGACGCGATGATGAAGGCCTGGGACGCGCGCGCCAGCTATCAGATGGGCACGAACATGAAGGCCTGGACCTTCATGATCCTGCGCAACCAATTCTATTCGGAAAAGCGCCGCTCATGGCGTCAGACCCAGCTGGACCAGGAGGCCGCCGAACGGACCCTGGTGGCGGTGGACGACCCGGAATCCCCGGTGGCGCTGGATGAACTGCGGCTTGCACTCGCCACGCTCCCGGAAGAGCAGCGCGAGGCGTTGATTCTGGTCGGCGCCGGCGGCTTCGCCTACGAAGAGGCTGCGGAAATCTGCCAATGCGCGGTGGGCACGGTGAAAAGTCGAGTTTCCCGGGCCCGTAAGGCCCTGCAGGCCACACTGGAAAAGGGCGGCTATGCCCGTGACGGCCGCGCCGCCGGCGACGCCATGCGCTCCATCCTGGCCGCCGCTGACCGTCTGAGCAGCGTCCGGCAAGGCTGAGGCCGGTGCGGATCGGTCGCGCCTTCGCCAAGGGAGTCGGCCGGGGTCTCGGCCCGCCCAAATTCCAGGGCATCCGCTTCCGACTGGGCTCGGCCATGGCCGTCGCCCTGCTGCCGCTCCTTCTGCTCGGCGGTTTTCAGGCCCAGGCGGCGTTCCGGACACAGGACCAGGAACGCCGTTCCGACCTGCAGCTGGCCGCCGAACGCACCGCCGCCGGGGCCAAGGCCCGCCTGGACAGCACCAACATGCTGCTCCAGGCCCTGCGGCCCGAGGCGCTGGAGGTCTTCTGCGAGCCGCGACTGACGGACCTCGTCGAACGGCTTGAAGACCTGGACGGTCTGGCGCGGTTGACGCCGACCGGCGAGATCGCCTGCGCCTCCCGCGGCCTTGCCGCGGCGCCGCCGGTCTGGTTGAGCCAGGTCCGCGCCAGCCCGTGGTTTGAACGCCTTCGGGCAGGCGAAGGCACGGTGCTGGCCCGGGCGCCGGCCGTCGCCGGACGCCCCGCCGGCCTGATCGTCGCCACCCGACTGGAGCGGCCGATGGGCCGTTTCGACGGCGCCATGGTCGCGGTGATCCCCTTGTCCAGCCTTCAACCCGATGTGGACGATCCGTCCCTGCCCGACGGGTCACAGGCGGCCCTGACCGACGCAGAGGGCCGGTTGCTGACCGCCAGCGATATCGACGCCTTCACCCTGACCGACGGCGAGGCCCTGACCGGGTGGGTTCAGCGGGCGCGGACGGGCGCCTCGGCCATCTTCGAAGCCAATGACGCCGATGGCCGGCACCGGGTCTATGCCGGGGCCGCCCTGGCGGGGCGCGATGTCTACGCCCTGCTCTCGGCCCCGGCGCCGGGTCTGCTGTCCTGGGCCCGGCTGAACCCCGTCGGCGCCCTGCTCGTGCCGCTGCTGGCCTGGTTCCTGGCCTTTTCCATGGTGATGCTGGTCAGCGAGCGGATCGTGGTGCGCTGGCTGAACTATCTGGAGCGGGTCGCGGCCATCTACGCCCGCGGCCGGTTCTCGGTGCGGCCGGTCCAGGCGATGAACGCCCCGGCCGAAATCCGGGTGCTGGCGCGGACGCTGGACGAACTGGCCGAGTCGATCGTCACCCGCGACGCGGCCCTGACCGCCTCGCTGGAGGAGAAGGACGCGCTGATGCGCGAGATCCACCACCGCGTGAAGAACAATCTGCAGATCATCTCCTCGCTGCTGTCGATGCAGCAGCGCGCCCTGACCGATCCGGCCTCCAAGGCAGCGGTCGGAGATACGCGCCAGCGCATCTCGGCGCTCGCCCTGATCTATCGGACGCTCTACCAGAGCGACAGTCTGCGCTATGCCGATGCGCGGGTGTTCCTGACCGAACTGGTAGGCCAGCTGGTCGCCAGCGAGACGGCGCGCGGTCATCTGATCACCTCCACGGTCGAGGCGGACTCGCTGGTGGTTGATCCGGACAAGCTGGCGCCGCTGGCGCTGTGGCTGGTCGAGGCCGTGACCAACGCCCAGAAGCACGCCTTTGCCGGGCGCGGCGGCGACCTGAAGGTGCGGTTCTTCGTGCGGGGCGAAACCAGCGTGCTGGAGGTCCAAGATGACGGCCCCGGCGTCAGCGAGACGTTCCGGGCGGGGGTCGGCCGCACCCTGATGGGGGCCTTCGCCAAACAGTTGCGCGGGTCGGTCGAAATGGTCCCGGCGGAGGGCGGCGGCATGATCGCCCGAATGACCTTGGCCACCCCCGAGGCGGTTGTCCCGACCGACCCGTCCGATCTTGGAACCAGGGCGCCGCCGCGACGTTGATATCCCAGACGCCGCCTCCCCCGGCTCCAAAGGAGTTTGTCCCATGCGCAAGATTTTTGTCCTGTTCGCCGCCGCCGCCGCCCTGACCACCGCGGCCTGCAACACCGTCTCCGGCGTGGGCCGTGACGCCTCCGCCGCCGGCCAGGCCGTGACCACCGCCGCTGAAGACGCGAAAAACTAGGACACCCGGTTCCCGGCCGCGATTCCCCCCCGACGCGCGGTCCGGTTGAAGAAGGCCCGCCGGCATCCCCCCGCCGGCGGGCCTTCGCTATTGTGGGGCTCCCTTACCGCTATTTGCCTGACCGGCGACGCCGTCTAGCATCGTCCCCAGGCGTTCGCAGAAGCGCCGGACAGGGAGACGACGATGACGGATGCGGCCGAAGCGAAGTCAGGTCCAGGCCTGGGGACGGTGGTGGGGGCGTCGTCGGCCGGAACCGCGTTCGAATGGTACGACTTCTTCATCTTCGGCTCGCTGACCGCCGTGATCGCCAAACATTTCTACGCCGATGTGGGCGAGACGGCGGGGTACATCCTCGCGCTGCTGACCTTCGGCGTCGGCTTCGTGGTGCGGCCGCTGGGCGCGCTGGTGTTCGGCTGGTTCGGCGACAGGACCGGCCGCAAGACGACGTTCCTGGTGACCATTTCGCTGATGGGCGCAGCCACGGTCGCGATCGGCCTGTTGCCCGACTACGACCAGATCGGCATCGCCGCCCCGATCCTGCTGTTGACCATGCGCGTGCTCCAGGGGTTCGCCCTCGGCGGCGAATACGGCGGGGCGGCCATCTATGTGGCCGAGCATGCGCCCCCGGCCCGGCGCGGCTTCCTGACCGGCTGGATCCAGACCACGGCGGCGCTGGGCCTGATCGGCGCGCTCAGCGTCATCCTGGTCACGCGCATGGTCGTCGGGCCCGAGGCGTTCGACGAATGGGGCTGGCGTATCCCGTTCCTGCTGTCGGCCTTCCTGCTGGTCATCTCGCTGTGGATCCGGCTGAAGCTCAGCGAAAGCCCGGCCTATGAGCGGATGGAGGCCGAGGGCGGCCAGCGGCGGGCGCCGTACAGGGAGGCCTTCGGCGCCTGGAAGAACGGCCGGTTCGTGCTGATCGCCCTGTTCGGCATCATGATCGCCCAGGGCGCGGTCTGGTACTGCGGCTATTTCTACAGCCGGACCTTCATGGAGCGGTTCCTGCGGGTCGATGTCGCCGCCGTCGACATGATGATGCTGTGGCTGACCCTGGCCTCGGCCCCGCTGTACATCTTCTTCGCCTGGCTGTCGGACCGGGTGGGGCGAAAGCCTGTGATGCTGTTCGGCATGATCCTGGCGCTGGTCGCCTTCTTCCCCGGCTTCCAGGCCCTGACCAAGGCGGCCAATCCGGCCCTGGCCGAGGCGCAGGCGAGCGCGCCGGTCACCGTGGTGGCCGATCCGGCGGCCTGCGCCTTCCAGTTCGATCCGGTCGGCAAGACCGCCTTCGTCTCGGCCTGCGACCTGGCCAAGAGCGCCCTGTCCAACGCCGGGGTGTCCTATGACAATGTCGCGGGCGCGCCCGGACAGGCGGCGGTGGTGCGGATCGGGGCGGTCGAGGTGGCGTCGCGCGGCGCCGAAGGCCTGGCCCCCACCGAACTGAAGGCTGTGCGCACCGACGTCGAGACCCGCATCAAGGCCGCGCTGGTCGCGGCCGGCTATCCGGAGAAGGCCGATCCGGCGCGGATGAATCTCGGGGCCATGTTCGGCGTTCTGATGATCTTCATCGTCGCGGCGACGGCCCTGTACGGCCCGCAGGCGGCGGCCCTGGTCGAGCTGTTCCCGACGCGAGTGCGCTATACGGCGATGAGCCTGCCCTACAACATCGGCACCGGCTGGGTCGGCGGCCTGCTGCCCGCCGCCAGCTTCGCCCTCGTGGCCTGGTCGGGGAACATCTATTTCGGCCTGTGGTATTCGATCGTCTTCACGGGGATCGCGGCCGTCGTCGCCCTGATCTGGCTGCCCGAGACCAAGGGGCGAGATCTGGACGCGATTTAGCGGGACGGCGTTATGCCGAACCGCCTAGTCTGGCCGCTCATCGGGGACTGAGCGATGTCGACAAAGACGATGGGGCCGGTCGGCGATGACCGGTCGCCCGAACTGGACGTGATCCGCGGTTTCGCCCTGTTCGGGGTCATGCTCATCAACCTCTATGGCCATTCCGAATTCGCCATCCCCGCCGAAGTGCTTGGAAGCCTGGCCACCACCCCGATCGACCGCCCGCTGGGCTGGGTCTTCGATGTGCTGATGGAAGGCAAGGCCCAGGCCCTGTTCTCGATGCTGTTCGGCTTCGGCTTCGCCATGTTCCTGAGCCGCGCCGAGGCCCGGGGCGCGGACGGGATGCGGCTCTATCTGCGGCGTCTAGTGATCCTGCTGGTGATCGGCTTCGCCCATGCGATCGCGGTGTTCTGGGGCGACATCCTGCACATCTACGCCCTCACGGCCTTCGTCCTGATCTTGTACAGGCGAGCGCCCGACCGACTTCTGTTGATTTGTGGTCTGGCCTTGTCCCTACTGGCGGGGCTGGTCATGACGCTTCACCTTGCCTGGGTCGAGGCCACGACCCGCGCCACGCCGCCGCTGGTGGTCGCGCTCGAAGCGGGGCTTGAACGGCGTTGGCTTGTCTTCATGGCCGGCGACTATCCGGCCTATGTCGCTGAACTGGTGCGCAGCCTGGGCGCCGAGTGGTTTCTGTCCGTCTTCGCCTGGAGCTTCATGGGGACGGTGCTGGGCCGGTTCCTGATGGGCTACTGGCTGTTCCGCAAGGACTGGATGATGCGCCCGGCCGACCATGCCGCGGGCTTCCGCCGCTGGGCCCCGCGCCTGATCGTCGGCGGGCTGGCGCTTAGCCTGGCCGACGTGGCGATCGGGGCCTCGGGCTTCGAGCCCGGCGTTCCGGGCCAGATCGGTCTGGAGATCCTGCACCGCGCCGGCCAGCTGACCCTGGCCCTCGGCTACGGCGCCGGGCTGGTGGTGTTGATGCAGGGATCGCGTGGTCGCCGTCTGTTGTCCGGATTGGGCGACGTCGGCCGCATGGCCCTGACCAACTATCTGACCCAAAGCCTGGTCTATCTGTTCGTCTTCTATGGCTTCGGCCTGGGGCTGATGCGCTATGGCGGCGCCCTGACCTGCCTCGGGATCGCGGTCGTGACCTTCGCCCTCCAGATCGTCTTCAGCCGATGGTGGCTGGCGCGGTTCCGCTTCGGTCCGGCCGAGTGGCTGTGGCGCTCGGCTACCTATGGTCAGTGGCAGCGGTTCCGGGCGCCACGCGTTCCAGAACCGACGCCCGCCGCGTGAATCTTTGGGAGACGCCATGAGGCGGAACAGGGCCAAGCCGCTGGTCTGGCCGGTCGCCCTCCTGGTTGCCGGCGCGCTGACCGGCTGGCTGGCGGACACCGCCGTCGGCCGGTGGCAGGACTATTCGCTGTACGGCCTGACCCGGCCGGTCGCCGACCTCTTGATGGTCATCGGCGCGATCTGGCTGGTGGTGGCGGTCGTCGGCGTCCTGCGCCACCGGGCCGGGTGAAATCAAACCTTCTTCAGGTCCGCAATGAATGCCTGAACATCCGGCGCGACCCAGTCCGCCCCGTCCCACCAGAAGGCGGCGAGCGCCTCATGGTTCAAGGCGACCCAAGCGATCACCTCGGACGCCATGCGTTTCAGGTCCCGGTCGTCCAGACTGTTGGCGACGACACGTGGCGCTGTGGCGACAGTGACCGAGAAGCTGGGCTGGTGGCGGCCCGGTTTCAGAAAATACTTCACCCGAGGGCCATGCTTGCCCATCACCGTAGTGATCGTAATGATGCCGGGCACGCCTGTCTGGGCCTCGACCAGATTGGCCATGTCAAAAATGTCCTCATCGTCGAGCGCGCCGATTTCCTCGTCGAGCGTGGGCTCGCGATCGGTCCAGACGGCGGGTTTTTCGGAGAAGCCCATCAGATCATTATCCTCGCAACGAATGGTTGTGTCAAACCGGCAAGGCCCCGCGCTTGACCACCGTGCGCATGGCCACGCTGGAGGAGACGCGGGTCACGCCCGGGATTCGTGTCAGTTCACGCGAGTGGACCCGCTCCAGGTCGTCCACGTCCCGCACGACCAGCCGCAGCAGATAGTCCGAGCCGCCGGTCATCAGATAGCATTCAACCACCTCGGGCACGGTCGAGATGGCGGTTTCGAAGGCGGTGAGGGAGGCCTCGGCCTGAGACGACAGGGTCACCGTCACGAAGACGCTGATCGGCAGGCCGACGGCGCGTTCGTTGATGATGGCGGCGTAGCGGCTGATCACCTGCGCCGCCTCCAGCGCCCGGAGCCGGCGCAAACAGGCGCTCTCGGACAGGTTCACCGCCTTGGCCAGATCGGCATTGGTCATACGCCCGTCGCCCTGAAGGGCGCGGATCATCTTGCGGTCGGTGTCATCGAGGGCGACAGCAGAAACGGTCTTCAACGACGCACTCCTTCGCAGAGTCTGCGACTTTACATCGTTCACACGGCGAAAAGAACAGGAACCTGCGGTCAAACCGCCGCTAGATTGCCGCGCGAAACGCGGCCGCCGCAGATCGGCCCGTCCCCATCCGAAAGAGGAAACGGTCATGCGCGTCGGCGTCCCCAGGGAGATCAAAAAGAACGAACACCGCATCGGCCTGACGCCGACGGCGGTGCGCGAATACGTCGCCCACGGCCATGCGGTTTCGATCCAGGCGGGCGCCGGCCTGGGCGCCGGCTTCACCGACGGCGACTACAAGAAGGCGGGGGCGAAGATCGTCTCCACCGCGGCCGAGATTTTCGCCGGCAACGACATGATCGTGAAGGTCAAGGAGCCGCAGAAGGTCGAGTGGGAGATGCTCCGCGAGGACCAGATCCTGTTCACCTATCTGCACCTGGCGCCCGATCCCGAACAGACCAAGGGGCTGATCGCCTCGAAATGCGCGGCCATCGCCTATGAGACCGTGACCGACGCGCGCAACGGCCTGCCGCTGCTGGCGCCGATGTCGGAAGTCGCCGGCCGGATCGCCGTCTTCTCGGCGGCCGAGACTCTGCTCAAGCACAATGGCGGGATGGGCCTGCTGTTCTGCGGCGTCCCGGGCGTGGCGCCAGCGCGGGTGCTGGTGCTGGGCGGCGGCGTCGTCGGGCTGAACTCGGCCCGGATGGCCATGGGCCTGGGCGCCGAGGTGGTGGTGCTGGAACGCTCCATCCCGCGCATGGCCTATATCGACGAGGTCACCAACGGCCGGGTCATCACCCGCTATTCCTCGATCGGCGCGATCGAGGAGGAGATGGTCAAGGCCGACGTCATCATCGGCGCCGTGCTGGTCCCGGGCGCCGAGGCCCCCAAGCTGATCAAGCGCGAACATCTGAAGCAGATGAAGCCCGGCTCGGTGCTGGTCGACGTCGCCATCGACCAGGGCGGCTGTTTCGAGACCAGCCACGCCACGACCCACGAAGACCCGACCTATGTCATCGACGGCGTGGTCCACTATTGCGTCGCCAACATGCCCGGCGCCGCCCCGCGCACCTCGTCGGAAGCCCTGAACAACGCCACCCTGCCCTTCGGCCTGGCCTTGGCGGACCATGGTCTGGAAGCCCTCAAGAAGAACCCGCACCTGGCGCGCGGTCTGAACGTGCTGAAGGGCGAGCTGACCTACCCGGCCGTCGCCGAGGCGCTGGACATGCCGTGGAGCGATCCGTTCGGGGTTTGGGCGAAGGGGTAGGCCTGAAGAACTCTCTCCCTCCCCTTCATGGGGAGGGACGGCGAGGCGCAGCCGAGCCCGGGTGGGGAACGCCAGTCCCGCACCGACGGCGCCCGGCTTCGAAATTCCCCACCCTGTCGTCGCTGCGCGCCGACATCCCTCCCCACTGCGGGGGAGGGAGAACGCAGGTGCAAACCCCGCCTGTAAATCGCCGCGCTTTTCCTACATAAGCCCGCGATGAAGTTTCTCGACCAGGCCAAGATCTATATCCGCTCCGGCAACGGCGGGGCGGGCGCCGTCTCGTTCCGGCGCGAGAAATTCATTCCGAACGGCGGGCCGGACGGCGGCGACGGCGGCAACGGCGGCAACGTCTGGATCACGGCCATGGACGGCCTGAACACCCTGATCGACTTCCGCTACCAGCAGCATTTCAAGGCCCAGACCGGCGTGCACGGCATGGGCCGGCAGATGCACGGCGCCAAGGGCGAGGACGTCATCCTGAAGGTCCCGGTCGGCACCCAGGTGCTGGACGACGACAAGGAGACGGTGCTGCTGGACATGGACCATGCCGGCAAGACCGAGATGCTGCTCAAGGGCGGCAACGGCGGCTGGGGCAATGTCCATTTCAAGGGGCCGAACAACCAGGCGCCCGCCTATGCCAACCCCGGCCAGGAAGGCCAGGAGCGCTGGATCTGGCTGCGGCTGAAACTGATCGCCGACGTCGGTCTGGCCGGCCTGCCCAACGCCGGCAAGTCGACCTTCCTCGCGGCGGCCTCGGCCGCGCGGCCCAAGATCGCCGACTATCCGTTCACGACGCTCGTGCCCAACCTCGGCGTGGTCGACCTGTCGCCCACCGAGCGTTTCGTCATCGCCGACATTCCCGGCCTGATCGAGGGCGCCTCGGAAGGGGCCGGGCTCGGCACCCGCTTCCTCGGCCACGTCGAGCGGTCGGGCTGTCTGATCCATCTGATCGACGGGACGCAGGACGACGTGGCCGGCGCCTATCACACCATCCGCCACGAGCTGGAGGCCTACGGCGCCGGACTGGCGGACAAGGCCGAGGTCCTGGCCCTGAACAAGATCGACGCCCTGACCCCCGAGGCGCGCGAGGAAAAGGCCGCCGAGCTGGAGGCCGTCGCCGGCCGCCGGCCGATGCTGGTGTCCGGCGTCTCGGGCGAGGGCGTGACCGAACTGCTGCGCGCCGCCTGGACCGAGGTGCGCAAGGACCGCGGCGAGATCGCCCCCGCCGAGGAAGACGAGACCGTGATGGAAACCCCCGGCGGCTGGGCTCCGTAATGGCCAGCGGCGCGTCCCGATCCGCCGCGGCGATCGCCGACGCCCGCCGCATCGTGCTCAAGATCGGCTCGTCCCTGCTGGTGGACGGTCGGACCCGGGCGGTCGATCACGCCCGGCTGGACGGTCTGGCCGCACAGGTCGCCGGCTGGATGGGACAGGGCAAACAGGTGCTGGTCGTCTCCTCGGGCGCGGTGGCGCTGGGCGCACGCCGTCTGGGTGAACGACGGCGCGGGGTCGGTCTGGAGGGCAAACAGGCGGCGGCGGCGGTGGGCCAATCCCTGCTCATGGCGGCCTGGGCCTCGGCCTTCGAGCCCCACGACCTGACCACCGCCCAGATCCTGCTGACCCGGGACGACACCGAGACGCGGCGACGCTGGCTGAACGCCCGCGCCACGGTCGGCGCCCTGCTGGACATGGGTGTCGTCCCGGTCGTCAACGAGAACGACACGGTGGCCACCGACGAGATCCGCTACGGCGACAACGACCGGCTGGCGGCGCGGGTGGCGCAGATGATCAGCGCCGACCTGCTGATCCTGCTGTCGGACATCGACGGCCTCTATACGGCCGATCCCCGGACGGACCCCAAGGCGGTCCACATCCCCCACGTCGAGAGCCTGACCCCCGCGATCGAGGCGATGGCGACCGGGCCGAACGCCGGGGCGGGCATGGGGACCGGCGGCATGGCCACCAAGCTGATGGCCGCCCGGATCGCCGCAGACGCCGGCTGCGCCACCGTGATCGCGTCGGGCGGTCAGGGCTTCGGGGCGGAGACGCGCAGCACCCTGATCGACGGCGCCACGACGGTCAGCGCGGCCTACAAACAGTGGATCGGGGGATCGCTGGCGCCGCGTGGGCGGCTGGTGGTCGATCCGGGCTGCGGCCGCGCGCTGCTGGACGGCAAGTCACTGCTGGCCGTGGGGCTGGTCTCGGCCGACGGCGCCTTCGGCAAGGGCGATCCGGTCGCCATTCTGGACGACGCGGGCGCCGAGATCGCGCGCGGGCTGGCTCGCTATGACGCCGGCGATTTGTCGAAGATCATCGGGGTCCGTTCCGCCGATCTGGCCGCGGCGCTCGGCTATGAAGGCGGGCCGGTGGTGGTCCATGCCGACGATCTGGCGGTACGGCGATGAGCGCTGTCGATCCGCTGGAGGTTGAGATGCTGGCCATGGGCCGGCGCGCCCGCGCCGCCGCCCGCGCCCTGGCGTTGGCCGGGCCGGAGAGGCGAACGCGGGCCATCGAAGGCATGGCGAAGGCCCTGCGAGTGCGGGCCGACGCCGTGCTGGCGGCCAATGCCGCCGATCTGGAGGACGCCCGCGCCGCGGGAATGGACGCCGCAATGATGGACCGGCTGGCCCTTGATCCCGCGCGGCTGGAAGGCGTCGCGACGGCGCTGGACGCCATCGCCGCCATCGCCGATCCGGTCGGGGTGGAGACGGCGCGCTGGACCCCGGAGAACGGTCTGGACATCGCCCGGGTGCGAACGCCGATCGGCGTACTGGCCATCGTCTATGAGAGCCGGCCCAACGTCACGGCCGACGCCGCGGCCCTGTCGATACGCGCCGGGAACGCCGTGATCCTGCGCGGCGGATCGGAATGTCTGCGCTCGAACCTAGCCATCCACGCCGCCCTGGTGGAGGGGCTGGAGGCCGCGGGCCTCAGCGCCGATACGGTGCAGATGGTCGCGAGCCGCGACCGCGCCGCCGTCGGCCATATGCTGTCCGGCCTCGAAGGAAACATCGACCTGCTGATCCCGCGCGGCGGGCGGTCGCTGGTCGAACGCGTCCGGCGCGAGGCCCGGGTGGCGGTGCTGGGTCATCTGGAGGGGGTGAACCACGTCTACGTTCACGCCAGCGCCGATGCCGACATGGCGAGGGCCGTGGTGCTGAACGCGAAGATGCGTCGTGTGTCGGTCTGCGGCGCGGCAGAGACCCTGCTGATCGACCGGGCAGCGGCGGACGCCCTGCTGCCGCTGATGGCCGCCGACCTGACCGCCGCGGGGTGTGAACTGCGCGGCGACGACAGCGCGCGCGCCTTGGTCCCGATCGCCAGCGCCGCGACCGAGGCCGACTGGGCGACCGAATATCTGCAGCCGATCCTGGCGGTGCGGGTGGTCGAGGGCATGGACGCTGCGCTTGAGCACATCGCGCGCTACGGCTCGGGCCACACCGAGGCGATCGTGGCCGCGGACGCCGCCGCCGTGGATCGGTTCCTCGCCGAGGTCGACGCCGGCATCGTCCTGGCCAACGCCTCGACCCAGTTCGCCGACGGCGGGGAGTTCGGCTTCGGCGGCGAGATCGGCATCTCCACCGACCGGCTGCACGCGCGCGGGCCGGTCGGGGCCGAACAGCTGACCAGTTTCAAATACGTCATTCGGGGAAAGGGCCAGGTTCGGCCGTGAGGCCCGGGCGCGCGCCCGCCCTAATTCCGCCGGAAGCCGAGGGCGACCCTCGCGTCAAACGGGAGGGTGTTTATGGTTCGCTTCGCCACGGTTCTGGCCGCTGTTCTCACCATGGGCTTCCAGGCCGCCCCGCCGACGCTGCCGCCCCGGCTCGTTGCTCTGGCCGAGGACGCCGCGGCGGCGCGGGCCTTCGACCATATGGCGCTCAAGGCCGCGGGCGCGGACCGGGACCGGCCGTTCCAACGACATGTCCTCACCCTGCTGGAACCCTTGGTGGCGGCTGGAGAGACGAGCCGCTCGAACTACGCCTATCTGTATGACCGGATCGCCGTCGGCGAGAACCGCCCCCAGCGATACGGCAGTCAGGGTCGCTGCGTGGCCCAGGGGGTCTGGGCTCCGAACGACCTCGAGGACCCGGACCGGGTGCAGGCCCTCCGCGATGAGAACGACCTCGGCTCCCTGGCCGAGTACATCGCCCACATGCACCAGTACTGCGCGGACTTCGCCGGCTGATCGCAGGCGACACCGCCGGGGCGGCGTGTTAGCTCCCTCGTGAGCATAAGTCCGCGCGAGCCCTGCCGCCTTGTCCTTCTTCCACGCCGGCCCCGCACCCAGGACCTCCGGGCCCCGACCCGGCGCCCTGCGCGACGGGCTGGACCTCTCGCGCGGCATGGCGGTCGGCCTGTTCGGGGGCTCGTTCAATCCCGCTCATGACGGGCATGCCCATGTGGCCGAGACGGCGATGCGACGGCTGGGGCTCGACCGGGTGGTCTGGTTGGTGTCGCCGCAGAATCCTCTTAAGGACGCCCGCGACAGCGCGCCCCTGGCCGAGCGGATGGCCTCGGCCCGCGCGGCGGCGGCGCTGGCGGCCTCCGGGCCGTCGATGATCGTCTCGGATTTCGAGACCAAGGCGGGGACGCAGTGGACCGTCGACACCCTGCGCGCCCTGACCGCGCGGCATCCGGGGGTGCGGTTCGTCTGGCTGATGGGATCGGACAATCTGGCCAGTTTTCACAAATGGCGGGGATGGACCGACATCATGCGCATGATGCCGATGGCGGTGATCGCCCGGCCAGGGTCCCTGCACCACAGCCGCACCGCGCCGGCCGCCGCGCGGTTCGCCCCGGCGCGGATTCCGACGGCGCAGGCGCGGCTGCTGGCCGACCTCGAGGCGCCGGCCTGGACGTATCTGACGGCGCCGCTGAATCCGCGGTCCTCGACGGCGCTGCGGGCCGCGCGTGACGCCGCCGCGCATTTGTGATAGGCTGCCGCTTTAGTAATCTCCCCGGAGCCCTCCGCTGACCCCCTCGCCCGCGCACGATGCGCAAGACGCCGCCCACACGGCGCACGAGATGGACGAATTCGACTCCATCCACTCCGACGGTCCGCAGGCTCCACTTCCCGTCGGCTCCACCGCTCTGGAAACGGCCATTCTGTCGCGTCTCGACGACGACAAGGCCCAGGACATCGTGCTCATCGACCTGAGGGGCAAAAGCCCGATGGCCGACACCATGATCATCGCCTCCGGGCGGTCGCACCGTCACGTCGGCGCCCTGGCCGATCACCTTCAGCGCGCGCTGAAGGAACAGGGTCTGGGCAAGGTCAAGGTTTCGGGCCTGCCGCACTGCGACTGGGTGCTGCTGGATGCGGGGGACGTCATCGTCCACCTGTTCCGTCCCGAGGTGCGCGCCTTCTACAACATCGAGAAGATCTGGTCGGTCGAGAGCGGCCACCGCCTCGACGCCCGCGCGTAACCCGCTGATCCACGGATGAAGCTGGCCGTCATCGCCATCGGCAGGCCGGGGCGGGGACCCGAGGCCGTGCTGGCGGCCGACTATGCCGAGCGCGCGACCTTGACAGGGCGGGCGTTGGGGCTGGGTCCGCTGGAGTTGGTCGATCTCGAGCCGCGCAAGCCGGGCAAGGCGCCGGAGGCCGAACTGATCCTCAAGGCCGCCGAGGGCGCGCATCTGATCGCCTGCGACGAACGCGGCAGGACCTTCTCCAGCCGGGCCTTCGCCGACCATATCGCCGGGCTTCGCGATCGCGGCGAGCGGCGGCTGGTCTTCGCCATCGGCGGCGCCGACGGGCTGGACGAGAGCGTGCGCGCGGCGGCCGGATCGATCCTCGCCTTCGGACCCCAGACATGGCCGCATGCGCTGGCGCGGGCGATGCTGGCGGAACAGCTGTATCGCGCCGTGACCATTCTGGCCGGATCACCCTATCATCGCGACTGATGCGCGCCCCGGTCCTGATCCTCTGTATCGGTCTGATCGCCCTGCCCGTGGCGGCGATCGCGCGGCAGAGCCCGTCCGCGGGCGAGGTCAAACGGCTGCAGGCCGAGTTCCGTGACGAACGCGCCCGCGCCCGCCGCCTGCGCGAAGAGGCCGCCGAGGCCGCCCGCGAAATCACCGGACTGGAACGGCAACTGGCGGAACTGCGCGCGGCGGTGGGGCAGGACGACGCCGTCATCGCGGGGCAGCGGGCGCGGCTGAGCGAACTGAGCGGGCGCGAGGCCGCTCTGGTGGCGCAGCTGTCGCAGGCCCGTGGACGTCAGGGGCGGCTGCTGTCCGCCCTGCAGATGATGAGCCGCCGCCCGCCGCCGCCGCTGCTGGTCCCGGCCGACAGGGCGGTGGACACGGTGCGGGCCGCCATCCTGATGCAGGCCATGGCCCCGGCATTGCAGGCCCGGGCCCAGGGGCTGGCCGACCGCCAGGCGGAGGTCGTGCGCGTGCGCCGCCTCAGCGCCCTGAACAGCGAGGCCCTGTTCACCACCGAAAGCGCCCGGGGCGACCGGCGGGCCGAAATCGAGGCCCTGACAGGACGCAAGACCGCGCTTCAGGCGGTGCTGAGAGCCGAGGCCGAGGCTGCTGAACGGGCCACCCGGGTGCTGGAGACCCGGCTACGCGCGCTGGGCGCCGGCGTGCCGCCCGCCGGGACCGAGACCGAACCCACAGCCGGGCGCCTGCCCGCCGGACGCAGCCGCCTGACCGCGCCGGTTCAGGGCGCCCCGTCGCGCCGCTTCGGTCAGGGCTCAAGCGGCTGGAGCTGGCGCGCCGACGGGGCCGAGGTCCGCGCCCCCGCCGCCGGGCGGGTGGCGTTCGCCGGACCTTTGAGCGGCTGGGGGCAGGTGGTGATCCTCGACCTCGGCCCCGGCTGGCGCGCGGTGATCTCGGGGCTGGACGAGGTCTCGGTCGAGGCCGGAGCCCGGGTCGCGGACGGCCAGGTCTTGGGCCGCACGGGCGACGACGGCGAGCCCGCCGTCGAACTGCGTCGCGACGAGCGGCCGGTCGATCCGGCGCCGTGGCTCAGGTGAGTAGCAAGGGATTAGGGATTAGGGATGACGGCTGAGCGGCCAACTCGGCTGGGTCGCTCCTACTCCCCAATCCCTCATCCCTTACCGGCGAAACCGCTTCCCAACCCCCGATGACGCTGTTTTTATCCGTGAACCGCCGGTCGGCCACGATTTGGTCGCGGGCGGTGGTGCTACTGTTCGCCGAAGCGCCGCTCCCCCGGCCCTCGTTCCGCTGAAAGAGACCCGATGCGTAAACTCTTGCTGATGGGCGTCGCCGCCGTGACCGTGGTGGGCCTGGGCGCCGCCACCGCAGCCAGCCAGACGCCGCGCAATGAGGCGTTCCGGATGCTGGCCCTGTTCGGCGACGTGCTGGGCATCGTCGAACAGGCCTATGTCGTGCCGGTCGACGACAAGAAGCTGATCGAGGCGGCGCTGCAGGGGATGATGGGGGCGCTGGACCCCCACTCCAACTATCTGCCGCCGGCCGGGTTCGACGAACTGCAGGAGCGCACGTCGGGCGCCTATTCCGGCGTCGGCCTGACCATCCAGGCCGAGGGCGGGATGGTGAAGGTGATCTCGCCCATGGACGGCGGCCCCGCCGCCCGCGCCGGGATCAACGCCGGCGACGTCATCTCCTCGATCGAAGGCCAGAGCGCCGCGGGCCTGACCGTCAGCCAGGTTTCCGAAAAGCTGCGCGGCGCGGTCGGCACCTCGGTCAAGGTCACCTTCCTGCGCGACGGCGAGGAGCCGCGCGAGGTCACCCTGACGCGCGAGATCATCAAGATCGATTCCGTCACCGGCCGCATCGAAGGCGACTTCGCCTATCTGCGCGTCTCGACCTTCAATGAGAACACGGGCCGCGAACTGGGCGAGACCATCGCCCGGCTCAAGGCCGAGAATCCCGGCATCAAGGGCTATGTGCTGGACCTGCGCAACAACGGCGGCGGGCTGCTGGACGCGGCCATCGCCGTCTCGGACGCTTTCCTCGAGCGCGGGGAGATCGTCAGCCAGCGCGGGCGCAAGGCCGACCAGATCCAGCGCTATGGCGCCCGGCCCGGCGACCTGACCGGCGGCCTGCCGGTGGTGGTGCTGATCAACTACGGTTCGGCCTCGGCCTCGGAGATCGTGGCCGGCGCCCTGAAGGATCACCGCCGCGCGACGATCGTCGGCCTGACGAGCTTCGGCAAGGGGTCGGTCCAGACGGTGATCCCGCTGCGCAACGGCGCCGACGGGGCCCTGTCGATCACCACGGCCCGCTATTTCACCCCGTCGGGCGCCTCGATCCAGAAGATCGGCATCGAGCCGGACCTGGAAGTGTCCCGGTCGCTGGCCGAGGCGCGGATCGTGTCGCGGTCGAACTTCATCTATTCCGAGGCCGCCTACGCCACGGCGCTGGACGCCTCCATCGGGGCCGAACGCAAGGGCCCGCACACCCCGCACGAGGCGCCCGGCGAGGGCTGGCCCGAGGACAAGGACTATCAGCTGGAGCGGGCCTTCGACGTGCTGCGCGCCGGGGGCGATCTGGCCCAGTTGGCCGCCGCCCCCGAGGGCATCGTGGTGACCGCGCCGGGGACGGCGTTGGCGGCCACGGAGCCGGAGCCCGCGCCGGAAAACTGACGCCGGAAAACGGGGTTGGATGCCTAACGGCGCGTTAGGCTTTCTTAACCGACGCCCGCCACTGTGAGCCTCGAAGGAGTCCGCTTCGCGGACCCCCGTTCGAGCGTCCAGTCCTGCCCATGTTCGCCAAGCGCCAGTCCGTCCTCGCCACCACCGCCGGAGCGCCCCCGGTGCGCCGGTCCCTGCGCGAGAGCATCGCCCCCGTCGGCCGCATCCTGAAGAAGCCGCCCGTGGCCGTGGCCGGCGCGGGCGTCCTGCTGCTCGCCGCCGCCGCCCTGTTCGTGACCGTGCTGGGCGACCCGCGCGCCGGCGCGCCCTCGGCCCGCGCCGCCCTGAAGCGCGAGGTCGCCGCCGAGGCCCCGCCGCCGACCGGTCTGGAAGCCTTTTCCGTGGGCGCCTACGGTTCGTGGCAGGACCTGACCGGCGAGGCCGGCGCCGTCGACCCGGCCCTGGCCGGGGAGGCCGTGATCACCCTGCCGAACGGCGCCACCGTGTCGGGCAACGGCGCGCCCGTGACCGCCCCGCGCGTCGCCGCCAGCCCCCTGCCCGCCGCCCCCATCGCCGGGCTGAGCCAGCCGGGTCCCAACGGCCCCCTGCCGACCATCGCCGGCGACGGCCGCGTTCCGGCCCAGGCCTATGCCCGGCCGTTCCGCTCGAACGGCCGCCCGCGCGTGGCCATCATCGTCGGCGGACTGGGTCTGAACGCCGTCACCACCCGCGCCGCCATCGAACGGCTGCCGGCCGAGGTGACCCTGAGCTTCGTCCCCTATGCCGAAGGCCTGCAGGGCTGGATCGATCTGGCCCGCGCCCAGGGCCATGAGGTGATGCTGGAAATGCCGATGGAGCCCACCGGCTATCCCGACAACGACCCCGGCCCGCACACCCTGCTGGCCTCGGGCGAGGCGGCCGACATCCAGGCGCGGATGAACTGGCTGCTGGGCCGGGCGACCGGCTATTTCGGCGTCACCAACTATATGGGCGACCGGTTCGCGGCCTCGGACGCGGGAATGACGACCTTCCTGACGGTGTTGCGCCAACGCGGCGTCGCCTTCCTCGACGACGGCTCGATGAGTCGCCGCCCCGGCGCCTGGGCCCGGGCCAGCGCCAATCGCATCATCGACGAGGAACAGAACCCCACCGCCATCGTCGCCCAGCTGAACGCGCTGGAGGCCCTGGCCAAGGGCCGCGGCCAGGCCCTGGGCACGGGCTTCAGCTATCCGGTGACCGTCGAGGCGGTGGCCCGCTGGACCGCCGACATGGACGCCCGCGGCCTGCAACTGGCCCCGGCGAGCGCGATGACGCAAAGGCCGGGAAGATAGGGACGAGGGTCGAGGGGCGAGGGGCGAGGGTCGAAAGACGCCGGCTCCAAGGTCTGCCCCTCTTGACTCGCCCCTCGCCCCTCGCCACTCGCCCCTCATGACCGACCTCTCCCGCTACCGCCCCAATGTCGGCGTCGTGCTGTTCCATCGGGACGGGCGGGTCTGGTACGGGCGCCGGGCCGGGAGCGAGAACACCCACGCCTGGCAGTTTCCGCAGGGCGGGGTCGATGAGGGCGAGGACCTGGAGACCGCCGCGCGGCGCGAGCTGGCGGAGGAGACCGGGGTCGTCTCGGCCGAGCTGATCGCCCGCACCCAGGAATGGATCGCCTATGACTTCCCGGCCGACTACGGCGGGTCCAAGGCCGCGCGCGGCTGGGTCGGCCAGAAGCAGCAGTGGTTCGCCTTCCGCTTCACCGGCGAGGAGTCCGAGATCGACCTGGAGGCGCATGTCGGGACCGGGGGCGAGATCGAGTTCGACGCCTGGCGATGGGGCGCCCTGTCGGACGCGCCCGACCTGATCGTGCCGTTCAAGCGGGCGGCCTACGAACAGGTCGTGGCCGTGTTCGCCCCTCTGCTGGTCTGAACTCAGCCGGGGGCGGCGGGGTTCATCACCGTGATCATGATCCCGGCGGCGCCCCAGCGGGAGCCGGCGGGCGGAACCGTGGCCTCGACCATCACTGATTGACCATCGACGTTTCCGGAATAGGTCGTCT
Source organism: Brevundimonas vancanneytii (assembly GCA_943373195.1). Taxonomy (GTDB): domain Bacteria; phylum Pseudomonadota; class Alphaproteobacteria; order Caulobacterales; family Caulobacteraceae; genus Brevundimonas; species Brevundimonas vancanneytii_B. The sequence goes on from CALSBO010000016.1 coordinate 39,095, forward strand.
TGCCCGCCGCGGCGTCGTTGGAGATCGGGTTCCAACCCGCAGCGCCAGCCCGCAAGGCGGCCCGGATCGCCGCCACGTCGGCCGCCGAGACATGAATGGCCGCTACCCGACAGCTACCCGCCTCGTCGGCGCCGATGACGATCTGGCCGCCGGTGGAGCTGACGGCGCCGTAGTCGATGGTCACCGGCATGTCGTGGAAGGCGCCGCGCACGTCGGGGTCCGTACCCCCGTCGACCAGCATCACGTTCAGAGCCGCCAAGGCGGGCGTCGGCGCGTTCATGGGGAGATTGCCCATGGCGTTGGGGGCGCACACCTTCTCGACCGCATACATAAAGGCCTGGGCCGGCGTGGCCGTGGCGTCCTGAGCCTGCGCGGCCCCCTGCGCCAGGGCGCCGAGAACGAGCATCGAGACGATGAGTGCGGACCGCATGGCCAAGCTCCTGTTTTTGGGAGGGTCAGCTTAACCACGAGCCTGAATGGGCGACAATCCGTCAAACGGCGTTCCGCAGGATCACCCCGGCGCACAGCCCGCGGGCTTGAACACCCGGATCGTCGAGGCGGGAAACCGCGCGAGTTTCGACGCCGGCCGGATCGGGCGGGGGACGAAGCCGCCGCCGCAGTTGGGGCAGGCTCCCTTGAGCACGCCGTTCACGCAGGCGGCGCAGAAGGTGCATTCGAAGGTGCAGATGCGGGCCTGGTCGCTGTCGAACGGCAGGTCGCGGTCGCAACATTCGCAGTTGGGACGGAGTTCGAGCATGGGGGCCTCCGGCTCAGGACGGCAAGGCTAGTCCGGCGCGCGGTTCCGGCCAAGGACCAGCTGGATCAGGCCGTAGATCGCCACCAGCGCCCAGGCCGCCTCCATCAGCACCGCCGACAGGTTGAAGTCGAAATACAGCGACACCAGGATCAACAGGGCCCCGGCCAGGTTGAGCAGCAGGGCGGGCGCCTCGGTCGCTTCAAGCCGTCTGGTCGTGGCGCCGGCGTAGGCGATCAGGATGCAGAGGACGCCGAGGACGCCGAGAATGTCAGGGAAGGTCATGACCTCACCCTAGCGCGAGGCAATGGACGGCGCACCTTGTCATCCCGGCCGAAGCGAAGCGGAGAGCCGGGACGCCATGGGCCTCTCGAAAAGAAAATCCCGGGCAACTCGGAGAGCTGGACCGGGATACGGGTTGCTTCGGCCCTGCTCCCGGACAGGCGCGCCGCGCCTTCCGGGAGAGAGATTGATCTGGGGCAGCGCGTCCCCGATAGCCGCTGCGCGGCTTCGGGGATGACAAGCGCTTGTCACCCCGGACATTGATCCGGGGCGCTGCGCGGCTTCGGGGATGACAAGGTCTTACGCCGCAGCCACTTCCGAGGCCTGTTCGGCCAGGATGGTCAGGCCCGCCGGGGTGACGTCGGCGAAGCCGCCGTGGACGTCGAACTGGCGGCGCGAGCCGCCGTCGATGACGGTGACCACGCCTTCGCGCAGGGCCGTCATGAAGGGGGCGTGATCGGCCAGGACGCCGAAGTCGCCCTCGACGCCCGGCGCATCGACCTGGTCGACGAGACCGTTGAAGACCTCGCGCTCAGGCGACACCAGCGAGAACCGCAGCTTGCCGGCCATCGATCAGGCCGCCTCGGCCGCCATCTTGGCGGCCTTTTCGACGGCTTCCTCGATGGGGCCGACCATGTAGAAGGCCGCTTCCGGCAGGTGGTCGTATTCGCCGGCGACGATGCCCTTGAACGAGCGGATCGTGTCTTCCAGCGACACGAATTTGCCCGGCGAGTTGGTGAACTGCTCGGCCACGAAGAAGGGCTGCGACAGGAAGCGGCTGATCTTGCGGGCGCGCGAGACGATCAGTTTGTCGTCTTCCGACAGCTCGTCCATGCCCAGGATGGCGATGATGTCTTTCAGCGACTTGTACTGCTGCAGGACTTCCTGGACCGAACGGGCGACGCGGTAGTGCTCCTCGCCGATGACCAGCGGGTCCATGATCCGCGAGGTCGAGTCGAGCGGATCCACGGCCGGGAAGATGGCCTGGGCGGCGATGTCGCGGTTCAGAACCGTGGTCGCGTCCAGGTGGGCGAAGGAGGCGGCGGGGGCCGGGTCGGTCAAGTCGTCGGCGGGAACGTAGATGGCCTGGACCGAGGTGATCGAGCCCTTCTTGGTCGAGGTGATCCGCTCCTGCAGGTTGCCCATCTCGGTGGCCAGCGTCGGCTGATAGCCCACGGCCGAGGGGATGCGGCCCAGCAGCGCCGACACTTCCGAACCGGCCTGGGTGAAGCGGAAGATGTTGTCGACGAACAGCAGGACGTCCTTGCCTTCCTCGTCGCGGAAATACTCGGCCTGGGCCAGGCCGGTCAGGGCGACGCGGGCGCGGGCGCCGGGAGGCTCGTTCATCTGGCCGTAGACGAGGGCGCATTTGGAGCCCTCGGTCGAGCCGTTGTTCTTGGCCGGGTCCACGTTGACGTTGGACTCGATCATCTCGTGATACAGGTCGTTGCCCTCGCGGGTGCGCTCACCCACGCCGGCCAGAACCGAATAACCGCCGTAGGCCTTGGCGATGTTGTTGATCAGCTCCTGCATGGTCACGGTCTTGCCCACGCCGGCGCCGCCGAACAGGCCGACCTTGCCGCCCTTGGTGTACGGGCACATCAGGTCGATGACCTTGATGCCGGTGACCAGGATTTCCGACGACGTCGACTGCTCCTCGAAGCTCGGGGCCTCGCGGTGGATCGGACGGTACATGGTGGTCTTGATCGGGCCCTGTTCGTCGATCGGCGCGCCGACGACGTTCATGATGCGGCCGAGCGTGCCCGGGCCGACCGGGGCCAGGATCGAGGTGCCGGTGTCGACCACGGCCTGGCCGCGCGTCAGGCCTTCCGAGGTGTCCATGGCGATGGTGCGGACCATGTTCTCGCCGAGGTGCTGGGCGACTTCCAGGACCAGGGTGAAGGGCAGGCCGGTCTTCTGGTCGACGTTCTGGGTCTCAAGGGCGTTCAGGATCGCCGGCAGCTGGCCGGTGAACTCGACGTCGACGACGGCGCCGATGACCTGGGCGATCCGGCCCACGCCGGTGCCGGCGGTGACGACGGCGTTGCCGGTCGCGGCGGCGGCCTTGGGAGCCTTGGGTGCGGCCTTGACGGCAGGCTTCTTGGCGGCGGTTTTCTTGGCGGTGGTGTCGGTCATCGGTTCGTTCCGTTCGGAAGGTCGTGCTTGGCGTGTATCTGGGCGTATCTGGGCGGGGTTCGGATCAGAGGGCTTCGGCGCCGGCGATGATCTCGATCAGTTCGGTGGTGATCTGGGCCTGGCGTTTGCGGTTGTACTGCAGGGTCAGGCTGTTGATCAGGTCGCCCGCGTTGCGGGTCGCATTGTCCATGGCGCCCATCTGGGCGCCGAAGAAGCTGGCCTGGTTCTCGTACAGGGCGGCGAGGACCTGGGTGGTGATGTTGCGCGGCAGGAGCGTCTCGAGGATTTCCTCTTCCGAGGGCTCGTATTCATAGGTCGCGCCGTTCAGGTCGATCGGCGGGCCAGAGAGCGTTTCTGGGCCGTCGACGACCGCCGGGATCAGCTGTTTCGGCGTCGGGATCTGGGCGATGACCGACTGGAAGCGGCTGTAGAACAGGGTCACGACGTCGGCGTGGCCGGCCTCGAACTCCTCGGCGATCAGGGCCGCGATCGGCTCCGCCGCCGGCAGGCCGATGACCTTGTGGTCGCTCATCTCGAAGGTCTTGACCAGCTTCTGACCGTACAGTCGCGTCAGGCCGTCGCGGGACTTGCGGCCCACGGCGACGATGCGGATGTCCTTGCCGGCCGCGATCAGTTCGTTGATCCGCTCGCGCGCGGCCCGGATGACGTTGGTGTTGAAACCGCCCGCCAGACCCTTGTCGCCGGTGGCGACGACGATCAGGTGCTTCTGGTCGCTGCCCGTGCCGGCCAGCAGCTTCGGCGCGCCGTCGCCCGACACGCCGGCCGCCAGATTGGCGATGACCGCGGCCATCTTCAGGGCATAGGGGCGCGCCGCCACGGCCTGATCCTGGGCGCGCTTCAGCTTGGCCGCGGCGACCATGTTCAGGGCCTTCGTGATCTTCTGCGTGGATTTCACGCTTCCGATCCGATTGCGCATTTCCTTGAGGCTGGCCATCCGGGGCTACTCTCTCGCTATCCGGTCGGGGCTCAGGCGAAGGTCTTGAGGAAGGCGTCCAGCACCGACTTGAGCTCGGTTTCGAGCTCGGCGGTGAGGTCCTTCTTGGCGCGAATGCCGTCCAGCAGGCCGGGGTTCGACGACTTGATGCGGGCCAGCAGCTCGCTCTCGAAGCGGCCGATGTCGCCCACCGCGACGCCGTCCAGATAGCCGCGCGTGCCAGCGTAGACCGAGACGACCTGCTCTTCCATGGTCAGCGGCGAGTACTGCGGCTGCTTCAGCAGTTCCGTCAGGCGCGCGCCGCGGGCCAGCAGTTTCTGGGTCGAGGCGTCCAGGTCCGAGCCGAATTTCGCGAAGGCGGCCATTTCCCGATACTGGGCCAGCTCGCCCTTGATCGAGCCGGCGACCTTCTTCATCGCCTTGGTCTGGGCCGAGGAGCCCACGCGCGACACCGAGATGCCGACGTTCACAGCCGGGCGGATGCCCTGGTAGAACAGGTCGGATTCCAGGAAGATCTGGCCGTCGGTGATGGAGATGACGTTGGTCGGGATATAGGCCGACACGTCGTTGGCCTGGGTCTCGATCAGCGGCAGGGCGGTCATCGAGCCCGAGCCGTAGTCGGCGTTCAGCTTGGCCGAACGCTCCAGCAGACGGCTGTGCAGATAGAAGACGTCGCCCGGATAGGCTTCGCGGCCCGGCGGGCGGCGCAGCAGCAGGGACATCTGGCGATAGGCGACGGCCTGCTTGGACAGATCGTCATAGACGATCAGGGCGTGCATGCCGTTGTCGCGGAAGAACTCGCCCATGGCCGTGCCCGAGAACGGGGCCAGGAACTGCAGCGGGGCCGGCTCCGAGGCCGTGGCGGCGACGACGATGGTGTAGTCCAGGGCGCCGCGCTCCTCGAGCGTCTTGACGATCTGGGCCACGGTCGAGCGCTTCTGGCCGATGGCGACGTAGATGCAATAGAGCCTGGCGCTCTCGTCGGTCGTGGCGTTGACCGACTTCTGGTTCAGGATGGTGTCGATGGCGACGGCGGTCTTGCCGACCTGACGGTCGCCGATGATCAGTTCGCGCTGGCCGCGACCGATCGGGATCAGGGTGTCGATGGCCTTCAGGCCGGTCTGCATCGGCTCATGCACCGACTTGCGCGGGATGATGCCCGGCGCCTTGACGTCCACGCGGCGGCGCTCGGTGAACTGGATCGGACCCTTGCCGTCGATCGGCTCGCCCAGCGGGTTGACGACGCGGCCCAGCAGGCCCTTGCCGACCGGCACGTCCACGATTTCGCCGAGGCGGCGGACCTCATCGCCCTCGGCGATCTGGGCGTCGGCGCCGAAGATCACGGCGCCGACGTTGTCGCGTTCCAGGTTCAGGGCCATGCCCTTCACGCCAGCCTTGGGAAATTCGATCATCTCGCCGGCCTGGACATTGTCCAGACCGTGGATGCGGGCGATGCCGTCGCCGACCGACAGCACCTGGCCGACGTCCGAGACGTCCGCTTCCACGCCGAAGGAGGCGATCTGCGACTTGAGGATGGCCGAGATTTCGGCGGCGCGGATGTCCATGACAGGCTCTCTGTTATCGTCTTGTCGGCGCGCTGGTTGGGCGCGCTGCATTCTTGTTGGTCAGCGCGCTTACGCGCGCTTCAGGGCGAATTTCATCTGGTCGAGTTTGGTCTTCAGCGAGGCGTCGAACAGTTTCGAGCCGACCTTGACCTTGAGGCCGCCCAGGATCGACGGATCGACGCGGGCGGTCATTTCGGGGTCCTTGCCCAACGAGGCGCGCAGGGCGGACTGGATGGACTTCATCTGGGCGGCGGTCAGGGCCTGGGCCGAGACGACCTCGGCGGCGACGACGCCGGTCTTCTTCGCATAGAGCAGGTCGAAACCGGCGATCACGGCGGTCAGGTCACGGGCGCGGCCGTTCTGGGCCAGCAGGCCGAGGAAATTCCGGGTCACGCCGTTGAATTTTGCCTTGTCGGCGATGGCGACCAGACCGTTCTGTTGAGCCTCGGTCGCCATGACCGGCGACTGGGCCAGACGGCGCAGGTCGGCGCTGTCGTTCCAGGCGGCGCGCAGCGAGGCCAGATCGGCGCGCACGCCCTCCAGGGCGCCCGTTTCGTCAGCGAGGTCGAACAGCGCCTGTGCGTAGCGCGTTCCGACTTCCGTCGTCCTGTAGTCGTCAGCCACTTGTCATGTCCGCGCGGTTGGCGTTCGGGTTGGCGACCGGCGGCGTGTCCGCGCCAGTCAAAGGTCTGAAATGCTTTGAGAAAGCACTTGGGGGACGCGTCTTGCAACGCGCCCTCCGGCTCAGCCGGGCGCCTGATAGCACCCTAACCCCCGAACCGCAACCGACACGGGCCGCCGCAACCCGTCGCATTGCCGCACCCGCAACCGGCGCTGTACAGATGCATTTCGGCCCCAAGCCTCCAGGATCACGCCACAGATGTTCGACTCCATCGTCCCCCTCCTTTCCGACCCCGCCGCTTGGGCGGCGCTCGTCACCCTGATCGTCATGGAGGTGGTGCTGGGGATCGACAATCTGATCTTCATCTCGATCCTGTCGAACAAGCTGCCTCCGGAGCACCGCTCCCGGGTCCGCCGCATCGGCATCTCCCTGGCCCTGATCATGCGCCTGGGCCTGCTGTCGATGATCGCCTGGATCGTCAGCCTGACCGCGCCGGTCTTCACCGTCATGGGCAACGCCTTCTCCTGGAAGGACATGATCCTCATCGCCGGCGGCCTGTTCCTGGTCTGGAAGGCGACCAAGGAAATCCATCACACGGTCGATCCGACCCCGACCCACGACATGCTCGACAAGAAGGACGTGGTCGTCTCGAACGTCGGCTCGGCGATCGTCCAGATCATCCTGCTGGACCTCGTCTTCTCGATCGACTCCATCCTGACCGCCGTCGGCATGACCGATCACCTGCCGATCATGGTCGTCGCCGTGCTGGTCGCGGTGGCGGTGATGATGCTGGCCGCCGATCCCCTCGCCAATTTCATCGCCAAGAACCCGACCGTGGTCATGCTGGCCCTGGGCTTCCTGCTGATGATCGGCATGGTGCTGATCGCCGAAGGCTTCGGCGCCCATGTGCCGAAGGGCTATATCTACGCCGCGATGGCCTTCTCGGCCGCGGTCGAGGGTCTGAACATGGTCTCGCGCCGGGCCTCGGCGAAAAAGCAGGCGGCCGAGGAAGCGGGTCGGGCGGCCCTCAACAAGGCCGAGACCGCCGAGCCGGGGGTCTGACCATGCGCCGGGCGGCGGTCCTGATCGTCCTGCTGCTGACGCCCTTCGAGGCGGCGGCGCAGACGACGGTTCCGACGCTCCGCGCTTCCGCGCCCGTCCCCGTCTATGGCTTCGAGGTCGTGCGCGCCTATCCCCACGATCCCGCCGCCTTCACCCAGGGGCTGGCGTTCCGCGACGGCCTGCTGCTGGAGAGCACCGGCCGCTATCCCTCGACCGTCCGCCGGGTCCGGCTGGAGGACGGCGTGGTCCTGCAGCGGCGCGACCTGGCCGAGGACTATTTCGGCGAGGGACTGACCGATATCGGCGACCGGGTGCTGACCCTGACCTGGAAGAACGGCAAGGCCTTCGCCTGGGACCTGGACGACCTCGAGCCTGCGGGCGAATACGCCTATGAGGGCGAGGGCTGGGGTCTGACCGACGACGGGACCCGGCTGATCCTGTCGGACGGCACCTCGACCCTGCGCTTTCTCGATCCCGCGACCCTGCAGGAAACCGGCAGCGTCGAGGTCACTCTGCAGGGCCGTCCGGTGCGGCGGATCAATGAGCTGGAATGGATCGAGGGCGAGGTGTTCGCCAACCTGTGGCAGACCGACACCATCGTCCGCATCGACCCGGCGACCGGGAGGGTCACGGGGATGGTCGATCTGACCGAACTGATGCCCGACCGCAGCGGTCTGGACCCGACCGACGCGGTGCTGAACGGCATCGCCTGGGACGCGGAGGGCCGCCGGCTGTTCGTCACCGGCAAGAACTGGCCGAAACTGTTCGAGATTCGGCTTACAGGTCCGCGCTAAAGGAAGCTGTAGGGATCGACGTCGACGCTGAGGCGGACGGATCCCGGGACCTTCACCCGCGCCAGCCAGGCGCGCAGGAAGCCTTGCAGATCGACATCGCGATCGGCGCGGACCAGCAGGCGCTTGCGGCGGCGGCCCCGCACCAGGGCCAGGGGCGCGTCGGCGGGGCCGTAGACTTCCAGACGCTCGGCGTTGGGAATCGAACCGGCCAATTCGCGCGCCAATTTCTCCACCGCCGCCGCATTTTCGCTCGACAGGATCAGGGCGGCCAGCCGGCCATGGGGCGGCAGGGCGGCGGCTTCGCGCTCGGCCAGTTCCGCCGCGACGAAGGCGTCGCGGTCGCCGGCGGCCAGGGCCTTGAGCACCGGATGCTCGGGAGTCCAGGTCTGCAGGATGGCCCGGCCCGGCCGGTCGGCGCGGCCCGCCCGGCCGGTGGCCTGAGTGAGCAGCTGGAAGGTCCGTTCCGCCGCGCGCAGGTCGCCGCCGCGCAGGCCCAGGTCCGCATCGACCACGCCCACAAGGGTCAGCAGCGGGAAATTGTGCCCCTTGGCCGCCGCCTGGGTGGCGACGAGGATGTCGATCTCCCCGTCCGTCATGCGCCGGATCAGGGCGCGGGCGGACTTGGCGTCGGGGGTGGTGTCGGAGCTGAACACCGCCGTGCGCGCCTGTGGGAACAGCCGGCGCACCTCCTCCTCGACCCTTTCGACGCCGGGGCCGACCGAGACCAGGCTGTCGACCGCGCCGCAGGACGGACAGTGTTTGGGCCGCGCCATGGTGAAGCCGGTCAGGTGGCAAACCAGTCGGCCAGTGTAGCGATGCTCGACCAGCCAGCTGTCGGTGTCGGGCGCCGTCAGCCGGTGACCGCAGACGCGGCACAGGACCACCGGCGCATAGCCGCGCCGGTTGAGGAACAGCAGGGTCTGTTCGCCGCGTGCAAACGTCTCGCCGATGGCCTCGCGAAGGGGCTGGGACAGCCAGGTCTGTGGGTCGGGCGGACAGGTCCGCAGGTCCAGCAGGGTGACCTCGGGCAGGACCGCCGCCCCGTGCCGCGCGGCCAGTCGAAGCCAGCCGTAGCGCCCCTGATGGGCGTTCCACAGCGTTTCCAGCGACGGGGTGGCCGAGGCCAGCACCACCGTCGCAGTCTCGATCCGCGCCCGCGCCACGGCCAGGTCGCGGCCGTGATAGATCAGCCCCTCGTCCTGTTTGAACGAGCCGTCGTGCTCCTCGTCCACGACGACCAGCCGCAGGTTGACGAAGGGCAGGAACAGGGCCGAGCGGGCCCCGACCACGATGTTGCAGCGGCCCGCGCACACCGCCTCCCACACCTGGCGGCGGCGCGGCGGGGCGACGCCGGAATGCCACTCGGCCGGAGCGGCGCCGAAGCGGGCCGTGAT
>CALSBO010000017.1:0-45877 GCA_943373195.1 Brevundimonas vancanneytii
TAGCCGCAATTCGGCTTGGCGCCGGGCGCGTCCGACCGCATGGTGAATCCATCCTCCGGATTCGCCGACAGAGCCCAGTACCGATGAACGCGCACGTCTCGATCAAGCCCACCACCCCCGGCCTGCTGACCCCGTCGGCGGCCTACAAGCCGTTCCGCTACCCGTGGGCCTTCGACATGTGGAAGAAGCAGCAGCAGGTCCACTGGATGCCCGAAGAGGTGCCGCTGGGCGAGGACATGAAGGACTGGGCTGTCAATCTGACCCCGTCCGAGCGCAATCTGCTGACCCAGATCTTCCGCTTCTTCACCCAGGCCGACATCGAGGTCCAGGACAACTACATGGAAAAATACGGTCGGGTGTTCAAACCGACCGAGGTCAAGATGATGCTGGCGAGCTTCGCCAACATGGAGACCATCCACATCGCCGCCTACGCCCTGCTGCTCGAGACCATCGGCATGCCCGAGAGCGAGTTCGGCGCCTTCATGGAATACGAGGCCATGCGCGACAAGCATGACTTCATGGGGAAATTCGGGGTCGAGACCAACGGCGACATCGCCCGGACCCTGGCCATGTTCGGCGGCTTCTCGGAGGGGCTGCAGCTGTTCGCCAGCTTCGCCATGCTGATGAATTTCCCGCGCCAGAACAAGATGAAGGGCATGGGCCAGATCGTCAGCTGGTCGGTCCGCGACGAGAGCCTGCACTGCGAAGGCGTCATCAAACTGTACCACGCCTTCAACAAGGAGACGGGGGCGGTCACGCCGCAGGTCGCCGCCGACATCGTCGACTGCTGCAAGACCGTGGTCGAGATGGAGGACCGGTTCATCGACCTGGCCTTCGAGATGGGCCCGGTCAACGGCATGACGCCCGAAGACATCAAACAGTACATCCGCTTCATCGCCGACTGGCGCCTGCGTCAGCTGCACCTGCCGGAAGTCTACGGCGTCAAGGAAAACCCGCTGCCCTGGCTGCAGTCCCTGCTGTCGGGCGTCGAACACGCCAATTTCTTCGAGGCCCGCGCCACCGAATACTCCAAGGCCGCCACCACCGGCGCCTGGCACGGCCCCGACGGCGTCTGGGGCAGTTTCGACGCCATGATGAAGAAGCGGGCCGAGGGCGCGGAGGCGTAAACGCTGCAGATCTCCTTCTCCCATTGGGAGAAGGTGGCGCGCAGCGCCGGATGAGGGTCGGATAGTGGAAGCGGCGAAGCCGCGCGCCGGCGGTCGCCCCTCACCCTTTCGCCTTATGCCGATCGCTTCGCTCCCGGGGCTCAAGCCCTCTCCCAGCGGGAGAGGGGGGCTATATCCCCGCGAACCACTCGTATCCCCGGTCTTCCCAGTATCCGCCCTTGCCGCCGCCGATGTGGGCGAAGCTTTCCACCGCCTCGATGCGGCGGATGTATTTGGCGTGTTTGTAGCCCAGCTGCCGCTCGACCCGCAGGCGCAGCGGCGCGCCGTGCGGGACCGGCAGGGTCTCGCCGTTCATGGCCCAGGCCAGGATCGTCTGCGGGTGCCGCGCGTCGATCAGGTCGATGCTTTCATAATAGCGCTCGCCGTCCTCGCGCTGATCCAGGGCGTCGAAACAGTGGAAGACGATGTAGCGCGCCTCGGGCTTCAGCCCGGCCTCGTCCAGCAGGGTCTCCAGCCGCACCCCGGTCCATTCGCCGATCGAGGTCCAGCCCTCGACGCAGTCGTGTTTGGTGATCTGGGTCCGGGACGGGCGGGCGCGCAGTTCGGCCAGACTGAGCGACAGGGGGCGCTCCACCAGGCCGTCGAGGATCAGGCGATAGTCGGCGAACCCCGCGGCCTTCAGCGCCCCATAATCCGCCGCCGCCGGATCGACCGAACCGTTGGCCCGAAAGTCCGCCGATATCTCCGACCGACTGTACGTCGGGGCCAGGGCGTCGCGGGGAATCAACAGCCGCTGCGCCCGCCGGGTCAGGCCCTCGCCCATCCGCCGCGCCTGTTCGGCCAGGCTGGCTCCCGCCTGGTTGCAGGCGGCGAGCAGGGCGGTCGCAGCGGTCGCGAAGGCGCCGGTCAGCCAGCGGCGGCGGTTCATGACGCGTCTCCCGGATCGGCCGGCGGCTTGCGCCCCAGTTTCGGCCCGGCCGTCGAGCCGGGCGGCTGGATCACGAACCAGCCGGTGATCATCGACCGCATATTGTTGAACAGGCCGGTCCAGATCACCAGACCGACATGGACGGCGATGAAGCCGACGATCAGCCCCGCCGAGATGAAATGCAGGGTCCGCGCCGACTGCCGCCCGCCCATGATCTCCAGCAGCATCCCGCCGACGGCGTTGAACCCCGGCGACATCGACAGGCCGGTGACCAGCATCAGCGGCAGGACGATCAGGATCATCGCCAGATAGGTCAGCTTCTGGATGACATTGTAGGTGCGGGCGTGGTCGTCCGTCGGGAAGTGGAACCGGGCGTGCTCGGCCACCGAAGCGCCGATGCCTTTCAAATCTCCGCCCGTCGGCCACAGGCGGCGGCCGAAGCGGCGGGTCAGCAAGCCGAACAGCAGATAGACCAGGCCGTTCAGGACGAAGATCCAGGCGAACAGGAAGTGGTAATTCCGCGCCTCGGCCAGGTTCCGGCCCGGCGGAATCAGCAGCCAGTTAGGGATCGGCGGAATGCTGACCCACGGCTCGGCGAAGGTCGAGCGCACGCCCCAGTACAGGTACGGATGGGCCAGCAGGATGTTCAGGCCGCTCATGATCAGCACGACGACGGCGATCACGTTCAGCCAGTGGGTCAGCCGCACCCAGCCGGGATGCCGCCAGGTGTCGGTGCGGCAACCGGACAGCGGACGGTCGGCGCGCCGGCCCGCTTTCGGCTCTTGCAAAGGCGCTTCGGCGATCTCGGTCATGGTCCCCCGCGCCTGCGTGCCGGGACGGTGTCACGCCCCGCCGCGAGGCGCAACGCCGCAGGCTTCAGCCACGGGTCCTGCCGGACGCCGGGCGCCGTCAGTATTTCGGCGCCATGCTGACGCAGCCGCGCGGCGAGCGTTCGCAGGCGGCCACCTCGGCCGCCCAGGCGGCGCGTTCGCGTTCGTACCGGACCCGCGCGGCCTCGGCGCTGGCGACATCGGCCTCCCACTGGGCGCGCTGGGTTTCCAGACGGGCGGTCTCGGCGCGCCAGCGGGCCTGTTCGCCCTGCCAGGCGGCGGTTCCCTCGGTCTCGGTGCGTTCGGCCGCGTCGTTGCGGGCGGCGATCCCGGCGTTCAGCCGCACCGTCGCGGCGACCTCGGCCGGGTCCTGTTCGGCGTCCGCAGCGGCGCTGTAGCTTTCACCGCGCAGCCGCAGCCATTCCTCCGAGCCCGGCGCGGGCGCCGTGGTCGACATGGCGGTCTTGTTCTGGACCTGCGCGGGTGGGGTCTGGGCCAGGGCCGGGGCGGCGGCCAGCATCAGGGCGGCGGCGACGGCGAAGGTGAAACGGGTCATCAAGGTCTCCCGGGGAGAAGGAACTGACAGTGAAGCTGGGCGGTTTCGCCCGACTCTCCTAGCGATAACGCCGGTCGCGCGATTTGGCGCCGGATCCGTGCGCCAATTGCCTCAGTGAGGAAGGCGCAGGGCGAAGGTCGTGCCCGTCGGCCCGGTCCCGACCAGCGTCAGGGCGCCGCCATGGCTGGCCGCCAGTTCGCGCGAAATGGCCAGCCCCAGCCCGGCCCCTTCCGACGCCCGGCCGCTGACGAAGGGCTCAAACAGGTTCTCGGTCAGGCGCGGCGGGATGCCGGGTCCGTCATCGGCGATCCGGATGACGCAGTCCCCGTCCTCGATCGCGGCGGCGACGCGGACCACGCCCCTGCGGCCGGCCCGGCGGGTCGGGTCGCCCTCTATGGCCTGACGGGCGTTGCGCATCAGATTGACGAGAACGCGGTGCAACTGGTCAGGGTCGGCCATGACGCCGAGCCGGGCCGGGATGGATTTGGTCAGCCGTACACCGTCCGCCGTCAGGCCCGCGTCCTCCGCGGCCGCGGCGACGGCCGGGGCCAGAACGATCCGCACCCGCTGAGGCGGCGGCTCCTCGCTCTTGCCGTACTCCAGGACATTGCGCGACAGGGCGGCCGCGCGGCCCAGCGCCCGCTCCAGCCGGGGCAGGACCCTGGCGACCTCGGGATCCGGAGAATCGGCCAACCGCTCGGACGCCATCTGGGCCGAGGTCAGCATGTTGCGCAGGTCGTGGTTGATCTTGGCCACCGCCTCGCCCAGCGCCACGAGCCGCGCGCGAGACCGCAGGGAGACACGCACCTCCTCCTGCATCCGGGCCAGTTCGCGCTCCACCCGGCCGATCTCGTCGTGGCGGTCGCTGGGTGGATCGCCCTCCGTCTCGGGGTCTAGGGCGAAATGCTCGATCGAGCGAGTCACCCGCCGCAGGGGCTGCAGCACCAGGAAGGCCAGACCGCCGTACAGCAGCCCCCCGGCCACCAGCGAGATCAGCAGGGAGGTCAGCAGGCTGTTGAGCAGGAAGGCGCGCAGCTCGATCTTCAGAGGCTCGGCCGGGGCCAGGATTTCGATGAAGTCGCCGGAGCGATAGCGCGGCCGCGCCTGGACGCGAATCGACCGGTCGGGGTGGCCGACCAGGGTGCGCCACGGATCGGCGATCCGCGTCACGGGCCGGCTCTGGCGCAGGTCGATCAGGTCGGGCGTCCGGGGCAGGTTGGGGGCCTGAAGCAGCAGGCGGCGCACGCCCTGATCGCCGACCACCACCGCCTGCACGCCGCCGATGGCCAGCAGCTGTTCGGCGACGTCGTCCTCGACCGCCGAATAGGGCAGGGCCTCGACCCCGACGGAGGCCAGTTCCGCCGATTGCAGCCGGTCCAGCAGCCAGCGCTCGTGGAAGCCGGCGGCGCTGGGGGCGATGATCAGGATTTCGACCACCACCGTGAAGATGAAGGTCAGCATCAGCAGCCGCCAGGCCAGGGCGTCCGGGGCATGGAATTTCACCAGCTCGCGCCAGTCGGCGGGCAGGCCGAGGCGCTGTCGGATCCGGCTCAACATGGGCCGCGGACGGGTCATGTCGCCCTTAACGCAAGGCCCGGGCCAAAAGCTGCGCCGTTCACGCCGCGCCCTTTCGTCCAAGAGCGGCCTGCAGCCCCTTGAGCCCGAACGGCAACACCACCGCCAGCACGAAGACACCCGCCATCGGGGCCCAGAACTGGCCGAACAGGGCCTGGAAGTCCGGGTCGGGATTGGTCTTCAGCAGCTCGTTCAGCCGCGCGCCGATCCAGCAATAGATGATGTGCGCGGGCAGCAGGCCGATCACCGTGGCGAGCGTGTAGGGACCCAGCCGCACGGCCATGATCCCGGCCGCGATATTGATCATGTGAAACGGCACGACCACGGCCAGGCGCGAGGCCAGAACATACCAGAATGTGTCCTTGTCGATGGCGTCGCAGACCTTCCGCATCAGGCCGGCGTCGCGTTCGGCCTTCTTCCTCAGCGCCTCGCCCAGCGCCGACCGGGCCACGGCATAGACGATCAGGGCCCCGGCGGTGGCGGCGATCGAGGTGGAGATCCCGCCCACCCACGGCCCGAACAGATAGCCGGCGGTGATGGTCACGAAAAAGACGCCGGGCACCACGCTGGCGGTCAGGACCGCGAACAGCACCATCAGGACCAGAAGGCACAGCAGGTAGTTGGCGTCCTTGAAGGCGCGGAACGCGGCCCCATGTTCGCGGATGGTGTCCAGCGACAGATAGCGGTTCCAGCCCATGGCGAAGATCAGGGTGATGACGCCGGCCAGCAGAATCAGGGGCAGAAAGCGTTTGATCCGGTCCATGGTCTCTCCGCCGAAGGGCCGTCGGCGTTGACACCGAAGGCCCTGCCGCTTATACGCCCGCCCTTCCCGCGACGGACGCCTTCCGCCGCCTTTTTGTTTTCAGTCCCAGGAGCCGACCGTGAAGCGGACCTATCAGCCGTCGCGACTCGTGCGCAAGCGCCGTCACGGCTTCCGTTCGCGGATGGCCACCAAGAACGGACAGAAGATCGTTGCGCGCCGCCGCGCCAAGGGCCGCAAGCGCCTGACGGCCTAGTCTTTTCCATTCCTCCCCCGCCGGGGGAGGGGGACCATGCACAGCATGGTGGAGGGGGCCGGACCCGAAAGCCTGTGGACGGGGCTGGACCCCTCCACTGCTTCGCGGTCCCCCTCCCCCGCGGGGGGAGGAACAATGAGCGACCTGTTCAAAATCGAACGCCTGACCTCGCGGCCCCAGTTTCTGGCGGCCGCGAAAGGCGTTTCAGAGGCCAGCGGCGCCGTGGTCGTGCAGCGGCTGGACCGCCGGGACGGCGTCGAGACGGTGCGGCTGGGCTTCACCGCCACCAGAAAGGTCGGCAACGCCGTGATCCGCAACCGCGCCAGGCGCCGCCTCAGGGAGGCCGCTCGCGCCATCGCCCCCCTGTTGGCGGTCCCCGGCAGCGACTATGTCTTCATTGCCCGCATGGGCACGGCGGACCGTCCCTGGGACCGGCTGCTTGACGATGTGAAATCGGCGCTTACAAGGCTCGCGACCCAAGGCGCTCCAGGTCGGGGGCCGGCGGCCAAGACCGCGCCCACGACACCCGCAAACGCCGGCCAGGATTCCTGAACTTCATGCCTCCTCAAGACAACAGCCGAAACACGATCATCTTCGTCGTGATCGCGTCCCTGATGCTGGTCGCTTACAGCTTCTTCGTGATGCAGCCCCAGGCCGAGCGCCGCAAGGCCGCCCAGGAGGCCGCAGCGGCGGCGGAGACGTCCGGGGTCCTCCCCGCCGCCGCGGGCTCGGTCAGCGAAGGCCCGCGCGCCTTTGTCGCCGATCGCCGCACGGCGATGGCCGCGGGCGGGGACCGCGTGCCGATCCAGACCGGAACCCTCAGAGGATCGCTGTCGCTCCGGGGCGCCCGGATCGACGACCTGTTCCTGACCCGCTACCGCGAGACGCTGGAAGACGGCTCGCCCCCGGTCGAACTGTTCCGCCCGCAGGGGATGCGGAACGCCTACCAGGCGCTGTTCGGCTGGAACGGCGACAATGTGCCCGGCGGCGTGCCCGACGCGAACACCCCTTGGCGGCTGACCCAGGGGGCGACGCTGACGCCGACCACGCCCGTGACCCTGACCTGGGACAATGGCGCGGGCCTTCGCTTCACGCGCCGCATCGCCCTGGACGACCAGTATCTGTTCACCGTCACCGACACGGTCGCGAACTTCAGCACCCAACCCATCACCATCGCCCCGTTCGGCCGGGTCGAGCGGCAGGGCGTCCCGTCGGATCTCGGCAAGAACCAGATCCTGCACGAGGGCGCCATCGGCACCTTCGGCTCGCCGGGCGACTACTCCACCCAGCAGCTGAAGTACGGCGCCTGGGTCAAGAAGCCGTTGCAGACCTATGAGTCGACCGGCGGCTGGATGGGCATCACCGACAAATACTGGATGGCGGCGCTGATTCCCGACCAGGCGGAGCGCGTCGACGCCGAGTTCCGCGTCCGTGAAATCAACGGCCTGCAGGTTCACGAGGTCAATCTGCAGGGCCAGGCCCGCACCATCGCCCCCGGCCGTCAGGTCACCGAAACCCAGCGGCTGTTCGCCGGGGCCAAGCGCAAACAGATTCTGGCCGACTATGAGGACGCGCTGGGTCTGCCGCGCTTCATCTATGCGATCGACTGGGGCTTCCTGTTCTTCCTGACCCGCCCGATCTTCATCGTGGTCGAGTTCTACTACGGCCTGATCGGCAATTTCGGCCTGGCCATCCTGGCCCTGACCCTGACCGTCCGCCTGTTCATGTTCCCGCTGGCCAACAAGAGCTACGAGAGCATGTCCAAGATGCGGACCCTCCAGCCCAAGATGGAGGAGATCAAGAAGAAGCACCCCGACGATCCCGCCAAACAGCAGCAGGAACTGATGGCGCTGTATCAGAAGGAGAAGATCAACCCGCTGGCGGGCTGTCTGCCCCTGCTGTTGCAGATTCCGGTCTTCTACGCCGTCTACAAGATGCTGTCGGTGACCATCGAGATGCGTCACCAGCCCTTCTTCGGCTGGATTCAGGACCTGTCGGCGCCCGACCCGACCAACATCTGGACCCTGTTCGGCCTGATCCCCTGGGACCCGGCCTCGGCGCCGCTGATCGGCCAGTTCCTCAACAACGGCGGCGGCGGCGGTTTCACCCTCGGCCTCAGCGTGCTGGCCATCGTCTACGGCCTGACCATGTGGCTGCAGATGGCCATGAGCCCGCCGGCGCCCGATCCGATGCAGCGCAAGATCTTCGCCTGGATGCCGGTGATCTTCACCTTCATCATGGCCGGCTTCCCGGCGGGCCTGCTGCTCTACTGGGGCTGGTCGAACATCCTGACCATCATCCAGCAGTACGTCATCATGCACCGGCTGAAGGCCGAGAACCCGATCGACACCTTCATCGAGCGTCTGAAGAAGGCGAAGGCCTGAATCCATCTGGTCCGCTCATCCCGGCGAAAGCCGGGACCCAGCGCCTTGGGTGAAAAGGCGTCGGGCGTGTATGCATCGACCCATGTCCTGAAACGCCGGCGTCAGGCTGGACAGGACTGGGTCCCCGCTTTCGCGGGGATGAGCGGAAAATAGGGTGATGGACGAGTTTACCGAGGAAGAACTGGAGCAGGGGCGTATCCAGTTCGCGCGCCCCGCCACCTTCGTCATGGGGTGCGCCAGGATCGAGCAACTGCCCGACCCCGACCTGCCCGAAGTCGCCTTCGCCGGTCGGTCCAACGTCGGCAAGTCCAGCCTGATCAACGGCCTGGTCGGCATGCACAAACTGGCGCGCGCCTCGAACGAGCCGGGCCGGACGCGCGAGGTCAATTTCTTCGACCTGGACGGCAAGATGCGGCTGGTCGACCTGCCCGGCTACGGCTGGGCCAAGGCGTCCAAATCGACGGTGAAGAAATTCCAGGACCTGGGCCGCGACTATCTGCGCGGCCGGGTGACGCTGAAACGGGTCTATCTGCTCATCGACGCTCGCCACGGTCTCAAGAGGGTCGATGACGAGGCCTTGGACGCGCTGGACCTCGCGGCCGTCAGCTATCAGATCATCCTGACCAAGGCCGACAAGCTCAAGAAGGGCGAGGCTGAAAAGGTCCAGGCCGCGACCCTGAAAGGCGTCTCCAAACGCGGCGCCGCCTATCCGGCGGTCATCGTCACCTCGGCCGAGAAGGGCGACGGCATGCCGGAGCTCCGCGCCGAGATCATGCGCACCACGGGGGTGACGCTCTAGGTTCCCACATTCCGCTCATCCCGGCGAAAGCCGGGACCCGGTTCTGGCCAGCTTGACGCTTGCGTTTCAGGACGATCTGGCCGTGTCTCGCTGGCAGTAGTTCACCCAAAGCACTGGGTCCCGGCTTTCGCCGGGATGAGGGGATGATAAATTGATGCAATCGCGCGCGATCCAGACCGACGGCCTGACCCAACACATCCTCGAGGCCGGCTCCGGTCCGCTGGTCCTGCTGATCCACGGCTTCCCCGAACTCGGCATCAGCTGGCGGGCGCAGGTCGAGGCGCTGGCCGCCGCCGGCTTCCACGCCGTCGCCCCCGACATGCGCGGCTATGGCGGGACCGACAAGCCGGAGCATCGCGACGCCTATTCGATCCTCCACCTCGTCGGCGACATGGTCGATCTGGTCCGGGCCCTGGGCGAGACGTCCTGCGTCGTCGTCGGCCACGACTGGGGGGCGCCGGTGGCCTGGCATTGCGCCCTGACACGGCCCGATGTGTTCCGCGCGGTCTTCGGCCTGTCGGTTCCGTTCCAGCCGCGCCGGCCCAAGGGCCCCCCGACCGCGGCCATGGCGGCGATCTCGAAACGGGCCGGGCTGGGCGAGCTCTACATCAACCAGTTCCAGGCGGCCGACGCCCATGCGGTGTTCGAGGCCGATCCCGCCACGGCCTTGCGCAAGGCCTTCTACGCCTATGACGGCGCCACGCCCGACGGCGTTCAGTCGACCGGTTTCATCCCCGAGGGCCAGAGCTTCATCTCCACCATCCCCGATGACGCGACCCTGCCGCCCTGGATGAGCCCGGCCCATTTCGCCGAATATGTCGCCGCCTTCGCCGCCGGGGGCTTCAGGGGACCGCTCGACTGGTATCGCAACCTCGACCGCAACTGGTCGCTGACGGCCCATCTGCAGGACGCCCGCATCACCGTGCCCGCCGCCTTCGTGGTCGGCGAACGCGATCCGGTGCGGCACTATTCCGGTCAGCATGAGGCGGGGCTGAGGGACCGCGCGCCGGACCTGCGCATGCAGGTCGTCGTCCCCGGCGCCGGCCACTGGATCCAGCAGGAACGGGCCGATGAGGTGAACCGGCTGCTGCTGTCGTTTCTGGGCGGCCTCTAGACCGGATGCGTGGGTTCCGGCTTCACCGCCGCCGGGGCCGGTTCGGGCGTCGAGGGAACGTCAGGCAGGGGGATGAACTCGACATCGTCCTCGACCGGCAGCGCCATTCGCCCGGCCTTCCAGTCGGCCTTGGCCGCGTCGATTTTCGCCTGGGACGATGAGACGAAATTCCACCAGATGACGCGCGGCCCCACAGGCTCGCCCCCCAGCACCATGACGGTCGAGGGCCGGACCGCCTTGATGGTCGGTTCCGCCGTCGGCTCCAGCACGATCATCTGACCTTCGTGGAAGCCGCGGTCGCCGACCTCGATCTCGCCCCTGGCGACATACAGGGCGCGCTCCGAATAGCCGCCGGCGCCCTTTCCCGGGGGCGGCGCCGTGCGCACCCCCTCGGCCAGTTCCCAATGCACATAGAACAGGGGCGAGGCGGTCCTGACCCGGGCCGAGGCGCCGTAGGCCTCGCCCGCCGCCAGCCGCGCGAACAGGCCGGCGTTCTCATAGGCGGGCAGGTCGGGCCCGGCGTAGTGCTGGAAAGAGGGATCGCAGTCCTCGACCTCGTCGGGCAGGGCGATCCAGGCCTGCATGCCGTGCATGGGACCGCCTTCGGACCGTTTCGTCGGCGTGGTCCGCTCCGAATGGACGATGCCCTTGCCCGCCGTCATCCAGTTGACCTCGCCGGGCCGGATGGCCTGGGTCGCGCCGGTATTGTCCCGGTGGATGATCTCGCCCTCGAACAGATAGGTCAGGGTCGACAGGCCGATGTGCGGGTGCGGGCGGACGTTGATCGCCTCGGACCCCGGCGCGAACTCGGCCGGGCCCATCTGGTCCAGAAAGATGAACGGCCCGACCGTGCGCCGCGCGTGGAACGGCAGGATGCGCCCGACCTCGAATCCGCCCAGGTCCTTGCGGCGGGCGTCGATCACCATTTCGATCATGCTTCCCCCTCCGCCGAAATCAGCGCCGACGATCAACAGGCGGGGGAGGGGGCGGCGTCAAGCGAACCGGTGCGGTTGCAGGGCCAACAGGCGGACTTTTCGGTCCACTGCGGGTCGGTGACCAGCCGCCCTTTTCAAGGCGCTCGAGAGATCGGGGCGGCGTGGCGTTGGTCGACATCAGTCGTCCTTTTTGACTTCGATCCAAAGATAGTCTGTGGGGCGAAAAATTGCACCTTTCGTCTCCGGTGTCGGCTTCACGAAAGCGCCGGTGCCGTCCAGCTGCCACAGCTCCTCAATGTAGATGTGGCCGGCGTCTGTACCAACCGAAGCGATCGATCGCTCGCCGAAATAGCCACCGACCAACGATCCATCGGCCATATGAACCACAACCCAGCAGGGCTGCTTCCTGCTGAAGAAATCGTCCCAAGCCGTCCGGTGCGGGCTCATGATCCATCCGCGCCGCGCCGCCCAGCGTTGAAGGCCCCGAAACGCGAGTGGCCAAGCGACGGGGGCGATCACGCAGATCAACGCACCCCACAGCCCGAGCGCGAGATAATTCGGCGATGGCCCTGTCAGAATGTCCGTAGCAGTGAGAATGGCCCAGCTCAGGACACCGGCGTTCAGCAGAGAATAACCCAGAATATCGATCACATCCTCGGTCGCGGTATGATCGCGGCGGGGATGGATCAACCGGTCAATACGCAAGGACAGGAAGCCGGGAAGAAACAGGGCGATCACGGCCGCGAACTGAGAAGACGTTAGCGCAACGAGGGCCGACGGATCGGTCATTGCTGAGGTCCCGCGAGCGCGAGGGACAAACGGCTGATGACGGCGGGGGCAGGCGCAGCCGAAGTCGGCCTGCCGTCGGGGCCGAAGTCGGTCCACTGGCTGCGTGAGACGAAGACGAAGCTGTCGCCCTCAATGAAGCCGGTGGTCGGTTCGGAAAGCGGCGGGCCTTCGACCAGCGCCTCCCGTACCGTCACAGCCGACCAGTCAGAGGTCAGGGTCAAGCGCAGCACGCGCGGCGTCCGGGTGCCGTTCTGGATGGCGATAATCGTATCGCGGTATCGCACCAGCCCGTCGATGCCGCGCAGTTCGGCGCCTTCGGGCGCGGGCAGGGGCTGGAAATCGTTGGCGGCGAAGGCAATCGGAGCCTGGCGGGCCGCCGTCAGATCAATCCGGTGCAGCCCCGTGCGATAGTCGGAAAACACCAGCCAGCGGCCGTCCGCTGAGACGGCCATGCCCTGCGGCGAGGCGCCATCGGGCAGTTGGACGAGCAACGTCAGGTCGCCGCCGGGTTCTCCGACGAAGATCCTTGCGGCCTTGCTGTCGGCGACGAAAACCTCTCCGGAAGGACCGACGGTCACATCGCCTAAGGCCGGGGCCTCTTGGCCGAGGAGCAGCAGGCCCTCCAAGCGACCCGTCGTCAGATTCAGCCGGTCCACGCCAGATTCGGGCGGCCGCCCCGTGCCCGGGCCGGGGCGCGGAGCCGTCACTGCGTACAGGACGTCGCGGGCGGGATCGGCGGCGAGGCCGTAGAACCCGGCGTCGTCGGTCTCGGCAAGAGTGGTCAGGGCGCCATCGGCTGCCACCTTGAACACCCGTCCCGTATAGATCGACGACAGCAACAGCGACCCGTCCGCGAGCCGGACCACGCTCTCGATCAGGAGTGGTTCGGCCGGCGTGGTTGCTACCGTCTCCAGCGACTGCGCGGCGACCGCCCCGGCGCACAGAGCCAGCACCAGTCCCGTCGCCGTACCTGCAAATCGTCGCATGCCTTCTCCCACAGGGACCGCCACTACCCCACGTGCGGCGTGATGATGCCCAGCGGCAGGGCGGTCACATTCTTCACCCCGCGGGTGACGATGTGGCTCTCGCAGTCCGAGACGATGCCGAGGCTGAGCAGCTTCAGGCGCAGGAACTGGTCGAAGGCGTGCATGTCCGAGGTGATGATCCGCAGCACATAGTCCTCGCGGCCGGTGATGGTGGCGCACTGCACCACCTCGGGCCAGGCCGAGACGGCGATCTCGAACGCCTCCAGGTTCTCGGTCGAGGGCAGGCTCAGCTTGACGATGGCGTAGACCTCGAAATCCAGGCCCAGTTTGGTCGCGTCCAGCAGGGTCACCCGCTTGCGAATGAAGCCCGTATCCTCCAGTCTCTTGATGCGCCGCCAGCACGGCGACGCCGACAGCCCGACCCGATCCGCCACCTCGGCCACCGACAATCCGGCGTCCTGTTGCAGGATGTCCAGAATTCGGGCGTCGACGGGATCCAGATCGTCAGCCAAGGCGTTTCTCCTGATCGAGTTATGGCGCAATAAAATACCGCGAAACGGGCTGAGGCAAGGTCAAAATCAAGCGAGCCTTGCCTGAGAGAGCGTGCTAAATCGCAGCAGGCTTTTCGTCGCATGACGAAAAGCCCATCAAATGAAAGTAGCGCGATCTCGTCCGAAAACCGGACCCCACTTTTCGGGATCGCGCTACGAGGGAAACGCGGTCGGACCAACCGAACGGCAGGACGGAATGAAGAAGCCCAACAGCCAACCCCTTTCGCTGCGCGTGCCGGAGCCTTCGGGCCGGCCGGGCGACCCCACGGACTTCAGCCATCTGAAGATGGATCCCGCCGGCGCGGTGGAGCGGCCCGAGGTCTCGACGGCGCCGTTCGAGATGCGCGAACTGGCCTTCAGGCTGGTCCGGGTGCTGGACGACGACGGCAAGGCCGTCGGTCCGTGGAACCCCAAGCTGGACGCCGAGACCCTGCGGCGCGGCCTCAAGGCCATGATCCTGACCCGCGCCTTCGACGACCGGATGCATCGCGCCCACCGCCAGGGCAAGACCAGCTTCTATATGAAATGCACGGGCGAGGAGGCCATCGCGGTGGCCCAAGGCATGATCCTGTCGCGCGAGGACATGGGCTTCCCCACCTATCGCCAGCAGGGTCTGCTGATCGCGCGCGGCTATCCGCTGGCGACGATGATGAACCAGATCTATTCGAACGCTTCCGACCCGATCAAAGGGCGCCAGCTGCCGATCATGTATTCGGCCAAGGACCACGGCTTCTTCACCATCAGCGGCAATCTGGGGACGCAGGCGCCCCAGGCCGTCGGCTGGGCCATGGCCAGCGCCTACAAGGGCGACGACAAGATCGCCATCACCTGGATCGGCGACGGCGCCACCGCCGAGGGCGACTTCCACAACGCCCTGACCTTCGCGGCCGTCTATCGCGCCCCGGTGATCCTCAACATCGTCAACAACCAGTGGGCCATCAGCTCCTTCATGGGCATCGCCGGCGGGCTGGAGACCACCTTCGCCTCCAAGGCCATCGGCTACGGCCTGCCGGCCCTGCGCGTCGACGGCAACGACTTCCTCGCCGTCTGGGCCGCGACGCAATGGGCTGAAGAACGGGCAAGGTCGAACCAGGGCGCGACGGTGATCGAGCTGTTCACCTATCGCGGCGCCCCGCACTCGACCTCGGACGACCCGCTGCGCTACCGCCCCGCGGACGAGGCCGAGAAATGGCCGCTGGGCGACCCGATCGCCCGCCTGAAACAGCACCTCATCGCGCTCGGCGAATGGTCCGACGAGCAGCAGACGGCCGCCGAGGCCGACGCCGTCGAACAGGTCCGCGCCGCCGGCAAGGAGTCCGAGGCCATCGGCACGCTGGGCCAGTCGCGCCCCTCGGTGAAGACCATGTTCGAAGAGGTCTATGCGACCGAGGACTGGCGCATCACCGAACAGCGGCGCGAGGTGGGCGTATGATCCCTCTCTGTTTCCGCTCATCCCCGCGAAGGCGGGGACCCAGTTCTGTCCAGCCTGACGCCGGCGTTTCAGAACGGGCGTGCGCGAACTTGATCCATCTGTCCCATCACCCAAAGCACTGGGTCCCGACTTTCGCCGGGATGAGCGGTGAATTTTGATGAGCGAGCAAACCACCTTCACCGAATCCGACCGCGCAGACGGCATCGAGCCGGACATGGCCGACGCCCGCAACGCCCCGAAATCCGATGCGCCCGAAACCCCCGCGGTCGCGCCGATGAACATGATCCAGGCCCTGAACTCGGCCATCGACATCAAGATGGGCGAGGACCCGAACGTCCTCTCCTTCGGCGAGGACGCGGGCTATTTCGGCGGCGTCTTCCGGGTCACCGACCACTTGCAGAAGAAGCACGGCCTGACCCGCAGCTTCGACGCCCCGATCAGCGAATGCGGCATCGTCGCCGCCGCCATCGGCATGGGCGCCTACGGCCTGCGCCCCGTCGTCGAGATCCAGTTCGCCGACTACATCTACCCGGCCTACGACCAGATCGTCTCCGAGGCGGCCAAGCTGCGCTATCGCTCGGGCGGCCAGTTCACCAGCCCCATCACCGTGCGCTCGCCCTATGGCGGCGGCATCTTCGGCGGCCAGACCCACAGCCAGTCGCCCGAAAGTCTGTTCACCCATATCGCCGGCCTCAAGGTCGTCATCCCGTCCAACCCCTATGACGCCAAGGGCCTGCTGACCGCGGCGATCGAGGACGACGATCCGGTCATCTTCTTCGAGCCCAAACGCCTCTACAACGGGCCCTTCGACGGCTGGCACCAGAAGCCGGTCTCGCCCTGGAAGGCCCAGGACCTGGCCCAGGTGCCGACCGGCAAATATGTCGAGCCCATCGGCAAGGCGCGGGTCATGCGCGAGGGCGCCGACGTCACCATCCTCTGCTACGGCACCATGGTCTGGGTCTCCCTGGCCGGGGCCGAACACGCCGGCGTCGACGCCGAGGTCATCGACCTGCGCACCCTGGTGCCGCTCGACATCGAGACCATCGAGGCCAGCGTGAAGAAGACCGGCCGCTGCGTCATCGTCCACGAGGCGCCGAAAACCTCGGGCTTCGGCGGCGAGTTGTCGGCCCTGGTGCAGGAGCGCTGCTTCTATCATCTCGAGGCGCCGATCGCGCGCGTGACCGGCTGGGACACCCCCTATCCCCACGCCTTCGAATGGGAATATTTCCCGGGACCCGAGCGGGTCGCCACGGCCCTCAAGGCCGTCATGACCGGAGGGCGCTAGGATGGGCCGCTACGTCTTCAAACTGCCCGACGTGGGCGAGGGCACCGCCGAGGCCGAACTGGTCGCCTGGCATGTGAAGGTCGGCGACACGGTCTCCGAGGACCAGATCATCGCCGACATCATGACCGACAAGGCCACGGTCGAGCTGACCAGCCCGGTCGCCGGCAAGGTCACCGCCGCCCACGGCGAACCCGGGCAGCAACTGGCGGTGGGTTCGCCGCTGGTGGAGTTCGAGGTCGAGGGCGCGGGGAACGTCTCGAGTGAGGCGCCGCCCCCCTCGAACCCCGCTCCGCAGGCTTCGGTCCCCCTGACAGGGGGACAGACGGCGGCTCCCGTCTCCTCCCCGCTTCGCGGGGAGGGGGACCAGCCGAAGCCGCAGGCGAAGGATGGTGGAGGGGCGCCTGCCGCACAGACCGCCGGCAATTTCGTCTTCAAACTGCCCGACGTGGGCGAAGGCACCGCCGAGGCCGAGCTGGTGGGCTGGCATGTGAAGGTCGGCGACGCCGTGTCCGAGGACCAACTCCTCGCCGAGGTCATGACCGACAAGGCCACGGTCGAACTGACCAGCCCCGTCGCCGGAACCGTCGCCGCCCTGCACGGCGAGGCGGGCCAGCAACTGGCCGTCGGCGGGCCGCTGGTCAGCTTCACTGTCGAGGGCGAGGGCAATCAGGGCGCCGCGCCCGCCCAGGCCCCCTCCACCGCTTCGCGGTCCCCCTCCCGCGATGGGGGAGGAATGAAGGCGCCGGCGCCGGTTCTCCATTCTCCCCCCGCCGGGGGGAGCACCCGCGAAGCGGGGGAGGGGGGCAAGGCCCGCACCCTCTCCGCCCGCGGTGAACGCCCGCTCGCCTCCCCCGCTGTGCGCAACCGCGCCCGCGATCTGGGGATCGAGCTCCAGTTCGTGCCCGGCTCCGGCCCGGCCGGCCGCATCGAACACGGCGATCTCGACGCCTGGGTCGCGTCCGGCGGCCGTGGATCGTCCGCACCCGGAGCCTCGACATCCTCCACCTACGCCAAGGCCGAAGGAACCACCGAAACCCGCATCATCGGCCTGCGCCGCAAGATCGCGGAGAAGATGGCCGAGAGCGTCCGCCGCATCCCCCACATCACCTATGTGGAGGAGATCGACGTCACCGCGCTCGAGGAACTCCGGGCCCACCTCAATGCGACGAAGAAGAAGGACCAGCCCAGGCTGAACGTCCTGCCCTTCATCGCCCGCGCCATCGTCGTGGCCCTGCGCGACCAGCCGACCATCAACTCCCACTATGACGACGAGGCCGGGGTCCTGACGACGCACAACGCCGTCCACCTCGGCATCGCCGCCCAGACCCCGAACGGCCTGATGGTCCCGGTGGTCCGCCACGCCGAGGCCCGCGACCCTTATGACACGGCCCTCGAAATCGCCCGCGTCTCGGGCGCGGCCAAGGACGGCTCGGCCAGGCGCGACGAGCTGTCGGGCTCGACCATCACCATCACCTCGCTGGGCACGCTCGGCGGCGTCGTCCACACCCCCATCATCAACCACCCCGAGGTGGCCATCGTCGGCCCCAACAAGATCGCCGAACGCGTGGTGGTCAAGGACGGCCAGATGGTCGTGCGCAAGATGATGAACCTGTCCTCCAGCTTCGATCACCGCATCGTCGACGGCCACGACGCGGCGGTCTTCGTGCAGCGGATCAAGGGGCTGCTGGAGCAACCCGCGACGCTGTGGATGGGGTGAGGGTCTTGGAGTCTTTGCCCACCCCACACTCCGCTCATCCCCGCGAACGCGGGGACCCAGTGCTTTGGGTGATGGGTGCTGGAATTTCGCTCGTCCGGTGAACCGGCGCACCGTGCCCCACGAAAGGACTGGGTCCCCGCGTTCGCGGGATGAGTGGGTCAAAGACACAGGGTTCAAGCGAAGCGGGATTAGAGGATGGCCTTCTTCACCTACATCGTCGCCAGCGGACGGAACGGGACGATCTACGTCGGCTCGACGGATGACCTGATCACCCGGGTGAACCAGCACAGGAACAAAACTTTCGAGGGGTTCACCGCCAAGTACGACGTGGACAGGCTTGTCTGGTTCGAACGTCACGAGACCCGGGAGGCCGCATTCAAGCGCGAACGGCGGCTCAAGAAATGGAACCGGGTCTGGAAACTGGACCTGATCGAAAAGGCAAATCCGGGCTGGAGCGACCTGTACGACGATCTTCGACTCGGCGGCCTGTCTGACGCAAAAGACTGGACGCCGCCGGACGATCAGGACTAACCGCGCCGGAGACGATCCGTCCGGCGTGCATCACGAAAGAACTGGGTCCCCGCGTTCGCGGGGATGAGCGGAAAAGAAAATGCAGAAGACCAAGGTTCTCATCATCGGCGCCGGCACGGGCGGATACGTCGCCGCGATCCGCTGCGGTCAGCTCGGGCTGGAAACGACCCTCGTGGACGCCTCCGACGGCCTCGGCGGCACCTGCCTGAACGTCGGCTGCATCCCCTCCAAGGCCATCATCCACGCCGCCTCGAAATTCGAGACCGTGTCGAAAGCCGCCGCCGGCGGGACGCTGGGGATCACGGCCAGCAAACCCGCCATCGACCTGGCCCAGACGACGGCGTGGAAGGACGGCATCGTCAAGAAGCTGAACAGCGGCGTCGCCGCCCTGCTGAAGAAGTCCAGGGTCAAGGTCATCAAGGGCTGGGCGACCTTCTCCGACGCCAAGACCTGCACGGTGAAAACCGGCAAGGATGGGGATGGGGGCGACATCACCATCAGCGCCGAACACGTCATCCTCGCCACCGGCTCCGAGCCGGTCGAACTGCCCTTCCTCAAATTCGGCGGCGATGTCATCTCGTCCACCGAGGCCCTGTCTCTGGATGCGGTTCCGGGCAGGCTGGTGGTCGTCGGCGGCGGCTATATCGGGCTGGAGCTGGGCATCGCCTTCCGCAAGCTGGGGGCCGAGGTCGCCATCGTCGAAATGGCCGACCGCCTGCTGCCGCTCTACGACAAGGCCCTGACCGACCCGGTCGCCAAGTGGCTGGAGAAACACGGCGTCGAACTGCATCTCGGCGCCAAGGCCGGGTCGTTCGAGAAAGGCCAGCTCAACATCACCACCAGGGACGGCGCCGCCCTCAAGCTGAAGGCCGACAAGGTTCTCGTCACCGTCGGCCGCAAGCCGCGGACGCAGGGCTGGGGGCTGGAGAATATGGGCGTCGCCATGACCGGCCCGTTCGTGAAGATCGACGACCGCTGCGCCACCAGCATGCGCAACGTCTGGGCCGTCGGCGACCTGACCGGCGAACCCATGCTGGCCCACAAGGGCTCGGCCCAGGGCGAGGTCGTGGCCGAGATCATCGCCGGGCGTGAACGCGCTCAAGCAGCGAGCGGCCGCGCCGCGAGCGATAGCGCACAAGAAAGGCGCTTCGACCCGGTCACCATCGCCGCCGTCTGTTTCACCGAGCCCGAAATCGTCTCCGCCGGCCTCGGCCCGCTGGACGTCGAGGGCCGGGACGACGTCATCACCGCCGTCTTCCCCCTGGCCGCCATCGGCCGCGCCCTGGCCATCGAGGCCGGCGAGGACGGCGGCTTCGTCCGCGTCCTGGCGTCGAAATCCGATCACCGCCTGCTCGGCGTCCAGGCCGTCGGCCAGCACGTCGCCGAAATGTCCAACAGCTTCGCCCAGATGCTGGAAATGGGCGCGGTGCTGGAAGACGTCGCCGGCGTCATCCACGTCCACCCGACGCTGGGCGAAGCCTTCCATGAGGCGTCGCTGCGCGCGCTGGGGCATGCGATTCACATCTGAGGGTGTGGGGTATGGGGTGTGGGGTGTTGGATGAATGGGGTCTGGATCAGGGATAGGGTTCGAGGCCAGGACCGTCCCCTACACCCCACACCCCATCCCCCACACCCTCCCCTTCGCCCAACCGTCACAATCCTCTGGTCTAAGCGCCCCCAACCCCACTCATCCGGAGACTGACGATGACCCGCGCCCTGCTCGCCGCCGCCTCGGCGATCGCCCTGCTCGCCCTGGGGGCCTGCAACAACGACCAGTCCGCGGGCAATCAGACGGCCCGCGCGGGCATCTGGGCGGCGGGCTCCTCGACCGTCTTCCCCTTCGCCACCCGCGTGGCCGAGAATTTCGCCCGCACCTCGGGCGGCGCCGCCCCGCGGGTCGAATCGCTGGGCACCGGCGGCGGCATCCAGGCCTTCTGCCAGGGCGTCGGTCCCAATACGCCCGACATCGCCAACGCGTCGCGCCGGATGAAGGCCTCGGAGTTCGAACTGTGCCGCACCAATGGCGTCACCGACATCGTCGAGATCAAGATCGGCTTCGACGGCCTGGTCATCGCCACCGCCCGCAACGCGCCCGACTACGGCTTCCAGGGCGACGACCTCTATCTGGCCCTCGCCAAGGAAATCCCGGGCCCGGGCGGGACCTTCGTCGCCAACCCCAACACCACCTGGAACCAGGTCAACCCCGGTCTGCCGGCGACCCGTATCCAGGTCTACGGCCCGCCGCCGACCTCGGGCACGCGCGACTCCTGGCTGGAGCTGGCCATGGCCCCCTCGGCCGAATCTATCCCGTCCATGGCGGCCCTGGCCGAGAGCGACGGCGACCGGTTCGAGACCCTGGCTCACACCCTGCGCGAGGACGGCGCCTGGGTGGATTCCGGCGAGAACGACAACGCCATCGTCCAGACCCTGACCCGCACCCCCGGCTCGACCGGCGTGTTCGGCTATTCCTTCCTCGAGCAGAACAGCGACACGGTGAAGGCCCACAGCGTCAACGGCGTGACGCCGACGCTGGAGACCATCGCCTCGGGCGAGTATCCGATCTCCCGCTCCATGTTCATCTACGTCAAGAAGCAGCACGTCGGCGTGACGCCGGGGCTGGAGCAGTTCGTGATGGAGTTCATGTCCGAGGCGGCCGCCGGCCGCGGCGGCTATCTTCAGGACCGCGGTCTGGTGCCGCTGCCCGCCGACCAGCTGGCCGCCCAACGCGCCATCGCCCAGGCGATGACCGTGATGACGGCGCCGGCGAAGTAGGGTGAACGCTCACCTCCCCATCGGCGAAGGCCGATGGGGAGGACAGATCGCGCAGCGATCAGGAGGGGGCGACTCGGTCTTTGGGGATTGGCGTAGGGCTGGCGAACGCCGGCGTCGCCCCCTCCTGGTCGTCGCTCTCGCGCCGACCTGTCCTCCCCATTCGCCTTCGCGAATGGAGAGGTGAAGCCTAAGCCGCCGCCTTCCGCCGCAGCCGCGCGATCCGCCTCAACCGCCTCCAGAACCGCCCGCGCTCCGGCTCCGGATAGGGCTGCAGGTTCTCGACGAACTGTTCCGCCGAGGCGCGCCAGCTGAATTTTTCGGCATAGGCCCGCACCGCCGCCCGATCACACTCCAGCGCCGCCATACAGGCGGTGCGCAGGTCCGGATCGATGGCGCCGGCGTTCGAGCCGGGGATGATGTCGATCGGCCCGTGGGCCGGATAGGCGGCGACCGGCGTGCCCGTGCCCATGGCCTCCAGGATCACCAGGCCGAAGGTGTCGGTCCAGCTGGGGAAGACGAACACGTCCGCGTCGCGGAAACAGCGCGCCAGCTCCTCGCCGAACCGCGCGCCGAGGAATTTCGCCTCGGGATATTTCTCTTCCAGCTCGGCCCGCGCCGGACCGTCGCCGACCACGATCTTGGTCCCCGGCAGGTCGGTTTCGAGGAAGGCCTCGATATTCTTCTCGACCGCCACCCGGCCGACATTGAGGAAGAAGGGCCGCGGCCAGTCCTTGCCCCCAAGTTCGTCATAGATGCGCGGCAGGTCGGGGTGGAACTGTTCGGTGTCCACCCCCCGCGACCACGGCGAGACATTGCGGAAGCCGCGCTCCAGCAGTTCGTCCCGCAGCGTCGGCGTGGCCACCATCAGCCGCCCCGACGGCTTGTGGAACCACTTCATATAGGCGTAGCCGACCTGCACCGGGATCGGGAACCGGGCCGAGACATATTCCGGGAATTTGGTGTGATAGCTGGTCGTGAACGGCAGTTTCCATTCCACGCAGATGCGCCGCGTGGCGATGCCGATCGGCCCCTCGGTGGCGATATGCACCGCCTCCGGCTCCAGCGCCCGCAGCCGTTCGCGGATCTCCTCTTCGGCCCCCAGCGCCAGGCGGATTTCCGGATAGGTCGGGGCGGCGATGGTCTTGAACTGGCTCGGCTCGATGACCTCGACCTCATGGCCCATGGCGCGGCATTCCGCGATGGTCCGGGTCAGGGTGCGGACGACGCCGTTGACCTGGGGCTCCCAGGCGTCAGTGGCCAGAACGATGCGCATATGGGCCGGATGGCTCCGCCGTTGATCCGAAGGTCATTTAGCCATCTACTGATCGGAACGCGAGAAGTGGTTCTCGCTATTCGTCAGCGCACATGACCCGAAGAGCGATACAAATTCGCTCAACCCCAGCGGCCCCGCATACGCTCCCTTCCGCGTAACGGTTGATGCTCAACCTGCCATAGTAGGTTCCGGCCCGGTCGACGAGAATCGGTCCGCTTGAGCTATATGGGTTGCAGGCAGACGTATTTGAGTATCGGCTGGCGTTCTGCCCATATCGGTTCCATGTACCGTACCGATTCTCCCAGCCATGCTGCGAGTATTTGTTCCAAACGGAGTTGGCATCATACTCGCTGCAAGTCAGGCAACCGAGAAAATCGTCGTTGTTCGAGCCTCCGAGGATGAGAATTTCTTGGGTTTGAGAACTGACCGGACCCGCGATCAGCATCATGGCTAGTCCAAAACGTCCAAGTTTCCACATGGTGCGCGCCTCCGAGAACAACGTATCACCATGCGTAAGTTCGGCAATCAGTCCCCTCCCGTTCCGGCGCAAAAGCGTCTAGGACGCGCCCCATGAATGCACACGTTTCTCCGCCGGTCGCCCTGTCCCAGGATTGGGACGCGCTGGACGAAGGCAAGTTCGCCGATGAAACCGCCACGGTCCGGGACCTGCTGGCCCGCATGCCGCTGGACGGGGCCGAGCGCGCCGCCGTGCTGGCCGGCGCCGTCGGCCTGGTCGAACACGCCCGGGCCAGCGTCAAGAAACAGGGCGTGGTCGAAAGCTTCCTGCAGGAGTTCTCGCTCGGCACCCGCGAGGGCCTGGCCCTGATGTGCCTGGCCGAGGCCCTGCTGCGCACGCCGGACGAGGACACCCGCGACCGTCTGATCGCCGAGAAGATCGGCTCGGCCGACTGGGCCAGCCACCTCGGCCAGTCCGACAGCCTGTTCGTCAACGCCTCGACCTGGGGCCTGATGCTGACGGGCAAACTGGTCGACGTCGACGAGGAGGCCCGCACCGACCTGCCCGGCTTCCTCAAGCGGATCGTCGGTCGGTTGGGCGAGCCGGTGATCCGCGAGGCCGTGGCCGCCGCCGTGCGCATCATGGGCGAGCAGTTCGTGGTCGGCCGCACCATCGAGGCGGCGCTGAAACGGTCCAATCGCGAAGGCTGGCTCTGCTCGTTCGACATGCTGGGCGAGGGCGCCCGCACCGCCCACGACGCCGAACGCTATGAGCGCATCTACGCCGACGCCATCACCGCCGTGGGCAAGACCGCGAAAGGGCAGGGGCCCGAGGCCGGCCACGGCGTCTCGGTCAAGCTGTCGGCCCTGTCGCCGCGCTATGAGGCCACCCACGAGGCGAGGGTCTGGGACGAGCTCTATCCCCGCATCCTCCGCCTCGCCCGGATCGCGGCGAAACACGACATCAACTTCACCATGGACGCCGAGGAAGCCGACCGCCTCGCCCTGTCGCTGAAGCTGCTCGACCGGCTGGCGCATGAGCCCGATCTGGGCGGCTGGACCGGTCTCGGCCTCGCCGTTCAGGCCTATCAGAAACGCTGCCCCGAGGTGATCCGCCGCGTCGCCGAACTGGCCAAGACCTCGGGCCGCCGGCTGATGGTGCGTCTGGTCAAGGGCGCCTATTGGGACACCGAGATCAAGCGCGCCCAGGTCTTCGGCCGCACCGACTATCCGGTCTTCACCACCAAGGCCGCGACCGACCTCAACTACCTCGTCTGCGCCCGGCTGATGATCGAGGCCGCGCCGCACATCTACAGCCAGTTCGCGACCCACAACGCCCACTCCCTCGCCGCCGTCTACAGGATGGCCTCCGAGCGCGGCGTGAAGATCGAATTCCAGCGCCTGCACGGCATGGGCGAGGCCCTGTACGACGCCGCCCGCGACGCCTTCGGGCCGGTGACGGTTCGCGCCTACGCCCCGGTCGGCGGGCATGAGGACCTGCTGCCCTATCTGGTGCGCCGCCTGCTCGAGAACGGGGCCAACTCCTCCTTCGTTCATGCCCTGCTGGACGAGCGCGTGCCCGCCTCCGCCGTCGCCGCCGACCCCATCTCCGCCGTCGAGGCCCACCCCGACCGCCACGCCAGGATTCCGACCCCGAAGGACATGTACATGGACCGCCAGAACTCGCTGGGCCGCGACTATTCGCAAGCCGCCGACCGCGACCGTCACGCCGTCGCCCTGGAGAAGGTCGACAGCGAAAAACTGACCGCGGGCCCGATCATCGGCGGCAAGCTGAAGGCCGGGACCAATCCCCAGCCGGTGACCAATCCGTTCGACGCGACCCGGGTGCTGGGCCACGTCTCCGAGGCGACCGAGGCCGATATCGACGCCGCCGTCGACGCCGCCGCCCGCGCCCAGATCGCCTGGAACCGCAAGGGCGGGGCGGGCCGCGGCGTGGTTCTGCGCGCCATGGCCGATGCGCTCGAAGCCGACATGGACTGGCTGGTCGCCCTGCTGTCGCGCGAGGCGGGCAAGACGCTGAACGACGGCGTCGCCGAGATCCGCGAGGCGGCCGACTTCTGCCGCTACTACGCCATGCTGGCCGAGCGCGACTTCGGCGGCCCGACCGAGCTCAAGGGCCCGGTCGGCGAGATCAACCAGCTGGTCCTGCACGGCCGCGGCGTCTTCGCCTGCATCAGCCCGTGGAATTTCCCGCTGGCCATTTTCACCGGCCAGATCGCCGCCGCCTTGGCCGCCGGCAACGCCGTCCTGGCCAAGCCCGCCGAACAGACGCCCCTGATCGCCGCCGAGGCCGTGCGCCTCTACTACAAGGCCGGACTGGACCCGAACCTGCTGGCCCTCGTCCCCGGACGCGGCGAGACCGTCGGCGCGAAACTGGTCAGCCATCCCGGCATCGACGGCGTCGCCTTCACCGGCGGCACCGATACGGCCAGCCTGATCAACCGCTCCCTGGCCGCCCGGCCCGGCGCCATCATCCCCTTCATCGCCGAGACCGGCGGCCTGAACGGCATGTTCGTCGACACGACGGCGCTGAAGGAACAGATCATCGACGACGTCATCCTGTCGGCCTTCGGCTCCTCGGGCCAGCGCTGCTCGGCCCTGCGCCTGCTCTACGTCCCGCATGACGCCGCCGACGCCCTGATCGAGGGTTTGAAGGGCGCGCTCGCCGCCCAGGTCGTGGGCGATCCCACCGATCCCGCCAGCGACATCGGCCCGGTCATCGACGCCGACGCCAAGGCCACGCTCGACGCCCACCTCAAACGCCTCGAAGGCGATGCGAAGATCATCGCCCGCGCCGACCTGCCCGCCGGCGCCGACAAGGGCTGGCTGTTCGCCC
This sequence comes from Brevundimonas vancanneytii, assembly GCA_943373195.1. Classification (GTDB taxonomy): domain Bacteria; phylum Pseudomonadota; class Alphaproteobacteria; order Caulobacterales; family Caulobacteraceae; genus Brevundimonas; species Brevundimonas vancanneytii_B. The sequence goes on from CALSBO010000017.1 coordinate 25,914, forward strand.
CGACCATCGCCGAGATCCCCACGCCCGACTATCTGGAGCGCGAGGTGTTCGGCCCGATCCTGCACGTCTGCCGCTACCACCCGTCCGACCTGAAGCAGACGGCGTCGAAACTGGCCGCGCGCGGCTACGGCCTGACGCTCGGCGTGCACAGCCGGATCGAGGCCTTCGCCGACGAGGTCGCCCGCCTGGTCCCCGCCGGCAACGTCTATATCAACCGCTCGATCATCGGCGCCGTGGTCGGCGTCCAGCCCTTCGGGGGCGAGGGCCTGTCCGGCACCGGGCCCAAGGCCGGCGGCCCCTACAGCCTGATCCGCTACGCCGCCGAAAAGGCCGTCAGCAACAACATCTCCGCCCAGGGCGGCGACCCGGCGCTGCTGAATCTGTGAGCCGATTCCTCTCCCGTTGGGAGAGGGCTTGAGGCTCGCAGAGCGCGGCGATACGCCAGCCGAAAGGGTGAGGGTCGCCTGGTCCGGTCGGCGTCAGCCGTCGCGCCACGGCCTATGCCGACTTCGAGACGCGACCCCTCATCCGACCTGCTTCGCAGACCACCTTCTCCCAACGGGAGAAGGGAAGGTCTACCTCGGCCATCCCCCCGCGCGGCTCAGGGCGCTGGGCGCCGGGCGGCCGATTTTCTCGCCGATCCAGCGGGCGGTTCCGATCAGGGCGTCGAGGTCGTAGCCGGTGCTGAACCCGGCCCGCTCCAGCATATGGACCAGGTCCTCGGTGGCGATGTTGCCGGTGGCGCCGGGCGCGAAAGGGCAGCCGCCGATGCCGCCGACCGAGGCGTCGAGAACGGTGACCCCCGCCTCGATCCCGGCATGGGCGTTGGCCAGTCCCGTGTTCCGGGTGTCGTGGAAATGCAGGCGCAGGACGGCGTCGGGTGCGGCCTTGCGGGCGGCCTCGACCTTCTTCGTCACCGCCCAGGGATCGCCCGCGCCGATGGTGTCGGCCAGGGCGATTTCCTCGACGCCCAGTTCGGCGATACGGCCGACCAGATCGGCGACCTGATCGATCCCGACCTCGCCGTCGAACGGACAGCCCCAGACGCAGGACAGGGTGGCGGACAGCGACGGCGCGGCGCCCGGCGAGCCCTCGGCATTGGCCCGCCCGGCGACGATGCCGGCCAGCATCGCGACCTGCTGGTCGACCGACAGGCCCTGGTTCTTCAGGCCGAAGCCGTCGGTGACGGACAGGGAGACATTGACCTCGTCCACCGCCGTGCCCAGCGCCCGGTCATAGCCCTTGCCGTTCAGGACCAGGCCGATGCGGCTGCGGCCCGCCTCATGAGGCAGGGCGGCCATGACCTCTTCGGCCCCGGCCATCTGCGGCACGTATTTCGGATGGACGAAGCTGACCGCCTCGATGCGGCGCGCCCCGGCGGCCTCGAGCCGACGCACCAGTTCGGCGCGCACGGCCGGTTCGAGCACCGCCTTCTCGTTCTGCAGGCCGTCGCGCGGCCCGACCTCGACGATGGTGATCGGGCGGCTCAAGGGCGCGGCTCCGGCGCCGATCCGCCGGGCGGGGCGTAGACCGTCAGGCTGACGTCGTCGCCCTTGGAATAGTTATGCCCATCGACCACGCCGACGGCGCGGCCGGTCACGCCGAGGGCCGCGGCGGCCTGCTGAAAGGCGTCGGCGTCCCGCGCCTCGACAATGGCGGGCCGTCCTTCGGCCAGGGCCCGGGCGGCGCCGGCGGCGTCGGTCAGTTCGGTGTCGCGACCGGTCAGGAACACCAGGCTCGGCTCATGGAATCCGGCGACGGCGACCGGCCCGGCGCGGCCCTGGCGCGGGTGCAGATCGGCGGACAACAGGACCTTTTCCAGCTGGGGCGCGACGGACAGGGGGCGAAGCTGGCGCAGGGTCCCGGCCAAAGCGCCATGGGCGACGACGCCCAGGACGATCGAGGCGATCACGGCGGTCATCGCCGCCCTGTGCAGCATCAGGAAGGCCCCGATCAGGGCGGCCATGATGGCGAAGACGATGGTCAGGGTGGCCCAGGTCTGGGCGGTCGAGGTGCCGTATTCGGTCAGCAGCCAGACCGAGCCGACGGCCAGCCCGGCGCCGACCGCCACCGTCAATCCCGCCCCGATCAAGCGTGACGTCTTGCCGACCGGCCGGGTCACGGCGGCGGCGGCGAGCAGGGCCAGGGCGCCGAAGGTGGGCAGGGTGTAGTGGGGCAGTTTGGTCGGCGTCAGTTCGAAGATCAGCCAGGCCGGGACCAGCCAGCAGATCAGGAAGCGGACCGCCGGTTCGGCGCGTCTGTGCCAGCCCGTCGAGAGGGCGGCCGGCAGCAGCAAGGCCGCCGGGAAAAACAGGATCGGCGCGATCAGCAGATAGAAGCCCGGCAGGACGCCGTGCCCCTCGTCGCCGCCGGCCACCTTGGGCGCCAGGTCGCCGCCGATGGCCTCGGTCCAGAAGCCGCCGTCGGTGGCGATGGTGATGGCGATGGCCCATGGCCCGACGATCAGGGCCACCAGCGGCAGTCCCCAACCCCAGCCCAGCCGTTTGAGCCAGCTGATGTCGCGATCCCAGACCGACAGGGCGATCATGGCGGGCGCCACGACGATCAGGCCGATCGGTCCCTTGATCAGGATCGACAGTCCCAGCCCCAGCCAGAACATCAGCTTGTGAGGCCGGATCGCGACCTCGCCGGCCCGCGCCGCCAGATAGATTCGCGCCAGGCCGGCCATGGCCAGGGTCACCGCCCCGCACAGCACGGCGTCGGTCTTGGCGATCCCGGCCTCGGTCGACAGCAGGAAGCTGGCCCCCAGGATGGCCCCGGCCAGGAAACCCGCCCTCTGGCCGAACATCGCCGCCCCGGCCCAGGCGCAGGCGGCCGCGGCCAGCATGGCGCCGAGGATGGACGGAATCCGGTAGGGGGCGATGTCGCGGTTCTCGACACTGGAGGTCACGGCCACCGCGACCGCCTGCATCCAGTAGATGCCGACCGGCTTCTTCCAGCGTGGATCGTCCTGGAAGCGGATGTCGACGAAATCGCCCGTCTCCAGCATCTGCGACGTGGCTTGGGCGTAGCGGCTCTCGTCCCGGTCCAGCGGCGGCAGCAGCATCAGCGCCGGCAGGCCCGCCAGCAACGCCACCAGGGCCGCGAGCAGGGGTCCGCGCCAGCCGGCGATGTATCGGTCGAGATCGGGGCGCATCATGTTCATCTTCCTAACACGGTGCTTCGTCGCGCGTCATGGCTTGCGCGCGCGGCCATCTCCCGCCCGGCGGCGAAACCCGCTAGAGAGCCGGGATGAACGAAGCCATCCCCGATTTTTCCGTCGTCGTCCCGGTCCATGACGAACAGGGCGCGGCCGGACCGCTGGCGCGCGAGATCGCCGCCGCCTTCGAGGGCCGATCCTATGAGATGGTGTTCGTCGACGACGCCTCGCGCGACGGCACCCTGGCGGAACTGCGCGGCCTGATGGCCGAACTGCCCGCCCTGCGCGTGCTCGGCCACGGCCGCAACGCGGGCCAGAGCCGGGCGGTGCGGACCGGGGTGCTGGCGGCGCGCGGCGCCATCGTGGTGACCCTGGACGGCGACGGCCAGAACCCGCCGGCCGACGCCCCGAAACTGGCCGATCTGCTGGCCGCCTCGCCCCCGACGGTGGCCCTGGTCGGCGGACGGCGGGCCAAGCGCCAGGATTCCGAGGCCAAGCGTCAGGCCTCGCTCTGGGCCAACCGCATCCGCAAGAAGCTGCTGGGCGACGACGCGGACGACACCGGCTGCGGCCTGAAGGCCTTCCGGCGCGACGTCTTCCTGCGGCTCCCGTATTTCGATCACATCCACCGCTACCTGCCCGCCCTGATGATCCGCGAGGGCTATGAGAATCGGTATCTGGACGTCGATCACCGGCACCGCGAGACCGGCCGGTCGAAATACACCAACTGGGGGCGGCTGATGGCGTCGCTGTCGGACCTGCTCGGTGTGATGTGGCTGAAGTCGCGCTCGCGCCGGCCCGGCGCGATCAGCGAATTCTGACTTTCGCCTGCCGCGCGAGCGGGCGTAGCGGTATGGAGCGAACCGGGGTAAGCATCGTTAACAAGCGCGGCCGTTAAGCGCGCCGCCCGACGATGGAGCCCGCCATGCTGATCGCCATCCCGCTGCTGTTCATCCCGGTGGTGATCTACGCCATCGTCATCGGGTTCGGGGTTCTGGGGTCCGGCGGGATCGCCGCGGCCGAACAGGCGTTGCGTGATCCCCTGTTCTCCATACCGATGGTGTCGGGCAGTGCGTGGAATGTCGGGACGGGCGACCTGATCCTGTTCCTGTCGCTGATCCTGCTGTTCTTCGAACTGCTGAAATCGACCTCGAGCCAGAAGGTGGCGATCGTCAATCACGCCCTGTCGATGATCCTGTTCGTCTTCTGCCTGGTCGCCTTCCTGCTGTTCAAGGGCTTCGCGACCTCGACCTTCTTCCTGATCCTGACCATGGTCATGCTGGACGTGCTGGCCGGATTCATCGTCACCATCATCTCGGCCCGCAAGGACCTGGACTTCGCCGGCGGGACCTGACGGAAGCCCCGCCCGCTTTCGTCATCCCGGCGCGGGGGCAGGAGCGGCTGAAGCCGTCTCCTCCCCGTCCGAAGGATGGGGAGGGGGACCACGCCTAGCGTGGTGGAGGGGCGCCCGCCGCGCCGAACTCCGTACCCCTCCACCATCCTTCGGATGGTCCCCCTCCCGATTCGCTCCGCGAACAGGGAGGAGACGAGGACTGTCACCTATCCGCCGATTGCTTACATATCCCGCGCGTCCAACCTTCTGATCTCGCCCGTCTTTCAAAAAATACAGCGTCCTCTTCCTGCCATAGGAAGCCCGCCCCCTACACTCCTGACCATCCCGTCGCGGGGGAGGGCGTCTGGCGCCAGGGCCATCGCGTGCGGCGGGTGTGATCGTTGCGGGACGCCGCATGCCGCCTTCGGGCGCGTGCGCGGCGGAACTGGACCATGCGGCGGGACGGGTTGCTCCCCCCCGCGGCATGCGAAGGGACTGTCCTCCGGTTTGAAACGGAGGAGCCCAGGGGCCTGGCAGCCCCTGCCCGCCCGGGCTTAGTTTCGATAGGGCCTAAATGGCGAGAGGTCGGGACCGAAAACGGCGACCCCCGGCTGGCCATGCGATGCCCGCCCCGAAGCGCTCGGAAGCCGCGATCACGCGGAGCGCGGGCGGCGACGCCGAAAACTCCTCATCCGGTCCCCGTAACGCGAAAGCAGGGGGCCACATCGGTTCCGGGCCAACCGCCCGCGCTCCGCGACCTCCCCACCACTTTCCGGCAGCCATGCCGGAGAGGGCCGAAGGCTGGGCGAAGCGCCAGGCCGCGTCGGATCGAGAAGGCGGAGCCTTCTGACCGCGGCCCAACAACAAGGTCTTTGAAAATCAGGAAAAGCCCACGAAGATCAGCGCAACGACCGTGATGTCGACGGTGCGAATGAGGATGGTCAGCATGGCGGCGGTCCCGAACGAGGGCTTGATGCCCTGTCGTTCAGCAAGGACCGTGCCGCGGTCTCAGACGTCGGTGTCCTTGGCCTTGCCCGGCGGCGGACGGCGTTCGGCGGCGCCGGAGTGCTCCGCGCCCAGATAGGCCGAGCGGGCGGCGTCCAGCACCGGCGGACCGCCCTTCAGGCCCCGGCGCTGGCCGGTCTGTCCGATCATTTGCGCCGCGAACACGGAGGCCCCCGGGTCAGCGACGGGCATGGGGGCAGGTCTTGCCGGGGGCTCGGCAGGCTCGACCGGAAACTCCACCGGAACGAGGGCGCGCGAGGCCGAGACGGCCCGGCGCGCCTCCGCGCGCCGATCCGCCGCGCGGCGATCCTCACGACGCTGGACGGGACCGACGGGGCGAACCTCGTCGGTCATGTCAGCCGTCCTTGCCCGGGGTCTGGGACAGCTTGTCGAGCTGGTTGCGCATCTCGTCCATCTGGCGGCGCATCTCGGCCAGGGGATCGGCGGCGGTCGCGGACCTGGGTTCGGTCGCCGCGGTCGCCGCTGCCCTGGCGCCGGGTGTCAGCGCCCCGAAGCCGGGCCACATCTTCATCGCGTCGGTGAACAGGGCCATGTTGCGCTTGACCGCCTCGTCCAGGATGCCCGCGCCGGGCGCGGCGCCGAACGCCTTGGAGAACTGGCCGCGCATCTGCTCCTGCTGATTCTTGAAGCTGTCGAGCGACATCTCCAGATAGCTGGGCAGCACGCCCTGCATCTGGCCGCCGTAAAAGCCGATCAGCTGGCGCAGGAACTGGACCGGCAGCAGGGCCTCGCCGCGGCTCTCTTCCTCGAAGATGATCTGGGTCAGGATCTGGCGGGTCAGATCGTCATTGGTCTTGGCGTCGAAGACCACGAATTCGGTGCCCTCGCGGACCATTTTCGCCAGGTCCTCGAGCGTCACATAGGCGCTGGTGGCGGTGTTGTAGAGCCGCCGGTTGGCGTATTTCTTGATGACGACGGTCTCGCCCGCTCCGGCCTTCTTGTCCGCCACGCCAAACCCCTGACCTGTTGCAACGCCGCACTATCCCGCAGTGCGAAGCCGCATGCAAATCACCCCACGGCGGCGGGCGCCAGGACCACGCCCACCAGCACCGCGGCCCAGTGAACCGTGGCGCCGGTGACCACGAAGCCGTGCCAGATGGCGCGCCGGAACTTCACCTTCGGGCTGATGAAGATGAACACGCCGGCGGTGTAGATCAGGCCGCCCAACACCAGCAGCGCCAGGGCCACCGGATGCACGGTGTCCATCAGCGGCTTCAGGGCGATCACGGCCAGCCAGCCGAACATCGCATAGATCGCGCTCCAGAAGGCGTCCGAAATCCGGGGAGCCACCAGCTTGGTGAACACCCCGGCCAGGGCCACGCCCCAGACCAGCAGGGTGAAGCCGATCGCCCAGGCGCCTTCGAACCGCTGGGTGGTGAAGGGGGTGTAGCTGCCGGCGATCATCAGGAAGATGGCCGCCTCGTCCATGCGGCGCAGGATCGGCCGGGCGGCGCAGGGGCGCGTCTGGTTATAGACGGTCGAGACCGCCAGCATGGCGATCAGGCACAGGGCGTAGGCGGCCGTGGCGACCACGGCGCCGACGCCCGCATAGATCGCCGCCAGCACGGCCAGGACGATGCCGCCGACGCCGGCCAGGGTCAGGCCGACCACGTGAACGACCAGATCGGCCGTCTTCTCAGCCGGGGTGCGGTAATGCTCGGCCATGTCCAGCTCGTCGGGGACGCAGACCTGGACGAACACCTTCTTCAATCGTTTGAGCATGGCCCCATCAAGCCTTTCTCGCTCTTGTTTGTTCCCGGCAATATGAGCCGGTACCCTGACCATTCGTTGAACGGCGCGGTCAGACGTGACGAAGGCGGCGGGATGCGGCAGAAACGGCACGATTGGTTTCGCGCGGCCTAACATCCGGGTTGGGCGGTGAGGTTTCGTTTTCCATGATCCGCGCGCGCGCCGCGATCGTTTCGAGAGGTTCTTCCATGCCCACCGAGGTCGTCATCGTCTCCGCCGCACGCACGCCCGTCGGATCCTTCCTCGGCGGGCTGTCGAGCCTGCCGGCGTCGAAGCTGGGCGAGATCGCGATCCGGGCGGCGCTGGAGCGGGCCGGGGTCAAGCCGGAAGAGGTCGACGAGGTGATCCTGGGCCATGTGCTTCAGGCGGCGGCGGGTCAGGGTCCGGCGCGGCAGGCGGCGATGGGCGCGGGCATCCCGAAAGAGGCCGCGGCCTGGAGCCTGAACCAGATCTGCGGCTCGGGCCTGCGCGCCGTGGCCATCGGGGCCCAGCAGATCGCGCTCGGCGACGCCCGCATCGTCGTGGCCGGCGGGCAGGAGAGCATGAGCCAGGCGCCGCACGCCCAGGCCCTGCGCACCGGCCAGAAGATGGGCGACCTCAGCCTGATCGACACCATGATCAAGGACGGCCTGTGGGACGCCTTCAACGGCTATCACATGGGCCAGACGGCCGAGAACGTGGCCGACGCCTTCGGCATCAGCCGGGGCGATCAGGACGCCTTCGCCGTGGCCAGCCAGAACAAGGCCGAGGCGGCGCAGAAGGCGGGCCGGTTCGACGACGAGATCGCGCCGGTGACCATCAAGGGGCGCAAGGGCGATGTCGTTGTCGACAAGGATGAGTTCATCCGTCACGGGGCGACGCTGGAGGCCATGCAGGGGCTCAAGCCGGCCTTTACGAAGGAGGGCAGCGTCACGGCGGCCAACGCCTCGGGGCTGAACGACGGGGCGGCGGCGCTGGTGCTGATGAGCGCGGCGGATGCGAAGGCGCGGGGGCTGGAGCCGCTGGCGCGGATCGTCTCGTCGGCGACGGCGGGGGTCGATCCGGCGGTCATGGGCGCCGGCCCGATCCCGGCCTCGAGGAAGGCGCTGGAGAAGGCGGGCTGGACCGTGGCCGATGTCGATCTGATCGAATCCAACGAGGCCTTCGCGGCCCAGAGCCTGTGCGTGCTGCGCGAGCTGGGGCTCGATCCGGACAAGGTCAATGTCAACGGCGGGGCCATCGCCATCGGCCATCCGATCGGCGCCTCGGGCGCCCGCATCCTGACCACCCTGCTCCATGAGATGAAGCGGCGGGACGCCAGGAAGGGGCTGGCAACCCTGTGCATCGGCGGCGGCATGGGCGTCGCCATGTGCGTGGAACGCGCCTAGCCGAAGGCTGTCTGGATGATCGCCTCCTCCCATGGCGAGGCGGCTGAGCGGGCGCCGGACAGGCCCTCGGCGTCGCGGGGCGTACCGGAGATGATGTAGCTGATCGTGCGGCCGTCGCGGGTGTTCCAGAACAGGCCGGACTGCAGGCCGTAGGCGATGCCGAAATGGCCGCGCCAATCCTCCGAGCCCGGACCGAAGAAGGCGTCGCCCGCGCGGCCGGTCGGGACGTGGATCGACAGACCCCAGGCTCGGGCCATGCCGCGGTCGGTGTGGCCGTTCGCGCCGTCATCGCGCCATCGCGGCGTCTCCATCCGGCGCAGGGTCTCGCGCGAGACGAGGTCCGGGTCCGGGGCGTGGCCGGCGTAGAAGCGGGCCAGCCGGTCGAGGTCGCGGACGCTCGCGCGCAACCCTCCTTGTGGAGAGAAGACGAAGCCGTTCTGGCCGATGCGGTAGTCGTCGGCGGTCAGGCCGGGCTGGTCCTCGGCGGCCAGGATGCGGACGGCCGGGGCCGGGGCGACCTCGGCGTCGACCTGGGGCGTCCAGACGCCGTTCTCGAGGCGGCAGCAGGCGGAGGCGCGGGCGCGAGCCGCGTCGCTGACCCCGCTCCAGTTGTAGCCGGCGTCGAGGCCCAGCGGCGCCAGCACCGTGCGGGTCATGAAGCGGTCGAACCGCTCGCCCGAGACCCGTTCCACGATCTGGGCCAGGACGGCGAAATTGGCGTCGGAATAGGCGAAGAAGCCGGGCGGTTCGGAGGCCGGGGCGAACCAGGCGCCGTCGTCGAAATGGCGGCCGCCGGGGGTGAAGGCCTCGGCCAGGTCGCGGCCCAGCGGGACCGGATAGCTGACGCCGTTGCGCAGGCCGCCCGTGTGCGAGGCCAGCATGGCGGGGGTGACGCGGACGCCCGGATGAGCCGGGTGTCGCAGGTCGAAGCCGGCCAGGTCCGAGGCGTCGGCGTCGAGCGAGAGCCGGCCCGCCTCGACCAGGGTCATCAGCCCGGTCATGGCGACGAGCTTGGAGATGGAGGCGACCCGCATCGGCGTGTCGAGGGTAAAGGGCCGGGTCGCGCCGCCGGCGAGGCCGAGGCCGTGGGCGGCGCGGAGCGTCGTTTCGCCGCCGGGGCCGCGGGCGATGACGGCGAGGCCGAGCACGCCGTCGGGCTTGGCCGGGTCGGTCAGGGCGGCCAGCGGGTCCGTTTGATACGCGCGGGCCGGACCACCCGCGAGGGCGGCGGCGGCGGCGAGCAGCAGTCTGCGGTTCAGGGTCATAGCCGGTCCAGCGCCTTCCAGCCGAAATCGAGCAGGGGTTTCATGTCGTCGACGAAGCCGACCAGCGTCTCTGGCAGCCGCGGGCTGGAGACCTCGGCCCCGGTCAGGGGGCGGCGGGCGTACCATTGCAGCCGTTTCAGCGCGGACTCCAGCGCCGTGCCCGCGTGGTCGTCATAGCCCTTGGGCATCCGCTTGACGGCCATGCCCGGGGCGAGGCGCAGGCCGCGCGACGCCAGATGCGCCTCGACGGCCAGCCAGTCCTCGGGCTCGGCGACGATAGCGCGGCGCACCTTCTCGCTGTTCTTGCGGTCGTAGAGGAAGAAGCCGGCGGAGACATAGGCGCCGCGGCCGTGGGCGTCCTCGATATCCGGAATGGCGGCGGCGGGCGCCGTGGGCTCGGGGGCGGACAGGCGGGCGGCCGGGTGGGTCGACGGGTCCAGCGGGTCGATCGAGTCATAGTCGAAGGTGTCGGCGGTGACGCGCGAGCCGCCCTCGGGCTCGATATGGATATAGGCCATGCCGGGCGACATCCTGGCCCCGTCGCGGGTCAGGACGGCCGAGAGGTGGGTCTTGTACGGCTGTTTGTTCTTCGAGAAGCGGATGTCGCGGTGGAGGCGGAACTGGGCCTTTTTCGGATCCCCGCCCAGCGGCAGGCCGCGCGCGGCGCAGGCGCTGGAGGTCGCCGCGATCAGATCGGCCAGACCGGGCTTGAGCCGCTCGTCGTAGACGGCGCGATTGGCCGTGAACCAGTCGCGGTCGTTGTGCACGGCCAGGCCGGACAGGAAGGCCAGGTCGGCGGGGGCGAAGCCGGGGAAGGTCATGGCGCCGAAGCTGGCCCCGACAGACGCCGCCGCGCAAGGGCGAAAGGGCACGGCGGTTCGGGAAAAAACGCCGGCGGACGGGCGCGCGTCTTCGCGGGGGGACGACGGCCTGTCGCGGCGGCGCGTCGGGGGGATCAGGACTGAGAAAGACCCAGGCGCGGCGGGGGTTGGGACCCTCCGCGCCTCACCTGATAGCTGGGGAGCGGGGAGGGCGGCGCAAGGGGCGCGACAAGGCAGTTCCGGGGTGCGGAAGGGACGAGATTATACGGGGCGGGAAGGGCGTGTTTTGAGACCCCGGCCTAGCCGCAGGCGCAGACGGCCTCGCGGGTGCAGACCGAGGCGGCGCCGGAGCCGGGCGCGGCGTAGCGGGTCACGCCGGAGGCGCACCGGGCCGGTTGTCCGACGGGGCAGGCGGCGGTGCAGCCGCCGCAGACGCCGGTCGGGGCGGCCGTGCAACTGCCGCCCTGGCCCGCGCCGGCGCCGGCCTCGACCGGGGTGATGACGGCGTTGACCTGCGAGGGATGATCGTCGGTCGGCTGGCCGAAGGTGCCGAGGAAGCCGGCCCCGGGAATGCCGCCGGCCGGCACACAGGCCGCGAGCGCCAGGGCGAGGGCTGCGATAGCCAGAACGCGTTTGAACATCGGATCCTCCGCGGGATGGTGCTCAATGGGTAGGCGATCACGGGTATGCGGGCAAGGCGGGGGGGGGGTCGGTCGGAGCGGCTGTCTCCTCCCTGTTCGCGTAGCGAATGGGGAGGTGGCGCGGCGCGGCTTCGCGCCGTGACGGAGGGGTAGAGACGGGGGCGCGGCGCCCCTCCACCACGCTTCGCGTGGTCCCCCTCCCCATCGCTTCGCGACAGGGAGGAGACGGGTGGCGCAGGCCGATCGTGCGCCCATATTTCTTTGGCCCTCATCCCTGAGACCCCCATGCCCAGCACCCTGCACATCGACTTCGTCTCCGACATCGTCTGCCCCTGGTGCGTCGTGGGGCTGGGCGGGCTTCAGACAGCCCTTGAGGCGCTGAAGGGCGAGGGGATCGAGGCGGAGGTGCGTTTCCAGCCGTTCGAGCTGAACCCGCGGATGCCGCCCGAGGGCGAGAACATCGTCGAGCATATCGGCCGCAAATACGGCTCGACCCCCGAACAGTCGGCGGCCAACCGGGCCATGATCACCGAAAGGGCCGAGGACGCCTGGCGGGGGTTCCGGATGCGGATGGGGCCGGACAGCCGCATCTGGAACACCTTCGACGCCCATCGGCTGCTGCATTGGGCGGGGACGGTCGGGCTGGCCGAACAGAGGGCGCTGAAGGCGGCGCTGTTCACGGCCCATTTCACCGAGGGCCGGACGATGACGGACGCCGGGGTGCTGGCCGATGCGGCGGCGGCGGCGGGGCTGGATCCCGGATCAGGTCCGGGACGCAAGGCGGTCGAGGTGCTGGCCGACGACCTGTATGCCGCCGAGGTGCGGGCGGCGGAGGCGCTGTGGGTCTCGCGCGGGATCAACGGGGTGCCCGCCGTGGTGGTGGAGGGGAAGTGGCTGATCTCGGGCGGGCAGCCGGCGGCGGTGTTCGAGGAGGCGTTGAGGGGGATGGCGGCTGAATGAACCGTCTCCTCCCCATCTCCGATGGGGAGGTGGCGCGGCGCATCTTCGCGCCGTGACGGAGGGGGGCCGCGCCGCCCTGCCCCTCCACCACTTCGTGGTCCCCCTCCCCATCCTCCGGACGGGGAGGAGACGGTGGGTCAGGCCGCCTTGCCGGGCTTCGGCATCGACAGCCCGTCATCAGTCGCGGTGACCACGCGGCCCTTCCAGCCCGGAGGCGGGAGGAAGCGGCCGGACTGTTCCTCGCGGGTGCCGTGCTTGGCGATCCAGGCGGCGTCGCGGAGGGCCGCCATGACGTCATCGCGATGGGCGAGGACGCTGAACATCCGGCGAGCGTAGCAGACGCCGCTTCACGCGTCCCTCTCCCGGCGGGAGAGGGCTTGAGCCTCCGGGAGCGAAGCGATCGGCAAGGCGACCCGAAGGGCGGCGCGTAGCAGCCAAAGGGTGTGGGGCTGCGGTCGGCCATCGGCTTAGGCCGTGTCTTCGCCTGTGCGACGGCTTACGCCGACGGGATCAGCCGACCCACATCCGCCCCTCCGGGGCACCTTCTCCCAATGGGAGAAGGGATCGGCGTTGTGGGTCTCGCGCGGGATCAACGCCGTGCCCGCGGTGGTGGTGGAGCGGAAGTGGCTGATCTCGGGCGGGCAGCCGGCGGGGGTGTTCGAGGAGGCGTTGAGGGGGATGGCGGGGGAGGGGTGACTCCAACTCGCCAGAATCTCAACGGAATTTCAGAGCATCAACAGAGTTTTTGATGACTGTCCGTATGTCCAATAGAATATTCTGCCGTCTATCTTGACGGACGCCCGCTGCACGCCCTATCTAGGCCATAGAGAGGGGTACTGCATGAGCACGAACCGAAGCCGCGAAGACCTGAAAGCTTTCCTCGACTGGGTCGGGAGCAAAGGGCTGATGCCGCTCGCAACCGTTCAGGCGCGAAAGGCGGCCGTAAACAATATCCTTGATATTCTATCCGAGGAGGAAGCGGCGGACGTTACCGTCCTCGATATCGAACAGGTAATGAGCCGGTTCGGCAATCTGAAGGGCAAGAACTACACACCGGATAGCTTGCGGACCTACCAAAGCCGGCTCGGCAAGGCGTTGGAGGATTTCCAAGCCTACGTAGACAATCCGATGGCCTTCAAGCCCACGGGGAGCCAACGGCGAGTAAGCAGCTTGCCGAAGGAAGGTGTAAAAGCGGCGGGGCACGCGGTTCGGCCCTCTCCCGCTGCGCAGAATGTTCCGGTCTCGGCACCTCCTCCGTCCGCCAACATCGTGCCGATACAGATCCGGCAGGACTTGATCATCCATGTCCAAGGCATTCCGTTTGACCTGACCAAGGCAGAAGCCCAGCGGGTGGCAAACGTCATTCTCGCCCTTGCGAGCGACATATGATGGAGGTCGGCATGAGGAGAGATTTAGCTGTCCGGCGCCCGCTTACCCGCTGAGACAGCCGTAACGAAAAGGGTCGTCGCTGATCCCCGGCAAAGAGAAATAGCGACGACCCATGGTGAGCCACCTCGACGGCGACTTCGGGAGAGACATCTCACGAAGTCGCCATTTCGGCTAGAACTTTCGTGGAGACGCCAACCTATGGCCACCGCAAAACACCTGACGGCGCGGGACATCGCCGACATCAAGGCCCGGCTCCGAGGGGGCGAGTATCAGCACCATATCGCTGCCGACTACGGCTTAAACCAAGGCCGGATTTCGGAGATCAACACGGGCAAGCGGCATTCGGTCCCGGCTGCGGAAACTCAAGTCGGCTTGTTCTGACGCAAGGTTGTGGGACTTCGAAGGCGCTGGGTTTCGGCCCAGCGCCTTTTTCTTTTGCAGTCAGCGCTACGTCGCCGAATCGTGGGATTCTTTCGCAGTGCTGGATGGAGATCAAATCATGACTGAGTGGCGGGACTTGCCGCAGCGGAGCTACGACGTGGTTCTCGCTGATCCGCCTTGGTCATATTATGGACAGCAGGACAAATGGGCCGCTGCGGCCAAGTTCTATCCGACGGCGGCTGACGAGGCGATTTCAACGCTTCCGATGCATGATCTGCTGACCAAGAATGGCGTGCTGTTCCTGTGGGCTACCTCCCCAAGACTCGACGCCGCCATGGAATGCGTCAAGCACTGGGAGCTTCATTTCCGAGGCATTGCCTTCGTTTGGGTCAAGTCGCGCAAGGACGGGAAGCCGATTGGCGCTCAAGGAGTCCGGCCTTCAATCATCAAGCCCACTGCCGAGTACGTCATCGCGGCAAGCAAGGTTGCGAAGGGCCGGCCTCTGAAACTCTTCAACGAGGCTGTTCCCAACGTCATCCTTGCCCCACGTCGAGAGCACTCTCAGAAGCCTGATGAAATCCAAGAATACATCGAAAAAATGTATCCTCAGGCTGACAAGCTAGAAATGTTTGCGAGAACTAGTCGGCCTGGTTGGGATTGCTGGGGAAACGAAGTTGACCGCTTCAATCCAGAAAATATCGCGGCGGAATGAGCCTAGCCGGTTGCTCGAAGCAGGCCCCTTCCTTGTTCCGTGATTTGATATCCGGTCCTCGGGACGTGCACCAAAAGCCCATTCTTGATGAAATTGGTGCTTCCGTCGCCCCCGTCCGAGTTTGACTTGATATTGCGGAGCCGCTGAATCCACAGTGGCACGCCTTGGCTTGGTGAAGCGGCCAGGTCTTGGGAGGTCAATGCAATCATCAGCGGAATTCTTCGACGACCCTCGTCGTATGAGCAAATGCCATTGGGGTTCTCAGCAGCAATCCTCATCACAGCCATGGCAATGACGTTTTCGGAGGTACGGCCAGATGGAATTTCTGGTGCCACTGCGGCGTTGGGCCGAGAAGGTGGCGGCGCTGCGCCCCTGTCCGCAACGGTCTTCCGGGCAGCAGCGGCCACATCATACAGTTCTTTATAAGCTTCGATCTCAGCCGCTGTTGGGGCCCGGCCCAGATTCCACAGCTCGGTGAAGGCCGCGTGCGCCTGCAGCGTTTCCACCTCGCTTTCGGCTTCTAGCAGCACACCAATTTCGGCGTTCTTGTGCAACCCGCGTTCAGTCATGTTGGCTGAGCCCACCAACAGCAGGGAATGGGCGCGGTTGGCGGACGACCAAAGATGATAGAGCTTCGGATGAAACCTACGGACCGGAGTTAGCTTGGCGATGCGAACATCGGCACCGGGTAAAGCTTGGAGCCGGTTAATTGCGGCTGGTTGGGTAATAGCGTCGTCCAACCCAACAACCCACCGCGATTCCGGAGGCCAGCCCTCGAGGATTAAGCCTAGCGCCCGCAATCCGGGATCTGTCGCATAAGCAACTGCGACATCCAGTCGATCATAGAGCCCGGTCAACGCGTGGGGTTTAAGCGCCGCGGCGACCGACAGCGCGTTCGCCCCGCCTTGAGATACCACCTCGATTTTCACCGGCACCCCCGCGTCAAAGCCGACGTAACAATGGGCGTAACAGGCTAGCGACACAACTTACGGGTTCACTGGACCTAAACCTTCACCTCAACCACCCCGCCACCGGCCCTGAATTTCGCGCTCATCTCCGCCATCCCGGCCTCCGCCTCGGCCAGCGAACCCCCCGCATCATTCTGCGCCTGCGCGTCCCGGCGGATGTCCTGGCTGATCTTCATCGAGCAGAATTTCGGGCCGCACATGCTGCAGAAATGGGCGGTCTTGTGGGCCTCTTTCGGCAGGGTGGCGTCGTGGTATTTGCGGGCCGTCTCGGGGTCGAGGCCGAGGTTGAACTGGTCTTCCCAGCGGAACTCGAACCGGGCGCGGCTGAGGGCGTCGTCGTGCAGTCTCGCGGCCGGATGGCCCTTGGCCAGGTCGGCGGCGTGGGCGGCGATCTTGTAGGTGATGACGCCGTCCTTGACGTCCTGACGGTCGGGCAGGCCGAGATGCTCTTTCGGCGTGACGTAGCAGAGCATGGCTGTGCCGAACCAGCCGATCATGGCCGCGCCGATGGCGCTGGTGATGTGGTCGTAGCCGGGGGCGATGTCGGTGGTCAGGGGTCCGAGCGTATAGAAGGGCGCCTCGTGGCAGTGTTTCAGCTGCTCATCCATATTGGCCTTGATCTTGTGCATCGGCACATGGCCGGGGCCCTCGATCATGACCTGGCAGCCCTTGGCCCAGGCGATCTTGGTCAGTTCGCCCAGGGTGCGCAGCTCGGCGAACTGGGCCTCGTCATTGGCGTCGGCGATGGAGCCGGGGCGCAGGCCGTCGCCGAGGCTGAACGACACGTCGTAGGCCCGCATGATGTCGCAGATGTCCTCGAAATGCTCGTAGAGGAAGGACTCGCGGTGATGCGACAGGCACCATTTGGCCATGATGGAGCCGCCGCGGCTGACGATGCCGGTGACGCGGTTGGCGGTGAGGGGCACGAAGGGCAGGCGGACGCCGGCGTGGATGGTGAAATAGTCGACGCCCTGTTCGGCCTGTTCGATCAGGGTGTCGCGATAGACCTCCCACGTCAGGTCCTCGGCGGCGCCGTTGACCTTCTCGAGGGCCTGATAGATCGGCACGGTGCCGATGGGGACCGAGCTGTTGCGGATGATCCAGTCGCGGATGTTGTGAATGTTGCGGCCGGTCGACAGGTCCATGACGTTGTCGGCGCCCCAGCGGGTGGCCCAGACCAGTTTGTCGACCTCGTCGTCGACCGAGGACAGGACGGCCGAGTTGCCGATGTTGGCGTTGATCTTCACCAGGAAGTTGCGGCCGATGATCATCGGCTCGACCTCGGGGTGGTTGATGTTGTGCGGGATGATGGCGCGGCCGCGGGCGATCTCCTGACGCACGAACTCGGGGGTGACATAGTCGGGGATGCTCGCCCCGAAGCTTTCGCCGTCCCGGAGGGGCGAGGGGCGAGGGTCGAGGGTCGAGTAAGAGGACGCATCGATGACGGAGCCGTCACTGAGCGTGATGGTCGAGCCGTCCCTCGCCCCTCGCCCCTCGCCCCTCGCTTCTTCCCTGCGCAGGTTTTCCCGGATGGCGACGTATTCCATCTCGGGGGTGATGATGCCGGCCTGGGCGTATTCGTATTGGGTGACGGGGCGGCCCTCGACGCCCTTGAAGACGCGGTGGCGGCTGGTGTCGAAGCGGGGGGCGAGGTGGCGGCCGCTCGCATGCCCATTGTCCTCGGGCTTGACCTCGCGCGGGTTCAGGACGGGGGCGATGTCGCCGCGGTCGAGCTGCCAGCTGGATTTGACCAGCGGCAGGCCCCGCTTGATGTCGATGGTCACGGTCGGGTCGGTGTAGGGGCCGGAGGAGTCATAGATGGTCACCGGCGGCTCATTGGCGCTGGGGTGGACGGCGACCTCGCGGAAGGGGACGCGGATGTCGGGATGGAGTTCGCCGGCGACATAGACCTTGCGCGACCCGGCGCGCTCGCCGGTCGGGATGGTCCCGGTCTCCTTCATCACCTGCTCGCGGGCGTCTTTCAGAGCCAGCTCGATGTTGGGCTCTTCCGGGAGAGTCGGCGGGGTGACGGCGATGTTCATGGCGGCCTCGGTGTGGAGGTCCGCCGACGGAGCGATGGCGGTCCTGTGGCGAGACCGCGATTCCCATCCCTTCGCCGGCATGACCCGGATCAGGTTCGACGGGTCAGGCGATCACGCCAATCTCAGCCGCTCGAGCGCGACCCCCCGGAGAACGGGCGGAACCTGCGCCCGCGGGCCGCGCGGGTCAAGGCTCGGACCAGCCGGGGACGGACAGGTCCAGATCCGCGCGGGGGTCGGCCTCGAAGCTGAGGACGAGGCGGGCGTGGCCGCGGGCGGGGACGTAGTTGAGGGTCGCCGCGGCGGTCTGATCGCCCGACCGGCCCTCGACCTCGACGGCGGCGGCGGTCCGGTCGCCGTGGTTGCGCACCTCGACCTCGGCCAGAAAGGCGCCGGGCTCGCCGCGCACCTGGACCAGCCGGGCCTCGAGCCGGGCGGGTTCGCGCGGACCGATCGCGCCCATGAGGATGACGCCGAGGGCCGCCAGCACGATCACCAGGCCGAGACCGGCCATGATCCATTCCAGCAGGGCCGGGGCGGGCGCCGGGACGGGCTTGCGCGGGGCCATCAGACGAGCAACCGGGCGGCGGCGGCGCCGAGCGCGCCGGGGAAGCCCAGCACGACCGCCGCCTGGACGATCTGGCCGGTGCCGTGCCCGTCGGTGCGGCCGAACACCCACAGCACGCACAGGCTGGTCAGCAGGACCAGGGCGTAGCCGGTCAGGGTGAAGTGGACGAAGGCCGCGAAGGGCCGGTCATGGTCCTCCTGTCCCGCGAAGCCGACCAGATAGACGACCAGGTGCATGAGCCCGATCGAGACGGCCATCAGGGCGACGATCTGGCTTGGGCCCATGCGGTAGGCGATCAGCACCATCTCCTCGGTCGGGGCCATGTTGAGGGTCAGGAACAGGGCGCCGGCGACCATCAGGAACAGTTCGCCGGGATAGGTGGCCCGGGCCTCCTCGCCGATGGACTGCCGGCCCTCCTCGCTGAGCTGACGGCCGGCCAGCAGGGCGCCCATGGCGCCGGCGACGGCCTGCAGGGTCAGCTGGCCGACGATCTGGCGCGCCGGGGCGTCCGCCTCGAACACGCCCAGCAGGGTCAGGACCAGGCCCGCGGTGATGAAGCCGACCGCCAGCGCCTCGAACGTGTCCAGAAACGCGCGGCCGAGACCCCGGTGCTTCGGCGCGAAGCCGGCGTACCAGGCCAGTCCCAGCAGCAGGGGCAGGGCGGCGAGCAGAAAGGCCGCCAGCCGGTTCGGCTCCATGACGAAGCCGAACCACCACATCTCCATAGTCATCAGCAGGGGCAGACTGAACAGCAGGGCGCCGCCGAAGGCGCGGCCCAGATCGCGGACGGCGCCGTATTCGCGGGACAGGTCGAGGGCGAAGGGGCGGTTCATGGATACGGCAACGCCTGAGGGGGCGGTCCGCTCCGCCGGGCGCGGTCTACTCCGGGAAGGCGAGGAGCAGGGCGTCCAGCGCGCCTTCGATCCGGGTCCAGCCGGCCTCGTCCAGGGCCACGCCGCCGACGCCGGGGCGGGCGCCGCCGCTGAGAGCCAGGTGCTGGACGGCCGCCAGCAGGACGGCGTTGAGGGCGACGGGGTCGCCGGCCGGGGGCAGGCGCAGCCGCGGACGGCGCTCGCGCATCCAGGCTTGGAGCACCGCCGACCGTTCGGTCTCGATGCGGTTCAGCAGGGGCGAGGCCTCGACCAGGGCCCAGGCCATGAGGCGCAGGGTCAATGGACTGGCCCGAAGCGCGCCGAGCCAGGCCGACAGGCTCTCGCGGGCGAAGGCGCGCAGGGATTCCGAGCCGGCCGGGGGGGTGGCGTCGAGCGTGCGCACCAGTTCGGCATGGGCGCGGGCGGCGATGCGGGCGACCACGCCGTCGGCGCCGTCGAAATAGCGATAGACCAGCTTGCGGTCGCAACCGGCCTCGGCGGCCAGGGTCTGGACATTGAGGCCCGGAAAGCCGTCACGCAGCAGGATGCGCTCGCCGGCCTCGACGATCGAGGTCTCGGTGGCGGCGCGGCTTCTGAGGCGGACGGGATTGGCGGGCGATTCGGCCATGCGGCGAGCATCGCGCCGGGCGGCGTGAGTCGGCAAGCGGCGCCGGCGGCGGCGGCGGAGGCGGAGGAATAGAAGGAGAGGAAGG
>CALSBO010000018.1:0-45504 GCA_943373195.1 Brevundimonas vancanneytii
CGAACTCGGTGGCGTTCTTGACCTCGCCCTCGACCGTCGAACCGATCGGGTTGGCGGCGACGAAGGCGTCCCACGGATTGTCCTGGGCCTGCTTGAGGCCCAGCGAGATGCGGCGCTTGGAGGCGTCGACATCCAGCACGACCACATCGACCTCTTGGCTGGTCGAGACGATCTTGCCGGGGTGGACGTTCTTCTTGGTCCAGCTCATTTCCGAGACGTGCACCAGGCCTTCGACACCGGCTTCCAGCTCAACGAACGCGCCGTAGTCGGTGATGTTGGTGATGCGGCCGGTCATCTTGGCGCCGACCGGGTATTTGGCTTCCACGCCGTCCCACGGATCGGTCTGCAGCTGCTTCATGCCGAGGCTGATGCGCTGGGTGTCCGGGTTGATCTTGACGATCTGGACCTTGACGGTGTCGCCGACGGCGAGGACCTGCGACGGGTGCGAGACGCGCTTCCACGACATGTCGGTGACGTGCAGCAGGCCGTCGATGCCGCCCAGGTCCACGAACGCGCCGTAGTCGGTGATGTTCTTGACCACGCCTTCGCGGACCTCGCCTTCCAGCAGCTGGCCGACCAGTTCGGTGCGCTGTTCGGCGCGGGCCTCTTCCAGGATGGCGCGACGCGAGACGACGATATTGCCGCGCGGACGGTCCATTTTCAGGATGGCGAAGGGCTGTTCCTTGCCCATCAGCGGGCCGACGTCGCGCACGGGGCGGATATCGACCTGCGAGCCCGGCAGGAAGGCCGAGGCGCCGCCCAGATCGACGGTGAAGCCGCCCTTGACGCGGCCGACGATGGCGCCGTTGACCGGCTGGCCTTCGGCGAACACGACTTCCAGACGGGTCCAGGCCTCTTCGCGGCGCGCCTTGTCGCGGCTGATGACGGCTTCACCCAGGGCGTTCTCGACGCGCTCGAGGTAGACTTCGACATTGTCGCCGATCTTCGGGATCACGGCGCCTTCGCCGATGCCGAACTCGCGGGCCGGGATACGGCCTTCGGTCTTCAGACCGACGTCGATGATCAGGATGTCCTTTTCCATGCCGACGACGCGGCCGTGGACGACCTGGCCTTCGCCGAGGTCGCGGCCCTGAAGGGTTTCGTCGAGCAGCGCGGCGAAATCGTCACGCGAGGGGGAGAAGCTGGTGTCAGTCATATGGGGCTTGGGTTTCTAACGGTTGTGGCGCGCGACCGGATGGCCCCGCGCGAGGTGAGTGAAGCGTGAGATCAGGCCGTCGGGATGCGAGGCCAGGAAGAGCCAGGACGCCCGCGGAAGCCGAGGGTGGGAGCGTTGGATTTGCCGTCAGGGTCCCTGGAGACCGTGCCGGCTGCGCGCCGCCTCGACGATACGGCGGGCCGCATCGAAGGCGGCCTCTATATCCATATCGGTCGTGTCCAGCAAGACGGCGTCTTGCGCCTGCACCATGGGGGCCGCGCCCCGGCCCGCATCGCGCTCGTCGCGGCGCACGATGTCGGCCAGCATGTCTTCATAGGCGATGGCGTCGCCGCGCCCGGTCAGCTGCTTCCAGCGGCGCAGGGCCCGCACCTCGGGCGTGGCGGTGACGAACAGCTTGGCCGGGGCGTCGGGGGCGATGACGGTGCCGATGTCGCGCCCGTCCAGCACCGCCCCGCCGGGCTGGGCCGCGAAGGCCCGCTGGAAATCGAGCAGGGCCGCGCGCACGCCGGGATAGCCGGCGACCCGGCTGGCCGCCTCGCCCGCCTCGCCGCTGGTCAGCCGGTCGGTGTCGGTGAGGTCCCCGGCCTTCAGGGCCCGCGCCACCGCCTCGGCCGCCCCGGCGTCGTCCAGCGACCCGCCCGCGTCCAGCACGCCCAGGCCCACGGCCCGGTACAGCAGGCCCGTATCCAGGAACGGCAATTCATAGGCCCGCGCCAGCCGGGCGGCGATGGTCCCCTTGCCCGAGGCGGCGGGTCCGTCGACGGCGATGATGAGGGCGCTCATGCCCTCCTCCCGCGCATCAGATTCAGCACGAAAGCGCGAACTGCGAACAATGCCATGAGCGCCACAAAGGCGATCGTCGCCGCCGCGCCCGCCATGCCGAGCCAATACAAGTCCGGCTGCTCCGCCCGAACCAGCGCCGGACCGCGGACGTCCAGCGCGCCGTCCGCCAGACTTCGCAGCCAGATGCGGGCTCCGATGAAGGCGAGGAGCGCCATCCAGACGGCAAACGTCGCATGGAACAGGGGACGGTAGGGCGGCCTAAGCAGGTTCGGGAACAGCGGCTTCATCTGGCGATCCCCGCCCCCGCCCGATCATCATTCACAAAGGCGGGGACGCTCGTGGCTATCATGCCAGGTCCGTCCACGGCGATGAACAGGGCCGTCAAGCGGCGGGCTTGGCGACAGAGCCCTCGAGCTTAAGCCCCAGCGCCTTGATCGCGGCGAGGATGACCTCCCAGGTTGGAGGATTGTCCCAATCGACGTCGCGGTCGCGAAAATCGGCGGGCAGGCCTGCGGCGTCCATCGCGGACTGGGCGGCCGGTCCCTTGGCCTTGGCGATCACGGCCAAGGCGTCGGCGATCTCGATCTGCGACTCCGACTGCCAGGCGTCGTCGAAATAGTAGCCGATCGACTCGTCGTCGGTGAGATAGTGCGTCGGATCAAAGGGGCTAAGGTCCAGCTTCATGCTGCTGCTCATGGTTCCAACTCTGCAAGCTCTCGCGCTAGGACAATGTCGCGCGTCTGGCTGCTCTTGTCGCCTCCGCACAGAAGAATGATAGTCCTCGCGCCACGGCGAGTGAAGTAGAGACGGTAGCCGGGCCCCAAGTGGACCCTCAGTTCGCTGACGCCTTGGCCCACCGGCTTGGCGTCCCCGGTCAGCCCGCGCCCCAGCCGATCAATCCGACGGTCGATCGCGAGGGCCGCCCGGCGATCGCGCAGGCCCTCGCGCCATGCGACGAACTGAGCGGTCTGCTGAATGATCGGCCTTGCCTCGGTCATGCGATCTCCGCCCCCAGCCCCCGCATCAGCTCAACGAACCCCGGAAAGCTCGTCGCGATCATCCCCGGCTCGTCCACGCTCACGGCCTGATCGGCCGCCAGGCCCAGCACCAGATGGCTCATGGCGATGCGGTGGTCGCCGTGGGTGGTCACGGACGCCCCGCCCTTCACCGGACCGCCGAAGACGGTGAAGCCCTCCAGCTCCTCCTCGACCCGGACGCCGCAGGCCTTCAGCCCCGCGGCCACCAGGGCGACGCGGTCGCTTTCCTTGACCCGCATCTCGCCGATGCCGCGCATCACCGTCGCCCCCTTGGCGAAGGCGGCGGTGGCGGCGAGGATCGGATATTCGTCGATCATCGAGGCGGCCCGCTCCGGCGGTACGACCACGCCCTTCAAGGCCGAATGGCGGGCCGTGACGTCGCCGACCTCCTCGCCCCCGGCCATGCGGCGGTTCGCAACGGTCAGATCCGCCCCCATCTCGATCCAGGTCTCGAACAGGCCGGTGCGCAGCGGGTTCAGCATCACGCCCTCGACCGTCACCTGCGACCCCGGGACGATCAGCCCCGCCGCCAGCGGGAAGGCGGCCGAGGAGGGGTCTCCGGGCACGGCTACGGCGGTTCCGGTCAGGCTCTGGCCGCCCCGGATGCCGACACGCCAGCCTGCGGCGAGCGGGAAGACGCCGACCTCTACGCCGAAGGCGCGCAGCATGCGTTCGGTGTGGTCGCGGCTGGGCTCGAACTCTGTCACCGTGGTGACGCCGTCGGCGTTCAGCCCGGCCAGAAGGATGGCGGACTTGATCTGGGCCGAGGCGACAGTCTGGCGATAGTCGATGGCGGTCAGGGCGCCGCCCATGGCGGCGACCGGCAGCCGGTCCTCGGCCTCCCGCCAGTCGAACCGCGCGCCCATCTCGGCCAGGGGACCCGCGACCCGCTTCATCGGCCGCTTCCGCAAGCTCGCGTCGCCGTCGAAGGTCGTCGTGATCGGATACCCCGCCGCCGCCCCCATCAGCAGCCGCACCCCGGTCCCGGCGTTGCCGCAGTCGATGACGCCGGCCGGCTGTTTGAACCCGCCCTGCCCGGTGACCCGCCAACGGCCCTCGCCCAGCCGTTCGACCACAGCCCCGAAGGCCTCGACCGCCCGCGCCGTGGCCAGGATGTCGTCGCCTTCCAGCAGGCCCTCGATCTCCGTCACCCCGGTCGCCATCGCGCCCAGGATCAGGGCGCGGTGCGAGATCGACTTGTCGCCCGGCGCGCGCGCGACGCCGCTCAGCGCGGGGCTGCGGCGGGCGGTCAGAAGGCGGGGGATCGACACCCGGCGGTCTCCGGAAGGGCTCTACGGGCCCAGAGGTCGGGGTCGCCGCGCGGAGATGGCTTTTGACAGCGAGCCCCGGGGGTGGCAAGGGAGCCGCCCCATTTCCCACTCCCGCCAAAGGTCTTTCCACCGTGGCCAAACCCGAACTGGGCCAGAAGCAGCTCTGCCCGAACTGCCAGGCCAAATTCTACGACCTGGGCCGCCGTCCGGCCCACTGCCCCAAATGCGCGACCGAATTCGATCCGGAGGAGGCGCTGAAGCTGCGCAACCGCCGCGGCCGCCCGGCCGGCTATCCCGCCGACGACGCCGATGAGGATCAGGTCAAGGACAAGAAGGCCGACGGCGACGAGGACGAGGAAGAAGAAGCGGTCGCTACGCCCGAGATCGACGAGGAAGGCCACGAGCCCATCCTGACCCCGGACGACGACGACGAGACCCCCGTCGACCCCACCGAAGAGCCCGGCATGGGCGAGGCGGTCGAGGACGACGACGTTCTGGCCGACGACGACGACGATTCCGTCCCCTTCATCGAGGACGAGGACGACGACGCCTTCGAGGATGAAATCATCACGCCCAAGGACGACGAATAAGCATTTTTGGCGGCCTACCGCGCTTCGCGCTACTTGAGGCGCGGTAGGGTCTCGCCTCCAGGCCGCCCCCGGGTCCGACCTCCGGTCGGCCCGAGGATAAACTGGTGGGGAGGTCCCGAAGGGCCGACGATCGCGGCCCAAAAGATGCGAAAATAAATGGCGGAGACGGGGTTGATCGCGATCAGGCCCTGACATAGGTTCCGCCGCCTCGCAGCAGGGCCTCCCGGCCCCCACGCGATCCGACCCGAAAGGTTCGGGGCTTTAGCTCAGCTGGTAGAGCGCTTGCATGGCATGCAAGAGGTCAGCGGTTCGACTCCGCTAAGCTCCACCATCGAAGGCCCCGCGGGACACCGCGGGGCCTTCGTCCATTTCGGGGGTTATCCGCGCAATCCGCATGAAATTTTTCCGCGGGTGCATCCAATGGGATCACCCGAAGTCTCCTTGCGTGGAAGCGTAGCGGGGACCCACTCATGATCAGACATTTCCGGAAATCGATCTGCGGCGTCGTGCTGGCCCTTTCATTGAGTCCGGCCCTCGCCGCCGCCCAGCCGTCGCAGCGCCCGGACCCGGCTGCGGTGTCGATGAGCGCCGATGACAATCAGGCGGTGATCCGGTCTCTCGCCCAGGCTCTGCGAGAACGCTTCGCCTTTCGCGAACGCGGCATCGCGGCGGCGATGGAAATCGAGGCCATGGAGCGGCGCGGAGAGTTCCGGAGCGCCCGGTCCGCCGCGGAGCTGATGGCCCTGATCGACAGCAAGATCGTTCCCCTCGTCAACGACCGGCATTTCCGTGTCCGTTACTTCGGCCCGGAGGCCGTCGCCGGGTTCACCGAGGCGCCGCCGACGGCCGAGGAGATCGCCGCCTTCCACGAAGAGGTGCGCCTGCGCGGCAGCGAGATCCCGGACGTCCGGTGGCTGCCGGGGAATGTTGGATATCTTCGCATCACCCTGTTTCTCGACACCCCGCCCGGCGTCGAAAAGCTGGCGGCCGCCATGGGCATGCTCGCCGAAACCGGCGCGCTGATCATCGACGTGCGAGGGACTCCGGGCGGCGAGCCGGCGGGTGTGGCCAATGTGATCGGCCACCTCGTATCGGAGCGCACGCCCACCGTCCGCGTCGAGACGGCGTTTGACCCGTCCCTTGACCGGACCTTCCATGCGGAGCCCCGGCTGCCCGGGTTCACGGACAGACCCGTCTATGTGCTGGTTGACGGAGAAACCGGTTCGGGCGCCGAGGAGTTCGCCTACGATCTGCAAGCCATGCAACGCGCGGTGCTGGTCGGTCAGACCACCTCCGGCGCGGCGAACCCGGGGGGATTCCGCCCGCTCAGCGGAGGGTTCGTGGCGTTCATTCCGATGCAGATCGTCAGCCACACGGTGACGGGATCAAACTGGGAGGGCGTTGGAGTCCGGCCAGACGTCGAGGTTCCGGCCGACCAGGCCCTGACGCACGCCCATCGTCTGGCCTTGGAAGCCATACTGAAGGACGCCACAGGCTTGCGCCGGGCCCTTGCGGAAGAAGGCCTCGCCTCGCTGGGTCCGGGCTTTTCAGGCCCGTAAGGCCAAGCTAGCCTTCGCCATCATTTTTCGGGAGGCGACGATGAAGGACTGGCTCGGGCTCGACGGTCTCAAGCGCGGTCAGGACGCCGCCTTCCTGCTGCTGCGGCTCTATCTCGGCGGCTTTCTGATCTGGGGCGTGTGGGACAACATCACCTCGGCCGCGCGCATGGCCGAGTTCCAGGGCTTTCTCACCGCGCTGAACTGCCCCGTGCCCGCCCTGGCGGCGCCGGCGTCGGTCTGGGCCCAGATGCTGATCGGCGTTCTGCTGATCCCCGGTTTCCTGACCCGCTGGGCCGGGCTGTTGCTGGCGGTGAATTTCCTCGTCGCCGTCGCCCTGATCGGGCCGTCGCAGGGGATATTCCCCGACATCACGCGCGAGCTGTTCGGCCCGATGATGTGCGTGCTGGCGGGACTGGTCCTGGCGACCCACGGCCCGGGCGCCTGGTCGATCGACGCGCGGCTGTCGCCTCGCCGTTGACCGGCGAGCGCCCGCGCACCATCTAGACGACCACAACCGGCGCCCCGCCGATATCGGGGGGCGTGGACGGCTGCGGGCCCGCTTCGGGGGTGATGAGACGATGACGACGCGCACCATATTGTTCGACAGCCCCTTCCTGCTGGGCTTCGACCACACCCGGGCCCTGATCGACCGGGCCGCCCGCGCCGCGGCGGACAGCTATCCCCCCTACAATGTCGAACAGCGCGGCGAACGGTCGGTGCGCATCTCCCTGGCCGTCGCCGGCTTTGGCCCCGATGACCTGATGATCACCCTGGAAGGCCGCCAACTGACCATCGCCGGCAAGCGCGAGCCGGCGGTCGACAACGCCGATCAGGCCTTCCTGCATCGCGGCATCGCCGGGCGCGGCTTCGTGCGCAGCTTCGTCCTCGCCGACGGGCTGGATGTCGACGAGGCCCGGCTCGAGTACGGCCTTCTGCATGTCGACATGAGCCGGCCCGCGGATCTGCCGACCATCCGGCGCATACCCATTTCCCAGGCCTGACCGCCGCCCGTTCCGGCCGCCGCTTGCGGGACCGGACCCCAAAGCCCGTTCCGGGCGTTAGTTCAGTACGAGGAGGCGGTCTCGATGACGCCGACGATCATGACCAAGGAAGACTTCAAGGGACTGGGCGCGCCGGACCTGGTCTATGTGCGCGAGATCCGGGCGTCCGATGTGATGGCCGACGCCGCCGTGACCATCGACAAACGCCTGTCGATCGACCCCGAAGCCGTCCTGTACGCCGTGCACGGCGCGGACGGCGAGCGTCTGGCCGTGATGATCGACCGCGAAACCGCCTTCGCCGCCGCCGTCGCCCACGAACTGGAGCCGGTCTCGGTTCACTAAACCTTGTCATCCTGGACGCTTCGCGGCTTCCGGGAAGTCAGACTGACACGTGCCGTCATCCCGGCTCTGCCCCGGCCTTCTCCGGGGTTCGCGCGGGATGAGAGGCGACCCCGAACGCGACCTTTCGGGTTGCGCGACCGGCCCCCGCCACTAGGCTGACCCCGAAGAAGTCGGGGAGCTTGTCCGTGTTCGTCACCAACCTGCGCGCGCTGTCGATGGGCGCTTCGATGCTGGCGCTCGCCGCCTGCGCCACGGCGCCGACTCCACCCGAGGTTGTCCCTGCCGTGATCGAGCCGGCGGTGGTCCAGACCCCGGTCCGCGAATCGACCGCCTTCACCCTGGGGACCGATCAGCCGCGCACGGCTGAGCAACTGGCCATGCAGTTCGACAAGGCGGACCTGTCGATCAAGGTGATGCCCGAGACCAGGACCATCGACGCCGTCGCCGTGCTGGACTTCACCGCCGTGGCGCCCCTGACGGCAGTGGTCGTCGAACTGGACACCCTGCTGACCGTCTCCTCGGTGCAGGTGGACGGGCGCGAGGTGGGGCCGGACGGCTGGAGCAATCCCGAGGGCCGGATGACCGTCCCGCTGGCCACGCCGCTGGCCGCCGGGGCTGCCGTGTCGGTCCGCATCGCCTATTCCGGCGCGCCGCGCGTGGCGCCCCAGGCGCCGTGGAACGGGGGCTTCGTCTGGGGCGCGACGGCGGACGGGACGCCGTGGATCGCCACCGCGGTCCAGCCCGAGGGCTGCGACATCTTCTGGCCCTGTATCGACCATCCGCTGGCCGAGCCGAAGCGGGTCGATCTGCACATCACCGTGCCGTCGAATCTGGCGGCGCCGTCGAACGGGCGGTTCCTGGGCACGGTCGACCACGGCGACGGCTGGACCACCTGGAACTGGAGCGCGGCCAACCCCAACACCTATGCCATCGCCCTGAACATCGGGCCGTATGACCAGGTGCGCGCCGATTATCAGAGCCGGTTCGGCAATGCGATCCCCATCTCCTACTGGCATCTGCGCAGCGACGACCCGGCCAAGGTCGCGGCCCTGTTCGCCCAGTTCGCGCCGATGATGGATTTCTATGAAAGCACCGTCGGCCCCTTCCCCTTCGGCGACGAAAAGATGGGGGTGGTCGAAACCCCGCATCTGGGCATGGAGCACCAGACCATCAACGCCTATGGCAACGCCTATCGCCTCGACGGCAAGGGCTACGACTGGCTGCTGCACCACGAACTGGCGCACGAGTGGTTCGGCAACCAGATGACCAACCGCAACGCCGACGACATGTGGCTGCACGAGGGGCTGGGCAGCTATATGCAGCCGCTCTACCTGCGCTGGCTGCATGGCGAACGCTATATGCAGGCCGAGCTACAGGATCAGCGCCGCGGCCTGATCAACCGGTTCCCGGTGGTCTCGGGCACGCTGAAATCCGAGGACGCGGTCTATCAGGGCGATGTCGGGCCGGGCCTGGACATCTACAACAAGGGCTCGCTGATCGCCCATTCGCTGCGGATGCTGATCGGCGACGAGGCGTTCTTCTCGTCGGTGACGCGGCTGGTCTATGGGTCGCCCGACCCCCGCCCCGGCCAGTTCACCACCCGCTACGGCACGACCGACGAGTTCCTCGCCATCGTCAACGAGGAGACGGAGCGGGACCTGACCTGGTTCTTCCGCGGCTATCTGTACCAGGCCGCCCTGCCCGACCTGCGCCAGACCCGCGAGGGCGGCGATCTGGTGCTGGAATGGGTCACCGGCGACGGCGCCGCCTTCCCCATGCCGGTGGAGATCGAGATCGACGGCGAACGCCTGGTCACCGTCCCCATGACCGGCGGCCGCGGCCGCATCGCGGCGCCCGCGGGCGCCCATGTGCTGATCGACCCGCAGAACAAGGTGCTGCGCCGCGACCTCTTCATCGAGGAATGGCAGGCGGCGGGTTCGCCGGACTAACCCTCGGTTTCTCCCCGCTCATCCCCGCGTTCGCGGGGATGAGCGGATTGGGGGCAAGAACCCTCATACCGCCTCAGCCGTCACCGACTGGAGCACCAGCCGGCACGAGCCCTGGGTGGTCAAAAAGGCGATGTCGGCGGCGTCGCGACCGCAGGCGATCCGCACCAGACCCTCGACCGGCGCCAGCCCCGTCGGATCGACCAGCCACCAGCCGTTCGACAGCCAGACCTCGAAGACGGCGTGGAAGTCCGGCGGGTTCAGTTGATGGGCGAAGGCGCTGACGGCCCGCGCCGGAATGCCCGAGGCGCGGCACAGGGTGATGCCCATATGGGTGAAGTCCCGGCACACCCCGGCGCGGTCGATGAAGGTGCGGGCCGCCGTGGTCTCGGAGTCCGACGATCCCGGCTCATAGTCGATCTCGGCCTTGATCCAGTCTAGGATCTTCAGCACCCGGTCGCCGCCGACCGTGCCGCCGAAGGTGCGTTCCGCGAACCGCCCGAACTGGTCCGAGGGGCAGTAGCGGCTGGGGTTGAGATAGGTCAGCACCTCGGCCGGCAGGTCGTTCCAGTCGTGCTGGACCGTGACCGGCGGCAGGCCCTTGAGCACCCCGTTGTCAACCACCGCCGCATAGGTCAGGGCCACCTCGCCCGACAGATGGGCGCGCAGGGTGCGGGCCCCGAACTCCACATCCTCGTCCTGGATGAAATCGACCTGCGGCGTCGTGGTCAGGCTTTCCTCGAGAATGGTCTGGCCGGGCCAGTGGGCGACCTGAATCTTGTAGATGGCGTCCGTCGGCGGATCGAAGCGATAGACCAGTTCGGCGCGGACGCGGATTTTCATGAGGGCTCGACTGGCGGACGCGGGGTCCGCCGTCAACGTGTCGTTTCGTCCGCCGTTCCGCCCGTCCCGCCCTGCGGCGCCGGACGCGAGACTGACACGACACCTTCATGGAAGCGACGCGCTTCCGGAACGCCCCGGTCACATTCGCCGTCAAGGATGCGGTTCCCGCTCGCCGCGCCTTCCAAAAACCGATTGATGACCCGACTGAACCGAGACGACGCCGAGGCCGAGGTCCGCACCAACCGTCGGCTGGGCCGACGCATCGCCGCCTGCCGCACCGCCGCCGGCGTGAGACTGGCCGACGCCGCCGACCGGGTCGGCGTCAGCCTGCAGATCTTCCAGCGCTACGAGACGGGCGAGGTGGGCCTGACGGTCGGGCGCTTCCTGCGCATCTGCGAGGCGCTGGAGGTGCCGGCGGCCCGGCTGCTGGAAGGCATCGCCGACCCGCCGCCGCCCGGATCGGACGACGCGGACCTGGGCGTCCAGTTCGCGCGCATCCTGGGGCGGCTGCCGCATTCCAAGCGCGTCGCCGTGCTGGCGCTCGTGCGCGAGATGGCGCGCTAGACCATTTTTGTTTCAGGTCGAATCGACCTGAACCCAAAAAATGGTCCAGCATCATGCTGGCGCGAAATCTGAGCCCTCGCGGACTGCGTCCACCAAGACCGATTTCGCGCCAGGTCCTACGGCTCCAGCTCGATGTCCCAGTACAGATAGTCCAGCCAGCTCTGGTGCAGATAGTGGGGCGGGAAGCGGCGGCCGAACTGTTGCAGTTGCCAGGCGCTGGGGCGATGGGGCGCGCGGCGGATCGGCATGCCGGCCTGCTGCGGCGTACGGCCGCCCTTCTTTAGATTGCAGGGCGAGCAGGCGGCGACGATATTCTCCCAGGTGGTGCGGCCGCCGCGCGAGCGGGGGATCACATGGTCGAACGTCAGCTCGGCCGTGGCGCTGCAATACTGGCAGGCGAAGCCGTCGCGCAGGAAGACGTTGAAGCGGGTGAAGGCGGGCTGCCGGTCCTGATCGACATAGTTCTTCAGCGCGATCACGCTGGGCAGCACCATCGCCATCGACGGGCTGTGGACCACCTTGTCGTAGGTCGATACGACGTCGACGCGGTTCTGATAGACCGCCTTGACCACTTCCTCCCACGGCCAGATCGACAGCGGATAATAGGACAAGGGCCGAAAGTCGGCGTTCAGCACCAGCGCGGGCCAGCCGGATGGGGGGCGGCTCTGGACCTGCATCAGGCCCTCGCCGTTCGGGAGGGGATCATCGACGCGACCGGACTGAAGACACGTCTCCTTCCTTGGCTGTGTACAAAGCCTAGCCGTGATTCGACGGCTTGGCGATGACGTCGGAACGACGGTTCCGTAACGGTCAGCCGCGCGAAGGGGTCCCGGGGAAGGCGGGCAGGCTCCAGCCCCAGATCAGGGCCCCGGCGCGCAGGGAGAAACCGCAGGGCGCCGCGATCAGGGCCGCGGGCCAGGCGTCCAGGCCCAGGAAGCGCGCGGCGACGAAGACGGTGGCGGCCAGCAAAGCGGCCGAGACGGTGATCTCGCGCCGCAGCAGGATCGAGGGCTGCCCCGCCAGCAGATCGCGCACGACCCCGCCGAAACAGGCGGTCAGGGCCCCCATGACGATGCAGATCAGCGGCGCGACCTCGAAGGCCTCGGCCTTGGCCGCGCCCATGACGCCATAGGCGGCCAGGCCGATCGCATCGAGCCACAGCAGGGCGCGGAACCGCCAGGTCCGGGCGCCGACGACCCAGACGGCGATCGAAGCGGCGAGGCAGACGGCGATATAGCGCCAGTCCTGCACCCAGAAGACCGGCGCGCCGATCAGCAGGTCGCGCAGGGTGCCGCCGCCGACCCCGGTGATCGCCCCGAAGAAGGCGAAGGTGACCAGGTCATGCCGCTGCTGCGCCGCCGCCAGGGCGCCGGTGGCGGCGAACACGGCCACGCCCGCGAAATCGAGCGCGCCCAGCACGGTCTCCGGATTGGTCAGGGCGGGATCGACGATGGGTGTCACGGCGTATCCGTCTCCAGCACGACTTCGCCGCGCTTGACCGCTCCATACCATCCCCACAGCAGATGCGCCGCCACACTCCGGTGCGGTCGCCAGACTTCGGCGCGGGCATAGACCTGTTTCTCGGTCGGACGGAGAACCAGGCCGTCGGCCCAGCGCAGCGCCTCCTGAAGCGCGATGTCGCCCCCGGGAAACACGTCCCGCCGCCCCTCGCAGAACATCAGGAAGGTCTCGGCCGTCCATTTGCCGACGCCCTTGATGGCCACCAGCCGCCCGGTGGCCTCGGCGTCCGACAACCGCTCCAGATGGTCGAAGTCGATACGCCCCTCGACATGGGCCATCGCGATCTCGTGGCCGTACCTCGCCTTCTGGCCCGACAGGCCGAAGGCGCGCAGTTGTTCGTGATCGCGCGCCAAAACCGCCCGGGGCGTGATCTCGCCGTCCAGCCCCTCGACCACCCGCTTCCAGACGGCCGCGGCCGAGGCGACCGAGACCTGCTGTTCGACGATCATTCGGAACAGACCCTCAAAGCCTCCGGTCCGCGTGCGCCATTCGAAGCCGGGGGTTTGGGCGTGGGCGCGGGACAGCGCAGGGTCGAGCGCGGTCAGGGCGTCTCGCGCGGACGCGATTTCGGCGGAGGTGGGCGGGGTCGGCATGAGCGCTCATCGACAGGAGGCGGCGGTCGATCTAAGCCTTCCGCCCATGCTCAGTCTGGACGAACTCCTCCACCCGGTCACGCCCGCAGAGTTCATGGCCGACTACTACGGCCGAAAACCGCTGCATATTCCGGCCCGGTCCGACGGACGCCGCCGCGACCTGCTGACCTGGGATGCGTACAACTATCTGCTCAACCAGCAGGGACTCTGGACGTCGCAGAACCTGCGCCCGATGCGGGACCATATCCCGGTCCATGCGGATCAGTACTGCCGCACGCTCCAGACCGTGAACGGCCCGGTCAAACGACCGTGGACGCCCAAGCTTGAGGTTTTCGTCGCGGCCGGATCGAGCCTCGTCGCCAATGAGGTGCATCACCTGCACCCGCCGCTGACCCGGTTAGGCGCCATGCTAGGCGAGGCGGCCGACGTTCCCGCAGGATTGGAAGCCGCCGAAGGGGCCGGCGCGGTCGAGCCGCTCTGACGTGGCCTTCGTAACCCGTTTCGCGCCCTCGCCGACCGGGCGGTTGCATCGGGGCCACGCCTTCTCCGCCCTGACCGCCTGGCGCGCCGCGCGCGGGGCCGGCGGGCGGTTCCTGCTGCGCATCGAGGACATCGACCCGACCCGCTGCCGCCCCGAGTTCGAGGCCGCCATCCTTGAGGACCTGGGGTGGCTGGGTCTGGATTGGGACGGACCGGTGCGGCGTCAGTCGGACCATCTGTCCGACTATGCGGGGGTGATCGAGGCGCTGGATCGGCGCGGCCTGCTCTACCGCTGCTTCCGCACCCGCAAGGACATTCTGGACGCCATCGGCGACGCGCCGCACGGGCCGGTCGAGGCGGCGCGGCCCGGTCCTCACCCGGCCGACGAGGAGGCCATGCTGCTGGCCGAGGGGCGGCCCTTCGCCTGGCGGCTGTCGCTGGACCGGGCGCGCGACGCCCTGGGCGGACAGGCCTGGGACGCCCTGGCCTTCGTCGAGGAGGGACAGGGTCCGGCGGGCGAGCACGGGCGGATCAAGGCGCGGCCCGGGACGGCGGGCGATGTGGTGCTCGCTCGCAAGGACGCCGGCGCCGCCTATCATGTGGCGGTGACCCACGACGACGCCCTGCAGGAGGTCAGCCACGTCATTCGCGGCGAGGACCTGTTCGAGGCGACCCATATCCAGACCCTGATCCAGGTGCTGATGGGCTGGCCCGCGCCGGTGTACCGCCACCATCGCCTGCTGACCGGGCCCGACGGGCGGCGCTATGCCAAGCGCGACCGGTCGGTGACGCTGGCGGAACTGAGAGCAGGCGGCATGAGTCCCGAAGCCCTCTGGGCCGAACTGGGCCTCTGATCAGGGCGCCAACCGGCCGTCGGCCTTGGCGGCCGGAAAGACCACGTCCTTGTCCGGCTTTTCGGACGCGCAGCCCGGCGCGCCCATGCGTTGCAGCACATGGCGGATCACGTTCAGCCGGGCGGTCTTCTTGTTGTCGGTGGCGACCACGACCCAGGGGGCATGGGCGGAATGGGTTTCGGCCAGCATGCGGTCGCGGGCGGCCGAATAGGCGTCCCAGCGCTTCTGCGCCTCGGCGTCCAGCGGCGACCGCTTGAAACGCTTCAGCGGCTCGGTCGCCCGCGCCTCCAGCCGTTCGGCCTGTTCGGCCTTGGAGATGTCGAACCACAGCTTGATCAGCAGGATGCCGGAATCGGTCAGCAGCCGTTCGAACCGCGGCGCGTCCTTCAGGAACCGTTCGTGCTGCTCCGGCGTGCAGAACCCCATCACCGGCTCGACCCCGCCGCGATTGTACCAGGAGCGGTTGAAGATGACGGTTTCGCAGGCCCCCGGCAGGTGCGGAACGTAGCGCTGGAAATACCACTGGCCGGATTCGCGCTCGGTCGGTTTGGGCAGGGCGACGACCCGGGTCTGGCGCGGCGACATATATTCGGTCAGGCGGGTGATCGAGCCGTCCTTGCCGGCCGTGTCGCGGCCCTCGAACAGCATCAGGGTCTTCATCCCCTTGTCGATGGCCCAGGCCTGCGCCTCGACCAGTTTCAGCTGCAGGCGCTCCAGCTCGGCGTCGTAGTCGTCGGACTTGCTCATGCGTGGGGTTCCAGATGGATCGGCAGTCTGCGGCGGGGGACGAGGGGACACAAGATTAACGCCTTCTCACGTGCGGCCGCCGGCTTCGCGCGGTAACAGGGATCGCCGACACGGAGGGGCTCCATGCCGATCAACCGACGCCGTCTTCTGGGCGGGCTGGCCGCCGCGCCCGCCGCTCTTGCCCCCGCCTTGTTGACCTTGCCCGCCCGCGCCCAGGCGGCGACGCCGGACGCGGCGCTGGACGCGGTCTTCGCCTCCGCCGGGCCGACGGCGCTGGCGGGCGCGATCGTCACGCGGACGGGTCTGGTCTGGTCCGGCGTGCGCGGCCTGCGCCAGGCCGGCGGGACCGACCCGGCCACGCTGGAGGACCGCTGGCACATCGGCTCCAACACCAAGGCGATGACCGCCGCCGTCTTCGCCCGGCTGGTCGAGGCGGGCCGGGCGCGCTGGACCCTGACCTGCGCCGGGGCCTTCCCCGCCCTGACCCTCGACCCGGCCTGGCGCGAGGTCCCGCTGACGGCGTTGATGAGCCATCGCTCCGGCCTCGTCGATGGCGCCGTCATCGGTCTGGACTGGCTGAGGACCGCGCGGGCCGATCCCCGGTCCCTGCCCGAACAGCGCGCCGCCATCGCCGCCGCGGCCTTCGCCCGGTCGCCCACCGGCCGGCCCGGCGCCTTCGCATACAGCAACGCCGGATACATCCTCGTCGGCGCGGCGATCGAGGCGATCACGGGCCAGGCCTGGGAAGACGTCATGCGGGCCGAGCTGTTCCAGCCGCTGGGCATGGCCAGCGCCGGTTTCGGGCCGCCGCCCGATCCCAACGCCTGGGGCCATCGGTCGATGGGTGGCAGGCTCACCCCGATGAACCCGGCCGATCCGGGGGCCGACAACCCGCTGGCCCTCGGCCCGGCCGGGACGGCGCACATGACGGTCGCGGACAACGCCGCCTGGGTGCGGGCGATCATGGGCGGCGGCCCGGATGGCTGGCTCGGCGCCGACAGCCTGACGCGGCTGACCACCACGACCGAGACCGCCCCGGCGTATGCGCTCGGCTGGATCAGCGAGCCGGCCTCGCCGTTCGACAGCGTCGGGGCCTCGGTCGCGCATGAGGGCTCCAACACCCTGTGGCACGCCACCGTCGTGGCCGGACCGGCGCGCGGCGTCGGCTTCCTGGCCCTGTCCAACGACGCGGCCAGGGGCGGCCCCGCCTGCCAGCAGCTGATCGGCCGGCTGGTCGGGCTGACCGCGCCCGCCTGACGGCGTCTTCCGCCCGTCGCCGGGGCCGCGTAAGGCTGTTCCGGCATGAAGCGTGATTTCGCCGATTTCTGGAATCTGATGTGGGAGCTGGCGCTGGGCGTCTGCGCCGCCTTCGCCCTGCTCAATCTGTTCGCCCCGCGGCAGGACCTGCCGTGGAAGCCGCTGGACCTGAGCCGGCCCATCGGCCAGGCCACCGCCGCCCAGGTCGCCGATTTCGAACTGGCCCGCGGCGCCGCGCCCGAGGAGACCGCCGCCGTCACCGAGGCCTGTATGCAGGTGCTGCGCGAGGCGGGGGTCCAGGTCGAGCGGGCTCCGGACCGCGACGACGGCGGCTTCTGCGTCGTGCGCGGCGCCGTGCGGATCACCGGCGGGGCGGTCACCCGCCTGCCCGGCGACCCCGTCCTGCAGTGCCCGCTGGCGGTGCGGTACGTCATCTGGGAGCGCCAGGTGCTGCAGCCCGCGGCCATGCAGACCTTCGGCAGCCGGGTGGCGCGGTTGAACGACGTGGGGACCTACGCCTGCCGCCGCATCTATGGCCAGACCGATCTGGACGCCCGGCCCAGCGAGCACGCCCGGGCCAATGCGCTGGACATCGGCGGCGCGACGCTGGAGGACGGGCGGCGGGTCTCGGTGCTGACCGACTGGCCCGGGACCGGCCCGATGGGGCTGGAGGGCCAGCGGTTCCTGTACCGGATCCGCGACGGCGCCTGCCGGGTGTTCTCGACCGTTCTGACGCCCGACTACAACGCCGCCCACGCCAACCACCTGCATCTGGACGGCGCCGCGCGGCCACTGTGCAGCTGATCTCCCGAACGCCGTTCGCCCAATGGGAGAATCGGTTTGCGGTTGACCGCCCCGGATTTGCGCGGGAGAAAGTCGCCGCAGTCCGGATATCGCACGGCCTCCACACCCGTGCTGCTCCTTCGCCTGAACGAGCCGTCCAGCAAGACTGACGGGCGTCCCCAAAGGGGCGTCTGCCTGGAAAGCGCGTTTAGGAGACGCAACATGGCGACCGGCACGGTCAAGTGGTTCAACCCGACCAAGGGTTTCGGCTTCATCCAGCCCGACGGCGGCGGTCAGGACGTTTTCGTCCACATCACCGCGGTCCAGAAGGCGGGCCTGCAAGGCCTGGATGAGAACGCCAAGGTCGAATACGAGCTGGAATCCCAGCGCGGCAAGACCTCGGCGATCGATCTCAAAGTCCTCTGAACTAACGGACACCACGATCACACGACGGGCGCGGGGGCCAAGGTTCCCGCGCCTTTTGTTTTCTCCCTCCCCCTTGTGGGGAGGGACGTCGGCGCGAAGCGGCGACAGGGCGGGGTATGTCAGGGCAGCGCACGACCGTGCGGTCGTCGTCGGGTCGACATGCGACCCTCCTCCACCCCACCCGTCTGTCGCTACGCGACATCCACCCTCCCCATGAGGGGAGGGAGAAGGGTCACTCGACACGCCCCGCCAGAAATCACGAAAAGCGGTCATCCCTCCCTTTCCGCCCCCTCGGCCGCCGCGCGCGTCGCCTCCAGACGGGCCAGTTCGCGCTTCAGGTCCGCATAGTCGGGGGGCAGGTCGCGGCCGGCGACGAGGTCCTGGGCCAGGGTCAGGGCCTGTTCGCGCAGGAACATCCGCATCATCGCCTGACCGGTCTCGAAGCGTTCGTCGGCCTTGGCCGGGTCCTCCTCGGCCCAGTCGAGCACATCGTTCAGCCGGACGATCTCGCTCGCCGCGCGGGCGAGGCGGACGGCGTTCAGCCCCTCGCCCGCCTTCAGCGCATGGGCGGCGCCGGCCAGGGCCTTGCGGGCCAGATCGTCGGGCCGGATGTAGAGCGGCGCCCGCCAGGCCGCCAGCACCGCCGCCTCGTCCGGCGGGCCGTCGGGCGCAGCGTTCGGCGCGGGTCCGGCGGGAGGCGCCGACCGCTCCAGCGCCTGACGGGCGGCGAAGGCCCGTTTGGTCCAGCCCTCCTTCGCCGCGTGTTTGCGCAGGGCCGTCACCGACACCCCGAACCGCGCCGCCACCGTCGGCGCCGACAGGCCCGACAGATAGGCGCCGCGGATCAGACCCCAGGTCTCCGCGGCGACGGTGACATAGCGGGTCTTGGGCAACGCTCTCATCGCGGCCCCCGGTCGTGCAGGCGTTGCAGCGCCGCCATCGCCCGGTCCGTGGCCGCCATGGCCGCGTCCTGGGCGGCGTCGAGCACCGGGGTTCCGGTCGGCATCCGCGTCGCCGCGAGGGCCATGGTCGCCACCCGCTCGATGCCCCCGGCCAGCCGGATCGCGTAGCCGATCCGGTCGGGCTGTCGCTTCGTCTTCTTCATGATCTCCGCTCCGTGTTGAGGCGGCGGAGTCTGCGGCAGGCGGTTCCTGGGGCGGGCTGAAAGGGGCGAAAAGACCGGCCGCGGGGCGCAAGGGGTTGAAAGGATTGGGGTCGGGAGGGGACGGTGGGTGCGGGATTGTGCTGACAATCGGCGGATTGTCAGCGGTGGGCCCCCTCTCTCTCCGCTATCGTCATTCCAGGCGAGCGCACGCCCCCCTCCCGCTATCGTCATTCCGGCGAAGGCCGGAACCCAGCGGCGCCGAAGGCGATCTGTTCACGCAGCGGCGCTCCCGACAGCTTCGCGCTCTCGCGCGCCGCTGGGTTCCGGGCCTCGCTACGCTCACCCGGAATGACGATAGCGCGAGGGGGGGGTCAGTCCGGTTCTTCCGGTGGCACCCAGTCGGGGTCGTTCTCCGGAAACCACTCCGCCGCCAGATCGCGCCAGTCCGGGTTGGCCTCCTCGATCAGGCGGAGCTTCCAGTCGCGCTTCCAGCCCTTGATCTGCGTCTCCTGCCGGATGGCGTCAACGACCCAGGCATGTCGCTGGAACCAGACCAGCCGGGTGCAGCCATACCGTTTGCTGAAACCCTCAAAGGCCCCGCTGCGATGCTTCCAGACCCGTGCCGGAAGGTTCGCGGAGACGCCGGTGTAGAGCGTGCCGTTGCGCCGGCTGGCCATGATGTAGGTGGCGACGAACTTCCGGTGCGTGCGCATGATGCGCAACCTATGCGGTATCTTGAGGATGTGTCCAGTGTCCTCCCGCTATCGTCATTCCGGGCAAGCGGAGCGAGGCCCGGAACCCAGCGGCGCGCGTGAGCGCGAAGCTGTCGGGAGCGCCGGTGCGTGAACAGATCGCCTTCGGCGCCGCTGGGTTCCGGGCCTCCGCCTCGCTGCGCTCGCCTTCGCCCGGAATGACGATAGCGGGTGGGGTGGGATCAGGAGGTCCGCCGGTACCGGCCGCGCCCATCGAACGCCAGCCAGCCGCGGTCGCGCAGCACCTGCAACTGCTGCCTGATCTTCGCCCGCACGTTGTTGTTGCCCGGATAGAGCGCCGCCAGCCGCGCCTCCTGCGCATAGACCTCGTCCAGCGTGAACTCCGGCCGCCCCACCGCTTCGACCGCCCCCATGACGGCCAGCAGCCAGCCGCGCGCGGTCTGGCTGGTCTCGCGCAAGAAAAGGGTGGAACGCCACTGTTCCAGCACCGCAGCCTTGGGCACGGGCCGGCTATCCCTGATCAGCCCGATCTTGCCCACCGCCGGCACCTTGCCGATCAGGATGTTGCAGCCCTGCCAGGGGTTGCTGCGGCCCTTGGGATGGGTCCACGCCTTGGGCTCGATGATTGACGAGGTGAAGAAATGCTTCGGCACCACGATCAGATCGGTGACTCGCGCGGCGGCGCGATCATAGCTCATGACCAGCAGATTGGGGTTGTTCCGCGCCTTGAGTCGCGCCGTCATGGCGCTGTACGCCCCGTCCAGAACCTTGACGCCCAGCCTGCCGTTCTTCGCCTTGAGCTCGAACTCCTCGGCGCAGGCGTCGCAGGCGAAATCCCCGACCGGCGAGTTGTTGGGCAGCGAACGCAGGGCCTCGGCGCCGCAACCGGGACAGAACAGATGGGCCGCGACCCAGCCCTCGGTCCGGACCCGGGCGTTCTGGGTCGGCCCCTTGAAGACGACGGCCGGTTCGGCGAAGCCGAGCTCGCACCAGTGATTGTCGTCCTGCCCCATCCGGCCACCGTAGAGGGTGGTAGGGGCGAGGTCATCCCACGAAGGTCAAGCGGGCCAGATCAGCGCTTACCGCGCCTGTCGTTGTCGCTGGAGAAAGAGACCCGCTTCTGATTTGCGACCTGCCGCAAAACAGAGTTCGAGGTCGGCGGTGAGAACGCAATCGTCTTTGCCTTGGACCCCAGCCTGAAAGTGCGGTGGGTCATGGCGCCATGTTGAA
The DNA here is from genome assembly GCA_943373195.1 of Brevundimonas vancanneytii. Taxonomy (GTDB): domain Bacteria; phylum Pseudomonadota; class Alphaproteobacteria; order Caulobacterales; family Caulobacteraceae; genus Brevundimonas; species Brevundimonas vancanneytii_B. The sequence goes on from CALSBO010000018.1 coordinate 20,823, forward strand.
GGTGAAGTCGCTCGGAAAGTCAGCGAGCGGCTTGACGGCGGCGGCGAAGGCCGCGTCCTCGGCCTTGGACCATGACAGAGTCGCCAGATCGGCCCCAGCGTCGTGGTCGGCGCAAAACTCGGCGTAGGCGGTGTTGAGGTCGGTACGGCCCAACACATCGAGGAAGGCGACGCTGGCGACGGCCTCGAAGCGTTCGCGCTCCCACCAAACCCAGCCGGGGGCAGCCTCGTGGTCGAAGTTCAGACTGACTGACACCGGCTCGAAATCCTCGCCCTCAACGAGGTAAGTCAGGATGACGCCGTCTCGGTCTTCGGCGGTGAAGAACTTTTGCTTGTCGTACCACCATCCCCGGTCGGTCAGAAAGGCGTAGCGCCCCGGTGGCACGAAGCGCTGATCGCTGGAGGCGTCGGTCGAGCCCTCTTGAGTGGTCCAAAGACGTATCAGTCGAGCCACGACACTAAGCTCCTAACCATGTTGAGAATGGGCATGCAATGCAGCTTTGATGCGAGCATACTAATCACTCCAAAGTTGCGACCGCAACCCTTCCACCGCTTCGCGGTCCCCTCCCCATCGCAAGGGCGGCGGGGAGGAGACTCCGTCCCCCTACAGCCTGCTCTTCCGGAACGCCTCCGCCTTCTCCGCCGCCGCATCGGCCCGCCAGCGCTTCGGCGCCGCCTTGTCGACGGCCTCCCCCTCGGCGGTGAGCACCTCATTGGCGAACTCCAGGTCCATCAGCTTCATCCGCTTGATCTCAGGCTGCGCGCTGCCCTGCGGGTCGTCCCGGAGCCGCGCCGCCTCCTCGAACTCGAGGTTGGCGGCGGCGTTGCGCATGCGGCCTTCGATGTCCTTGAGGGCGGCCTGGAAGTTGGAGCCGGTGAAGGGTTTGGATTCCTCCCCCATGCCCGGCGCCGTCAGCCTGTCGAGGGCGCGGCTCTCATAGGGGCTGGCCATGATCTCGCGGATGTCGCGCTGACGCGTTCGGGCCTGACGCCGGTGTCGAGGCGGCAGTCCGTCAGGCCAACTGCGCGGGGATATCCATCCGGTCGTCGAGGACGCGGACGACGGTCAGTCGATCCCCGTCCCGCGTGAACACGATCAGGTGACGTGGACGCGCGACCCGGTCCGGGCGGGGCAGGTCGCGACCGCTGGACCGGAGATGCCAGGCGGACAATTGATCGGTCACCGCGCGGACGCCGGCGCGGCCGGGGTCGTCGGCGATGTCCGCAAGGGCGCGGTCGAACAGGCGGGCGTAACGGGCGCGGGCAGCGGGGCCGAAGGTTTTGCGGCTGTGGCGCAAGGCGACGGCGATGTCGGCGCGCGCCGCCGGCGTAAGGAAGACGCGGGTCACGCCGCGCGGTCGGCGAACTCGGCTTCGACATCGGCCTCGATCTCGTCGAGGAAGGCGCGGATGTCGGTGACCTCGATGACTTCGCCGCGTTCGATCTGGTCCAGACCGACCTGAATCGCCTCAAAAAAGCGGGCGCGACGCTGGGCCTCGTCCTCCGCCTGGGCCTTGAAGCGGCGGATGCCCGCGAGGATCACTTCGTCCGGGCTGGCATAGGAGCCCGCCTCCACCTGTGCGCGCACGAAGGCGTCGAGGTCGGCGGGGAGTTGGACGGCGTGCGCGGTCATGAGCGAAGAATATCATGGACGGAGGGCGGCAAGAACCCCCTCGCCCCCTACCGCCCCTTCCGGAACGCCTCCGCCTTCTCAGCCGCCGCGTCGGCCCGCCAGCGCTTCGGCGCCGACTTGTCCACGGCCTCCCCCTCCGCCGTCAGGACCTCGTTGGCGAACTCCAGGTCCATCAGCTTCATCCGCTTGATCTCGTCCCTGAGCCGCGCCGCCTCCTCGAACTCGAGGTTGGCGGCGGCGTTGCGCATGCGGCTTTCGATGTCCTTGAGGGCGGCCTGGAAGTTGGAGCCGGTGAAGGGTTTGGACTGTTCGGCCATGCCCGGCGCGGTCAGCTTGTCGAGGGCGCGGCTCTCATAGGGGCTGGCCATGATCTCGCGGATGTCGCGCTTGACGCTCTCGGGCGTGATGCCGTGTTCGGCGTTGTAGGCCTCCTGCTTCTCGCGGCGGCGGTTGGTCTCGGCGATGGCGCGCTCCATCGAGCCGGTCATGCGGTCGGCGTAGAGGATGACGCGGCCGTCGACGTTGCGGGCGGCGCGGCCGATGGTCTGGATCAGGGAGGTTTCCGAGCGCAGGAAGCCCTCCTTGTCGGCGTCGAGGATGGCGACCAGGCCGCACTCGGGGATGTCGAGGCCCTCGCGCAGCAGGTTGATGCCGATCAGGACGTCGAAGGCGCCGAGGCGCAGGTCGCGCAGGATCTCGATCCGCTCCATGGTGTCGACGTCGGAGTGCATGTAGCGGACGCGGACGCCCTGTTCGTGCATGTATTCCGTCAGGTCCTCGGCCATCTTCTTGGTCAGGACGGTGACCAGGGAACGGTAGCCGGCGCGGGCGACGGCCTTCACCTCGTCGATACAGTCGTCGACCTGGGTGCGGGTCGGGGTGGAGACGGGGCGGATCTCGACCGGGGGGTCGATCAGGCCGGTGGGGCGGATGACCTGTTCGGTGAAGACGCCGCCGGTGCGCTCCATCTCCCAAGGGCCGGGGGTGGCGCTGACGAAGGTGGTCTGGGGCCGCATGGCGTCCCATTCGTCGAACTTCAGCGGGCGGTTGTCGATGCAGCTGGGCAGGCGGAAGCCGTATTCGGCCAGGGTCGATTTGCGGCGGTAGTCGCCGCGGTACATGGCGCTGATCTGGCCGACGGTGACGTGGCTCTCGTCGACGAACAGCAGGGCGTTGTCGGGGATGTATTCGAAGAAGGTGGGCGGCGGCTCGCCCGGGGCGCGGCCGGTCAGCCAGCGGGAATAGTTCTCGATGCCGGCGCAGGAGCCGGTGGCCTCCATCATCTCCAGGTCGAAGCGGACGCGTTGTTCGAGGCGCTGGGCCTCCAGCAGCTTGCCGTTCCCGACCATCCAGTCGAGCGTCTCCTTCAGTTCGGCCTTGATGCCGGTGATGGCCTGGTTGAGCGAGGGGCGCGGGGTGACGTAGTGGCTGGCGGCGTAGACGGTGATCTCGGTCAGGTCGGCGGTCTTCCTGCCGGTCAGGGGGTCGAACTCCTGGATCGATTCCAGCTCGTCGCCGAACAGCTGGATGCGCCAGGCGCGGTCTTCCATGTGGACGGGGAAGATCTCCAGCACGTCGCCGCGCTTGCGGAACATGCCGCGGTCGAAGGCGGCGTCGTTGCGCTTGTACTGGAGCGCGATCAGGTCGGCGCGCAGCTTGGACTCGTCGATCCGGTCGCCGACCTTCAGGGTGAAGGTCATGGCGGTATAGGTCTCGACCGAGCCAATGCCGTAGATGCAGCTGACCGAGGCGACCACGATGACGTCGTCCCGCTCCAGAATCGCCCGCGTCGCCGAGTGGCGCATGCGGTCGATCTGCTCGTTTATGGATGAGTCTTTCTCTATATAGGTGTCAGTGCGCGGAACGTATGCTTCTGGTTGATAATAATCGTAATACGATACAAAGTATTCGACTGCGTTGTCCGGGAAGAACGACTTGAATTCCGAATAGAGCTGGGCGGCGAGGGTCTTGTTGTGGGCGAGAATGAGCGCCGGGCGCTGGGTCGCCTCGATCACCTTGGCCATGGTGAAGGTCTTGCCCGAGCCGGTGACGCCCAGCAGCACCTGGTCGCGCTCGCCGGTCCCGGCGTTGGCGACCAGTTCGGCGATGGCGGCGGGCTGGTCGCCGGCGGGGGTGTAGGCGGTGCTCAGCCGGAAGGGGATGTGCTTCCGACCGTCCGGCCGGTCGGGGCGGTGCGGGGTCCAGTCGGCGGGCTTGCCGGGCGGCTCGTCCGGGGTCAGGCGCGGGCCGGCGACCGGGGCGAACATCGGCATCCGGTTGGTCGCCGTCGCCGGATCGAAGATGAAGGGCGCCGCGGCCTCGGCCATACCCGCCGACTGGCCGGGGACGTGGGCGGGCTTGCCGGATTTCGAGGGGGAACGGGCCATGAACGCAATCTAGGGGGCGGAGGGGCAATACGCCACAACGCCGAGGCGGCGCCGGGGATGCGGTCCAGCGGCTGCTGACAGCCGGTGTCAGCAGGGCGGCTGAGAAGGTCCGGAAACCGCCAGCGGGCGCGCGGGGCGGCGCCCATGTTATGAACGGACCCGCAAACGGAGATCGCCGATGACCCCCTTCCACGCCCTGCATCAAGACGGCCTGCTGATCCTGCCCAACGCCTGGGACGGGGGGTCGGCGGCGCTGGTCGCGTCGCTGGGGGCGAAGGCGGTGGCGACGACCAGCGCGGGCGTGGCCTGGGCGCTGGGCTGGCCGGACGGCGACGCCCTGCCGGTCGGGCGGCTGGTGCAGGTGTGCGTCGACGTGGTCCGCGCGGCGGGCGGTCTGCCGGTGTCGATCGACATGGAGGGCGGCTATTCGGACGATCCGACCGAGGTCGCGGGCCTGGCGGCGCGGCTGGTCGAGGCGGGGGCGAACGGGATCAATATCGAGGACGGCGGCGGGGCGCCGGAGGGGCTGGCGGCCAGGATCGCGGCCATCCGCGCGGCGGTGGGGCCGGACCTGTTCATCAACGCCCGTTGCGACGTCTGGCTGAGGGGGCTGGCGAAGGATGCGCCGGTGGCCGAGGCGGGGCGGCGGGCGGCGATCTATGCCGACGCGGGGGCCGACGGCTTCTTCGCCCCGGGGCTGACGAACGAGGCCGACATCGCGGCCATGGTCGCGGCCACGCCCCTGCCCGTGAACCTGCTGGCCTGGCCGGGTCTGCCCGACGCGAAGACGCTGGAGCGGCTGGGCGTGCGGCGGCTCAGCGCCGGATCGGGCATCGTCGGCGCGACCTGGGGCCGGGCGGCGGCCCTGACCCGCGGCTTCCTCGCCGACGGACGCTCGGCCCCGCTGGCGGACGGCGCGCTGGGCTGGGGCGAGGTCAATGCGTTGATGCCGGAGTAGGGTCGAGGGGCGAGGGGCGAGGGGCGAGGTTGACCAACATGGACCACGACCGTCCCCATCCCCGCCTTACTCGACCCTCGACCCTCGACCCTCGACCCTGAGCCAACCCATGCACCTCACCCTCTCCTGGCAGAACAGTCCGATCGGGCCGCTGGCGATCGCCTGTGACGAGGCGGGCGTGGTGCGCGGCGTCAGCTTCGGCGACGGGCTGATCAAGGCGATGCGGCGGGAGTATCCGGGCGCGAGCCTGAGCGACGGGGCAGCACCCAAGGCGGTGGCGCGCGAACTGGCGGCGTATTTCGGCGGCGACCGGGAGGCTTTGGGCCGGGTGGTCTGGTCGCTGGACGGCGCCGCCGCCGGCGACGGGTTTCAGGCGCGGGTGTGGCGGGCGCTGGCCCAGGTCCCGGCGGGCGCGACCCTCAGCTATGGCGAGATGGCGAAACGCGCGGGCGAGCCTGGCGCGGCCCAGGCGGCGGGCGCGGCCCTGAACCGCAACCCCATCCCGCTGATCCTCGCCTGCCACCGCGTCATCGGCGCCGACGGCTCACTGACCGGTTTCGGCGGCGGGCTGGAGCGCAAGGGCTGGCTGCTGAGGCACGAGGGGGCGTTGTTGATCTAGGGGCGAGGGGCGAGGGTGATGCCGGGCCGCCACGCAATGAGCCATGGCTAGCGTGACTGACGCGCCAGCCGTCGGCTTACTCGACCCTCGACCCTCGCCCCTGCCTTCCCTACCGCCGCTCCGCCGCCACCCGCGCTTCCAGATCGGCCCAGCGGCGGGACAGGTCGCGCAGTTCCTCGCGGTAGCGGGCCGCCTCGGCGCGGGTGATGGCGCCGCCGCGGACGCCGGCGGCGATGCGGGCCTCGATCTGCTGGGCGTGCGGATCGCTGTTGTAGCCGCCGTCATCGGGCCCGTAGTCGTCGCCGACGCGGCGGTTCAGATCGGCGTGGCGGGTTTCCAGATCCTCGCGTTCGCGGGCGCTGAGCCCGTCGCGCTCATACTGGGCCTCGAGCCGGACCAGGGCCTGGAAGTCGGCGCGCAGCCGGGTCGATTCCGTGCGGGTGATGTCGCGGGCGCGCAGGGCCGCGGCGACGCGGGCGTCGAAGGCCGCGGTCTGGCCCGCCAGCGGCTCCCAGCGGTCATAGTCGTCATCATAGTCGTCGTCGTCGTCATAGCCGCCGCCCGTATCGAGGCGGGCGGTCAGTTCGCGATAGCGGCGGTTCAGTTCGGCCCGCTCGGTCGCGGTGAACCGGCCGTCGGCGGCGTAGCGGGTCTCCAACTCGACCAGATCGGCATAGTCGGCGCGCAGCCGCGTCGCCTGGCTGTACGCCAGCGAGCCGTCGCGCACCCCGGCGTCCAGCCGCGTCTCGAAGGCCGCGCGCTGGTTGAACAGCGGCCGGCCCCCCCGGCTCCATTCGGCGTCCAGCGTGGTCTGGCCCTGCCCGAACAGGGCGCCCAGGATGGTTTCCAGCACCCGCTCGCCCTGGGAGGGGTCCTGCTGCTGCGGCGCGGCGGAATAGGGCGTCTGGGCCGCGGCGGCGCCGGCGGCGAGGGTCAGGGCGGCGACGGCGGCGGCCGTCAGGGTCTTGATCGCGGTCATGGGGAGGTCTTTCCGGCGGTTGGCCTTGCTGCCGGAAAGAACGGGGGTGGGCGGGGAAGGTTGCGGGGGGGTGGGGGGCGAGGGGTCTGAGAGTGGGAGGACGGAGTCGGCTAGTTGGCCAGAAAGTAAGGTATCCGACTCCAACAGTTCGCCCTTGGGACCGATCCAGCCGACGCTCGTTGCAATCCATTGGCGAACAGGGCGATTGTCGCTCTGAAGGGGAGGCTCATGACCACCGAAGCTCTGATCGACATGGCGACCGCGATTCGGGCTGATCGCGCGGCCAATCCGGGCGTGGCGGGTGATGGAACGGCCCTTGAGCTGTTGGTCGCGCCACGGCTCCAAGCCTTGGTCGAACGCATTCTCCCGGACATCTCTGTCGCGCCCTGTCAAATTCTCCCCGAGTACCGGTTCGGCGGCGTGGGGCGACCCGATCTCGCTTTCGCCGGACCAGCCCAGCCCGCGCGGGCCTTCATCGAGCTGAAGGAGCCGAACAAGTCCATCGAGCCGCACCTGCTGCGAGGCCACGACGCGGATCAGTTCCGGCGGTTCTGCGAACTGCCGCTGTGGGCCATGACCAATCTGGTCACGATCAAGCTCTACTACAGGCTTCCACGATTGTCTGATTCATGATTCAGCATTGGGATGATACCCAAGGCTGCTTTGGTCCGGCTGACGCCGGAGGATCGTGTTGTTCTGGAGGCTCGGGTTCGGGCTCCGACGTCGGAGCAGCGCGACGTGCTTCGGGCGCGGATTGCGCTGTTGGCGGACGAGGGGCGCTCGACGCGCTCGATTGCCGGGGCCGTGGGCGTGATGCCGCGCACGGTGAGCCTGTGGCGCGGTCGCTATGCGCGCGAGGGGCTTGCGGGACTGGCCGAGAAGCCGCGCCCCGGGCCGCCGGCGAAATACGACGCCGAGACGGGGCGGCGTATTCTGGCGGTGCTGGATCGATCGCCGCCGGCGGGGTTCGCCCGCTGGACGGGTCCGCTGATCGCCGCCGAACTGGGTGATGTGCATCCCCAGCACGTCTGGCGGGTGCTGCGCGCGCACAAGCTCGATCTGGCGGCCAGCAAGTCCTGGTGCGAGAGCCGCGATCCGGACTTCGTGGCCAAGGCCGCCGACGTGGTCGGGCTCTACATGGCGCCGCCCGACAATGCGGTGGTGATCTGCGTCGACGAGAAGCCGTCGATCCAGGCCCTGGAGCGGGCGCAGGGCTATCTGAAGCTGCCGAACGGGCGGGCGCTCAGCGGCCACAGCCACGACTACAGGCGCCACGGCACATCCACCCTGTTCGCCGCCTTCGAGGTGGCCACCGGCAGAGTGACGGCCGCCCACACCACGCGCAGGCGGCGTCTGGAGTTCCTCGACTTCATGGACGAGGTCGTGGCCGTCTATCCCGACCAGGAACTCCACGTCATCCTCGACAACCTCAACACCCACAAGAACAACCACGCCTGGCTGGCGGCCCACCCCAAGGTCACCTTCCACTTCACCCCAACCAGCGCCTCATGGCTCAATCAGGTCGAGATCTGGTTCTCCATCCTGCAGGCCAGGTCTTTGTCCAAGACCTCCTTCACCTCGGTCAAACAGCTCCGCCAGCACATGGATCACTTCATCGAAGCCTACAACGCCAACCCCAAGCCCTTCGCCTGGACCAAGGCCAAAGTCCGTCAGAGACCCCTCAAGGGCCAACGTGTCAGCGATCTGTGATTCCGGGTACTACCGCCGCGAAGAACTGATCGATCAGGCCGAGATGGTTCCCCTCGCCGCACTGGACCCGGCAACCCCCACGGCTCGGGCTCGCGAGCTGATCGAGGGTCAGAACCCGGAGGGTCTCCGCCGCATCCTCGGGATGTTGGCGATCGAACCTCAGCCGTCGCCCAGCGATGCCAAGGAAATCGCTGAAGTCCTCGCGCACGCCGCGCGACTGGTTCGCGAAGTCGTGGCCGCGTTGTGCCGCACCGGGCTCGACCCGATGATGGACAACGTCCGGGCCGAGTTCAACGAAACCCTGTTCGCGCGCGCCGAAGCCGGCGGATACGACACCGACGACGGCGACGCGCTGTTCGCCTCGGCCTTTGCCCAGACACTGACGTTCGGACTGCTGCTGGCGCGCGAGGCCGGTGGCGGCGTGGAAGTCCGCGAGAACGCCTATCAGCACCTGCCGGAGATGACCTATCCGCTGCTTCGCGGCACGCTGCGCGCCCTGACTCTCGATGAGGTGCGAGCGGGTCTCGGCGTGGCCTTCGACATCGCCTGCGACGCCGCGAACTCGGTCGATCCGGCCCTGCTGACGCCGCGCAACGGCCGCGACCCCATGCTGTATCTGTACGAGGACTTCCTGCGGGTCTTCGATCCGGCGGCGGTCGCAAAATACGGTGTCTACTACACCCCGCCCGAGGTGGTCCGGTTCATGGTCGCCGAGACGGACCGGGCGCTACGCGAGGGCTTGGGCGTTGATGGCTTGCTCGACCCGGCCGTGAACCTGCTCGATCCGGCGTGCGGCACGGGCACCTTTCTGATCGGCGCCGCGAACGCCGTCGCAGCCCAGGCCGAGGCCCGATACGGCGAAGGCATGGTCGGCCCCGAGATGACCGCCTTCGGCAGCCGAATGCACGGATTCGAACTGCTGGTCGGTCCCTATACCGTCGCCCACTACCGGATGCTGCGCGAGATCGTCGGCCATGGCGGCGTGGCCGAACGCCTTCCCATCTTCCTGACGGACACCTTGGCCCCGCCCGCCGGGGCGGCCGGCGTCGATGCCCACCTGGCCTTCATGGGCGCACCGATGGTGGCCGAGCGCGCCGCTGCCGACCGGGTCAAGCACGAGACGCCGGTTCTCGCGATCATCGGCAACCCGCCTTACAAGCGGCTGAAGAGGGGAGAGGTCGAACGGCTGGTCGGCGCCGACATGAACCGGCGCTGGGAAGATCTGAAACGTCCGGTGCGGGAGGCCGGCTTCGGCCGATCCCTGAACGCGTTCCCCGACCTGTGCATCGCCTTCTATCGCTGGGCCATGTGGCGATTGTTCGAGACCGACGGGGCCGAGGGCCGGGGCGTGGTCTCGTTCATCACCAACCGGAACTTCCTGACGGGCACCGGCTTCGGCGGCTTGCGTCAGATGTTGCGGCGGCGCTTCGACGAAATCGAGATCATTGACCTGCGCGGTGAACAGGGCGGGGTTCGGCCGGCCACCGTTCCCGCCGACGCCGGGGTGTTCAATATCAAGGTCGGCGTCTGCATTCTCACCGCCCGCGCCAGTGGGCAGCCGCGCGAGGGCGAAGCGGTCGTGCGCTACGCCGATGTCTGGCGGTCCGGAGGTTTCACGCGGGCCGAGAAGCTGCGCCTGATGGAGAACGGCGCCGATGATCGGGCAGCCTTCGAGTTCACCGTCGTCGAGGGCGGCGACATGGCGCGGTTCAAGCCGCGCGGATTTCGCGACGTCGATTGGCCGAGTGTCGGAGAGCTGTTCACGTTCAAGTCAAACGGGATCGTGACGTATCGCGACGATTTCGCCTATGCGACAACGGCAGCCGGGATCGCCGCTCGAATCCGACATTGGCTCACCCTGCCAGCCAAGGAGGCGCGACGAGAGTTTCGCGACTCCGATATGAACAAGGCGGCGGAGGCGGCGAAGGTCCCCTTTGATGCAGGGTCCGTTCACCCGGTCGCGTACCGCCCACTGGACGTGCGCCACATGTACAACCAGCCGCGATATATTGATCGACCAAGAGGTGATCTGCAGGAGGCCTGGGGCACCTCAAATTTCGGCCTGATCGCGAAGAACGACGGCATCGGAGTGGGACCCGCGATCTGGTCGCACGGCCTGCTCCCGGATCAGCACTCATTCAGGGGCAGCTACGGCGGCTGGGTTTTTCCGTTCCGGTCCCACGCGGGCGAGGGCGAAGGCCACTATCTTCGTCCCGGTCTGACCCAGGCGCTCGCTGCCGCACAGGGCGCGCCGGTGACGGCGGAACAGACCTTCGACGCCATTCTGGCCCTTCTTTCCGCGACCTCCTACACCACCCGCTTCGCGCACGACCTGGAAGACGACTTCCCGGCCGTTCCCTTCCCCTCCGAGGCAGCGATCTTCCAGCGCGCCGCGACCATTGGCGCGCGTATCCGTGCGCTCCAGACTTTGGCCGCACCGGCCGCCGAACCGTTCCGTGCAGCCCGTGTCGGTGGCCGGATCATCGAGGGTGCGGTGTTGGCCGTGGGCGGGCCAACCACCGGCTTCGTTCCCGGTGGAGCGTCTGGCGTCATCCCGGTCACGGCGGATGGAACGGTGACCATCGCCAATGTGTCGGCGCGGGCCTGGGCCTTCTCGGTCAGCGGCTATCCCCTGATCCAGCGCTGGCTCCGCGCTCGGTCGGGCGAGAGTCTGACGGGGGCGGAGGGGTCGGCCCTCCTCCGCGCTGCTCTGGATGTGATCGCCCGCGTCGAAGAGTTGTTGTCGCAGTTCGACCAGGCGGATGGCATACTTGAGGCAGCGATGGATTCGGCGCTCACCCGCGCCGAACTCGGACTGCCGCCCCGTGATCCGGCGGCCCTTGCGGATGAGGATGAGGACGCGTGAGCCAGTTCGACCTGTTCGCCCGCAAGGCCGAGATCGAGCCGAACCCCTATACGCCCGAGCCGGACAACATCCGCGCCCGCCTGACTCGCATCCTTGAAGAGGCGCGGGCCGCCGATGTTCTGCCGTGGGAGCCTTCTAAGGCGCGGATGTACGAGAACATCTTCCCCCAGATGACCAACTGGCTGCCGGCGGACGAAGCTGATCGCTGGCGCGCGGAATTTACGACCGAAATGGCGCGGCTGAATCGGGCTGTTGCCTGATCTGATGTCGCAGTTCGAGCTTTTTGCTGGCTCGGTCGATCAGCCGTCAACGGTCCCCGATGTTGAGGCCGTTCGTGCCCGGCTTAAAGCACTGATAGATGGCCTCCGTCAGGCCGACACCCAGCCGCTGACCGAGAAGCAGCTTCGCTTCTGGCAGACAGTGGTGCCGCAGATGACCAACTGGCTGCCGGCCGAGGAAAAGGCCGCGGTCTGCGCGGAGTTTAAGGCGCATCTCATCCGGCTGGACCGAAAGGCCGCCTGACCCCCTCCCCATCGCTGCGCGACAGGGAGGAGACGTCTATTTCCGGCTCCGCTATTGCTCCCCCCATGACCGCCCTCCCCCTCCCAGACCTGCTGCTCCTGCTCGCGGCCCTGACCGCCGCCGGGCTGGTGGGCGGGCTCGCAGCCGGGCTGTTCGGGGTCGGGGGCGGTACGGTGATCGTGCCGGCGGTGTTCTATGCGTTCGAGGTGCTGGGGCTGGGCGGGCAGGGCAATCTGCACACGGCGATCGGGACGTCGCTGCTGACCATCGTCGCGACATCATGGCGGTCGTTGAAGGCGCATCGGTCGCACGGGGCGGTGGATGAGACGGTGCTGAAGACCTGGACGCCCTGGGTGGCGGCGGGGGCGCTGATCGGGGCGGCCGCAGCGGGGGTTGCGTCGATGCAGGGGCTGGCGATCGTCTATGGCGTCTGCCTGCTGGCGGTGGCGGCGCAGATGGGGCTGCTGCCGGAGGAGGCGACGCTGCGGCGCGACCTGCCGACCGGCTGGGGCCGCCGCGCGACCGGGACGGTGATCGGCGGGCTGTCGGCCATGATGGGGATCGGCGGCGGCAGTTTCGGCGGCATGACGATGACCCTGTGCGGGCGACCGATCCATCAGGCGGTGGCGACGGCCTCGGGCTTCGGCCTGGCCATAGGCGCGGCGGCGACGCTGGGGTTCGTGGTGTTCGGCTGGGATGCGGGCGGGCGGCCGCCGCTGTCGCTGGGTTATGTCAATGTGCCCGGGGCGATCATGATGGCGGTGCTGACCACGGCGGTGGCGCCGTTTGGGGCGAGGCTGGCCCATTCGCTGGAGCGCCGGACGTTGCGCCGAGCGTTCGCAGTGTGGCTGCTGGTGACGGCGGGGGCGATGGTTTGGAAGGCTCTTTAAGGGTCGAGGGGCGAGGGGCGAGGGGCGAGGGGAAGAAGGGGCGGATGAGGGGGCTGATCGGTTCCTCGCTCGACCCTCGACCCTCAGCCCTCGACCCTGCCTACGGACGCAGCGTGATCTCGACCGGCGTGGCGCTGAACGACGACAGACGGCCGAGGTAGCTCATGCCGAGCAGGCTGTGGGGCAGGCCGCGTTCGACGACCAGGGCCTCGACGCGCGCGACGCGGGCGCCGGCGACGGCGACGGCCGCGAGCTGGACCGGGGCGGCGCGGACGGGGCCGGAGGCGGTGATGACCGTGCCGGTGAAGTCGTCGGGCTGGAGCCGCAGGCCCAGACGCACGGCGTCGGCGGGGGTCAGGGCCACGACGCTGGCCCCGGTGTCGACCATGACGCGGACGGCCTTTCCGTCGATCAGGGCGTCGGCCCAGTAGTGGCCGTCGGCGGCTTTCAGCACCTGGGCCGGGGCACCGTCGGCCGGAGCGTGGACGGCCGCCGGGGTGGCGGCGTGCGCCTGCCCCCGCGCGTCGGCGTGGTTCAGCCACCAGGCGGCGCTGAGGGCGGAGGCCACGGCCAGGGCCATGACTCCGAGGGAGGAAAGGTCGAAACGCATGCACTGCTCGCCGTGAACGCGCCGCTTCTGCGGCCTCTTCCCCTTCGCACACGGCGGTTGGGATGCGGTGAAGGGGCGTGGTTTGCGGGGGGTTAAGGGAGGGGCGAGGGGCGAGCGGCGAGGGATGAGGGTTGGGGGTGCAGCTTGGTCTGAGGGCGAGCGAACCCGCGCCACCTTACTCACCGGCGTTAGCGCCAACATCCTCGCCCCTTGACCCTCGACCCTCCCTTCCCGGCAGCTCCCCCATGATCCGCGCCCGTTCCTCATCCGTGAACCCGCTCCAGCCGCCGATCTCGGACAGGGTGCGCCAGCAGCCGAGGCAGAGGCTAGATGCGCCGTCGACGACGCAGACCTTGACGCAGGGGGTGGCGATGCTGCGGGGCGGACCCGGGAGCCGGTCTTGGGGGGCGGGCGCGGGGGTAGATGACATGAATGCGAAATATGGTCCGGTTGCGGATTAAAACACTTGCAATTTTCAGGTCACGGCGTTAGCTTGACCCTGACGCGAAACGACTATGACGGTGAGATTCCCGAAAAGCACGACGCGTCTCTTTTCATCGTTCACGCGAAAGGAGACGCCAGGATGAAAGACAAGGACCGCAACCTGCAGCACGCCATGATGTCCTTCGCCCTTCTGGGCGGGATGCTGGTCAATACGAAGAACGGCTATGGGGCCGGCGACCGCGCGGTCAGCCACCCGTCCAATTTCGTGCCCATCAAACTGGGCAAGCGCGACTAGCAGGCGCGCACCACCGCCAATGACAGAGCCCCGGTCCGCACGGCCGGGGCTTTGCAATTCCGCCGTCAGGGGCCGTCAGTCGCGCGCGGCGTTAACCTGTGCCATGGTGCCCGCTCGAGGGGTGGGGACATGTTCACGCTGAAGGCGACGCTCGTGGCCATGACGGCCGCACTGCCGTGGCGCACCGGCTGGTCCACGGACCGGGCGGTGGATGTCTCGCTCGCGGCGATCGCGATGTCGAAGCCGGCGATTCCAACTCCGCGCGGCGAGGGGGCCGCCGCCGAACCGGCCTGTTTCATCGACGAGGACTGGGCGCCGCCGCCGGGCGCCGCCCTGGTGCGCCGTTTTGTCAGCACGGCTGCAGCGGCGTCCGGCGAGACCGCACCCGAGGCCGGCTGCGTGCGCGGCTGGTGGTCGCTGGCCGACAAGCCGTCGCGGACCTGACATTGCGGCGGGGCGCCGCCCGCGGCACACCGGCGCCATGACCCTGATCCGCCGAGACCGCCGCGACCACATCGAAATCTGGACCCTGGACCGGCCCGACCGGCTGAACGCCCTGCCCGATCTTGAGGACGGCGAGGCCTTCGCGGCGGCCTGCGAGGCGGTCAACGCGGATCAGGGCGTGCGCTGCGTGATCCTGACAGGGGCCGGGCGGGCGTTCTCCGCGGGCGGCGACCTGAAGGCGATGAAGGACCGGCGCGACCTGTTCGCGGGCACGGGCGTCGAGATCCGCGACCGCTATCGCCGCGTGGTGCACCGGATCGTGCGCTCGCTGTACGGGCTGGAGGTTCCGCTGGTCGCGGCGGTGAACGGACCGGCCATGGGGCTGGGCTGCGACATCGCCGGCCTGGCGGATATCCGCATCGCCTCGGAGACCGCGACCTTCGGCGTGCCCTTCCTGAAACTGGGCATGCTGCCGGGCGACGGCGGGGCCTGGCTGATGCCGCGCAACGTCGGCTATGCGCGGGCCGCCGAACTGCTGTTCACGGCGCGGACGCTGGACGCCAGGACGGCGATGGACTGGGGGCTGGTCAGCCGGGTGGTCGCGCCCGAACGGCTGATGGACGAGGCGCTTTCGATCGCGGGCGAGGTCGCGGCCCAGGCCCCCGCCGCCCTGCGCATGACCAAGGCCCTGCTGCGCCAGGGCCGCGACGCCACCTTCGACCAGATCCTGGAGATGACCGCCTCGATGCAGGCGCTGGCGCATCTGACGGACGATCATCTGGAAGGGGTGACGGCGGCGCTGGAGAAGCGGCCGGGGGACTTCACGGGGCGCTGAGAAAGGGGTGAAAAATGCTAGTGCTGGTGAGCAGTTGCCCAGCCGTTGCTCACCAGCACTATCACTCGCACCCTACCCTGCCTGCGCCGGTTCCCGCATCGAGCGGCCCGCCGGGACGCCGGCGGCGACCGCGCGCGGGGCGCCGGCGGTTTCGCCGGGCTTCATGAATTTGACCAGCACGCGCTGGCCGATCAGCAGGGGGGCGTCGCCGGCGGTGACGACCACCTCGACCACCCGCTCGTCCGAGCGCTGCGACGGGTCGTCCGAGGCCAGCTTGCGGGCCCCGAAGACGGCCGCGCGGCGCAGGACGGCGCCGACATAGACCTTGGACGGATCACCCTCGGGGGTGATCTCGACGGCTTGGCCGGGGGTGATGTTGGGGATGTCGCTCTCGACGATCTCGGCGCGGGCGATGCGCGGGGCGTCGGGCTCCAGATCGAACATGTTGGACACGTTCAGGGTCGAGGCGCCGGCGCCGGGGTTGGCGTAGCGGCGCACGATCCGGCCCGACTGGGGCGCGCGGATCACCGTCAGTTCGACATTGTAGGCGGCCTGGTCGCGGCGGGCGCGGGCGGTCAGGACGGCCGCCCGCTGCGAGCCGAGCCGTGCCTCGGCCGTCGCGATGGCGTCGCGGGCCTGGTCCATGCGGGCAGCGGCGACGAAATTGGAGTCGACCAGCCGGGCGAGACGGTCGTGCTCGCGCCGGGCGGTGCGGATGTCGACCTGGAGCGACCGGAGCTGGCTTTCGGCCTGGGCCACGTCGGCGTTGGCGCTCTGCAGGGCCAGACGGGGCTCGTCGTCCTCCTGACGGGCGAGGATCTGGCCGGCGACGACACGGTCGCCTTCCTGGACCAGGACTTCACGGACCACGCCGCCGCGACGCGCCGCGATCTGGATGATGCCGCCCTCGACATCGACCTTGCCGTTGGCGATGGCCGCATAGGGGCTCTCGACGCGGGTGGCCGCGGCCTTCTCTTGCTCGGCCTTCTTCGCCTTGCCCTGCCCCTGCATGAACAGGAAACCGGCCACGATGAGAACGATCAGCACCAGGCCGATCCAGAGCCATTTGTTCTTGAGGAAGGCGGGCATGGCGTTGATCCTGAAGGGGTCAGTGCGACGCGAGCGTGGCGTCGGGATTGGGAGTGCGGCGCTGGTCGTCGATGATCACGCCGTCTTCGATCTTGATGACGCGGTCGGCCCATTCCTCGAGGCGAGGATCGTGGGTCACGCAGATGACGGCGGCGCCGTGTTCGGTGGCGGCGCGGCGCAGCAGGCGGATGACGATCTGGCCGTTCTCGCCGTCCAGCGCCGAGGTCGGTTCGTCGGCGAACAGGATCTGGGGATTCTTGGCCAGGCAGCGGGCGATGGCGACGCGCTGTTTCTCGCCGCCCGACAGGGCGGAGGGCCTCTGGTTCAGGCGGTTACCGAGCCCGACTTCCTTGAGGGTCGCGGTCGCCTGGCGTTTGGCGTCCCCCTTCGACAGGCCCTGGAATTTCAGCACCACCTCGACCTGCTGCAGGGCGGTCAGGGCCGGGAAGAGGTTGAAGCCCTGGAAGATGAAGCCGCAGTGGTCGAGGCGGAATTTGTCGATCCGGCCGGCCGACAGCTTCCACAGGTCGTCGACATCGAGGGTGTCGACCCGGCCCTGTTCGGGGCGCAGCAGGCCGCTGAGGGCCGCGATCAGGGTCGACTTGCCCGAACCGGACGGACCCATGACCATGGTCAGGTCGCCGTGGCGGGCGTCGAAATCCACGCCCTTCAGCACCTCGATGAAGGATTTGCCGGACTTGAACCGCTTGACCAGACCGGTGGCCTCGATGGCGGCGGCGCCGTGCCGCCCGTGAGAGGTGGTCGGGCTCATCGCAGCAGATCCGCCGGCTGGCTGTTCTTGAGGATGCCGAGGGACAGCAGGCCCGACAGCATGGCGATGACGACCAGACCGCCGCCGACGATGATCAGCAGCACCGGCGGCAGGGCGATGATCACCGCGTTGGCCATCGCCAGCATCTGCACCAGCAAGGTCAGGCCGATGGCGGCGGCGACGCCGACCAGTCCGACCCAGAAGCTCAGCTCCATGACGATGCGGTTCAGCGAGCCCATGCCGACGCCCAGGGCCCGCAGGGAGGCGAACTCCTTGATATTGGCCATGATGGCGCCGCGCAGGGTCTGCCAGGTGATGGCCACGCCGATGATGGTGCCCAGCACCACGCAGCCCCCGATGATGATGACCAGTATGCCTTCCTCGAACATGGCGCCGGCGTTGGCGTCGGCCAGTTCCTGACGCGTCCAGGCCTTCCACTGGCCGTCGCCCAGCGCATTCAGTTGGGCAGCGACGAGCATGGCCCGGTTCGGATCGCGCAGCTTGATCATCAGGGGTCCAACCCGTGGGCCGGTGTCGGCCTGGCCGAGCATCCGGAGCGTGTCGCGCGACATGACGATGGTGGCGCCCATCATGTTGGGATAGCCGCGGGTGACGCCGACCACGGTCACGGTCTGGCCGTTGTACAGGGCCTTGTCGCCGAGCTTGACGCCCAGTTTGACCAAGGCCGTTTCGTCGATCGCCACCGTGTAGGGCTGGCGCAGCGCGTCGACCAGTTCCGGGGAGTAGTCCGTCGGGATCGTGACGGCGCCGGGGGTGGTGTCGATGATGCTGGCCTGCACGAACTCCTGCTTCGGCGCGCCCTGACGGGCGCGGTCCGCCTGGGACATGGTCGCGTCAACGTTCTTGACGCTCTGGAAGGAGCCCCCGGCTCCGTCCAGCGGCTGGACCTCGATAACCTGGGGATTGCGGTAGGCCAGCGGGATGAAGCGGCGCGGCACGCCGGAGGGGCCGCCCATCAGGCTGGTGGCGCCCGGCTGCATGATGATGATGTCGGCGCTGGACCGCTCGATGGTGGCGGTGAAACCCTTGCCGATGCCGATGAAGACTCCGGTCATGGCCAGCACCAGCAGGCCCGACAGCGCAAGCGCCATCACGGCGGCCATATAGCGCCGCCACTCATAGAGCAGGGTTGAAAGTGCGAGCGACATGGAAACGGAATAACCCCTGACGTTGACCGCTATCTGACGATGCAAGGCAGCGGGGCCAAGTTAAATCGGGGTAAGGCGATCACCGTTACGGATTTGTAAGCCGACCGCGCGGCGATGGACGAAAACCGTTCATCGTGTCTATGCAGATGGCAACGATCGGCGACATCCGCCGACACCCTGGGAGATTTCGCACAATGCCGCTTCGTTCGCTCCGCGCCGCCGTGTCGGCGACCGCCTCGATCGCCGCCGTCGCCGGCATGCTGGCCATCCTGGCCACGCCCTCTTACGCCCGCGCCGATGAAGGCATGTGGACCTTCGACAATTTCCCGATCCAGACCGTCAACGACAAATACGGCACCCGGATCGATCAGGCCTGGCTGGACCGGGTCCGCAACTCGGCCGTCCGCATCCAGGGCTGTTCGGCCTCCTTCGTGTCGGATCAGGGCCTGATCCTGACCAACTGGCACTGCGTGGTCGGCTGTGTGGCGGAGCTGTCCAGCCCCGAGCAGGACTATGTGAAGAACGGCTTCCTGACCGCCAACCGCGAAGAAGAGAAGCGCTGCCCCGGCCAGACCGCCGAGGTTCTGGTCGACATCGTCGATGTGACCGACCGGGTGCTGGGCGCCGGCGCCGGGCTGGAAGGCGCGGCCTTCAACGCCGCCCGCACGGCCGAGACCAATGCGATCCAGACCGAGGCCTGCGCCGGCGATCCCAAGTTCAACTGCCAGGTGATCAGCTTCTACCGCGGCGGCCGGTTCGCCCTGTACAAATTCCGCCGCTATGAGGACGTGCGGCTGGTGTTCGCCCCCGAGAACCAGGCGGCCTTCTTCGGTGGGGACCCGGACAATTTCAACTTCCCGCGCTACGCCCTGGATGCCGGCTTCCTGCGCGCCTATGAGGATGGCCGTCCGGTCGAAAGCCCCGCCTTCCTCGGCTGGAACCCGAACCCGCCCGCCGAGGGCGACCCGGTGTTCGTGGCCGGCAACCCCGGCTCGACCTCGCGTCTGTTGACCATGAGCCAGCTGGAGCGGCTGCGCGACCAGCAGCTGCCGGTGACCCTGATCCAGAACTCGGAACTGCGTGGCCGGCTGCTGGAGTATTCCCTGACGGGGGACGAGGCCAAGCGCGTCTCGTTCGACCCGATCTTCGGTCTTGAGAACAGCTTCAAGGCCCAGTACGGCCAGCACCAGGCCCTGCTGGACCCCGCCTTCCTGGGCGCCCGGCGCGAGGCCGAGGCCGAACTGCGGGCGGGGGTCGCGTCCGATCCGGCGCTGGCGGCGCGCATCGGCGATCCGTGGGGCGACCTGGAGCGCGTCCAGGCCACGGCGCGCGAACTCTACCTGCCGGTGCGCCAGCTGGAGCAGGCCGCCGGCGGCGGTTCGACCCTGTACCAGATGGCCCGCGCCATCGTCCGGGCGTCCAAGAACACGGCCATGACCGAGGCGCAGCGCGCGCGCATGGTCGCCGCCGTGGGCGCCGAAACGCCGATCCTGACGGACATGGAAGAAATCCGCCTGCGCTACTGGCTGTCCAAGACCCGCGAATATCTGACCGTCGACAATCCGCAGGTGCAGGCGCTGCTGGGCCGCGAAAGCCCGGAAGCCCTGGCCGACCGGCTGATCTCCAACACCCGGATGGGCGACGCCGCCTTCCGCGCCCAGGCCGCGGCGATGACGACCGAGCAGTTGGCCGCGGCCGATCCGCTGCTGGCCTTCATCGTCGCCAATGACGACGCCGCCTCGGCCATCGGCGCGCGCTGGAACGCCGAGGTCAACGCCCCGACCGCCCGCGCCGCGGAATCGGTCGCCCAGGCCCGGTTCGCGGTCTACGGCACCAACCAGTATCCGGACGCGACCTTCTCGCTGCGCCTGTCCTACGGCCAGGTCGAGGGCTGGACCTATCGCGGCGTCACCGTGCCGGCCTTCACCTATATGGGCGGGCTGTACGAGCGGGCCACGGGATCGGAGCCGTTCAACGCGGCCCAGGCCTTCCTCGACAACGAAAGCCGGGTGAACAAGGAGACGGTCTATAATTTCTCCTCGACCAACGACATCATCGGCGGCAACTCGGGCTCGCCCGTGATCAACGCCGCCGGGGAAGTCATCGGCGCGGCCTTCGACGGCAACATTCACTCGCTGGGCGGCGCCTATGGCTATGACGGCGCGCTGAACCGGACGGTGACGGTGTCGACGGCGGCGATCACGGAAGCGCTGCGCAACATCTATCCGAGCCCGAACCTGCTGGATGAGCTGGGGGTCCGGTAACCTGTCTCCTCCCTGTCGGCGAAGCCAATGGGGAGGGGGACCACGAAGTGGTGGAGGGGTCGGTTCCCCATCCGCGCTTCGTGGGCTAGCGTGAAAACATGAGCCAACCGGAGGGGTCCGCGCGCGAGCGTCGACCCCTTCACCACTTCGTGGTCCCCCTCCCCATCGCGGGCGATGGGGAGGAGACAGAATATGCGCCTCACCACCCCCGCCCTCGCCGCCGCGCTTCTCACCCTGGCCGCCGGCTCCGCCGCCCTCGCGGAGGAGGGCATGTGGACCTTCGACAACTTCCCCATCGCGCGGGCCAACGCGACGCTGGGGACGAACATCGACCAGGCGTGGCTGGACCGGGTGCGGTTGTCGTCGGTGCGGTTCGGCGGCTGTTCGGCGGGCGTGGTCTCGGCCGAGGGGCTGGTGATGACCAACAATCACTGCGTCGCCACCTGCGTGGCCAATCTGTCGACCCAGGCGGTCAACTACGCCGAGACCGGCTTCACCCCGCGCACCCGCGAGGAAGAGCGCAAATGCCCTGGCGGCACGGCCGAAATCCTGACCGATATCGCCGACATCACCGCGCGGATGCATGCGGCGGGCGCAGGGCTGGAGGGCCAGGCCTTCACCCGGGCGCGCGACGCCGAGGCGGGCCGGATCGAGCAGGAGGCCTGCGGCGGCGACACGGCCAAACGCTGCCAGGTGGTCAGCCTGTACCGCGGCGGCCAGTTCAAGCTCTACACCTACAAACGCTACACCGACGTCCGGCTGGCCTGGGCGCCCGAGGACCGGGCGGCGACCTTCGGCGGCGACCTGGACAATTTCAGCTTCCCCCGCTTCGCCATCGATGCGGCCTTCATCCGCCTGTACGAGAATGACGCCCCGGCGGCGACGCCGACGCATTTCCGCTGGAACGCCGACCAGCCGGTGGAGGGCACGCCGGTCTTCGTCTCGGGCAGCCCGGGCGCGACCCAGCGGCTGCTGACCCAGGACCAGCTGCTGACCATCCGCGACGTGGTGCTGCCGATGGACCAACTGCTGGCCAGCGAACTGCGCGGACGGCTGATCCGGTTCTCCGAGGAGAGCGAGGAGAACGCCTTCATCGCCATGGACCCGATCGTCGGTCTGGAGAACACCTACAAGCGCGGCCTGGGGCGGATGCGGGCTCTGACCGACCCGGACTTCATGGCCATGAAGGCCGAAAGCGAAGCGGACTTCATCTCCCGCTGGACGGCCTTGGAAGCGGTGGCGGCGGCCGAAAGAGCCGCTGGCCGAGAGGTCGGCCAGCCGAGCGAGGGAACGCCGTGGCGCGACCTGTCGGCCGTCCAGCCCATCGCCCGCGAACTCTATCCCGCCATGGCGCTGCTGGAGGGCGGCACGGGGATGGGGACGACGCCGGTCGCCGGCGGCTCGCAGCTGTTCCTCTGGGCCCGGACGCTGGTGCGGGGGGCGGAGGAGCGGGCGAAACCGTCCGCCGAACGCCTGCCGGAGTTCGCCGACAGCCGGCTGGCCGCCGTCCAGTCCGCCCTGCTCGCCGAGCGGCCGGTCTATCCGGCGCTGGATCAGGTCCGTATGGAATGGTGGCTGTCCAAGACCCGTGAGTGGCTGACCGTCGACGATCCGCGCGTACACGTTCTGCTGGGCCCGGAATCGCCGGAGGCCAAGTCGCTCCGGTTGACCGCCGGCACGACGCTGGGCGACCCGGCCGTGCGTCGCGCCCTGTGGGAAGGCGGCATGGAGGCGATCCTCGCCTCGACCGATCCGATGATCGTGTTCGCCCGGGCCATGCAGTACAACAGCCGCGCCGTGCGCTCGGACTGGGAGGCCCGGGTGCAGGCGCCGACCGACCGGGCTTCGGAACGGCTGGCCGCCGCCCGGTTCGCGGCCTATGGCGACGCGGTCTATCCCGACGCCACCGGCACCTTGCGTCTGACCTACGGCCGGATCGAGGGTTCGGACGTTCCGGGCCAGCGCTGGGGTCCCTTCACCACCTTCGACGGCCTGTGGGACCGGGCGACGGGCGCCCCGCCCTTCGATGTGGCCTCGAGGCTGCACGCCGCGGCGGACCGCATCGACGGCGACACGGTGCTGAACATGGCGGTGTCGTCCGACACCATCGGCGGCTCGTCGGGGTCACCGGTCGTCAACGCGGCGGGTGAGATTCTGGGAGCCAATTTCGACTCCACCGTCCTCACCCAGCGAAACGCCTACGGCTATGACGTGAGGGTGAACCGCTCGGTGATCGTCACCACCGGCGCGGTGACCACGGCGCTGCGGGATGTGTACGGGATGGACGGGCTGGTGGCTGAGCTGGGGGTTCGGTGAGGTCTCAGGGTGTGGGGGATGGGGGATGGGGGATGGGGTGTGGAGTTTAGGGAATATCGACACCCGCAGACCCCACACCCCACGCCCCACACCCACTCCCTAGATCTGGCTCATCTTCTGCTGCGCTTTCGAGAAATACTGCCAGCCGGTCCAGACGGTGACGATGGCGGCGAGCCAGATCAGGACATAGGCGAAGGTCTGGAAATGCGGCTGCCATTCCAGCGGCAGGCCGAAACCGTCCCACAGCAGCACCAGTTGCAGGGCGCCCAGCGCCACCATCTGCAGCACGGTCTTCCACTTGGCCAGCAGGGTGACCGGCAGCTTGACCTTGCCCGCCACGGTCTCGCGCAGGGCGGAGACGGCGAACTCGCGGAACAGGATCAGGCCGCAGGGGATGGCGATCTGCGGCAGGGCGCCCCAGGCCAGGACGCCGAGGATGGCCCCCGTGATCAGAACCTTGTCGGCGATCGGATCGAGGATGGCGCCCCAGCGGGTCGTGGCGTGCCAGCGCCGGGCGAGGAAGCCGTCGACCCAGTCGGTCGAGGCCGCGACCACGAAGATGACGAAGGCCGTGCGGCCGAAGCGGAACTGGTCGTCCGGGCTCAGATATTCGGACAGGAACGGAATGCCCTGCGGCGCGGCCCCGGCCAGGATCAGGAACATGATCACCCCGGCGACCAGCCGCAGGCCGGTCAGGATGTTGGGGATGGAGTTGGCGTGGGGATTGGGGGTCACTTGGGCGCTCCGGCCGGGGGGTCTTGAGGCAGGGTGTCGAGCAATGAAGCCAACAGGGGGTGAAGCCGTTCCGCGAACGGATTGGCGACGGTGACCCCGCGATAGACGAAGCCGTCCTGTAAATCTTCTGAAACGAGGAGCTGACATCCTTCTTCAGAGGCGATCGTCAGAATCAGCGCGTCCCAAATCTGGAGTTGAAAGAAGCCGGCGCCTTCCAAGGCGATTTGCATGGTTTGCGGCGAATAGGCTGTCAGGCCGATCGTAGAGCCCCAATCCTGCACGATCTTGCGGGCCAGCATCGGCGGGCTTCCGCCCTTTTTGACCAGTATATTGTAGAACTCGCCGGCGACCTGGGTGGCCATGACCATGTCGGAAGGTTGGAGCGCCTTCAGCAGCCACCCCGCCCGGCTTCGCTTGGCCTCGTCCGAGCCGATGCCAGCAGCGTAGCCGAATATGTTGGAGTCGATCGCTACCTTCACTCGTAGCCGTCTTCACGGATGATGCGGCCAGGCGCCCGCAGGGGAAACATGGCCAATTCATCGACAAGGGCATGGACTTTCCGACGCCTCGCATCCTCGTCCGCAACTCGGGCACGAACCGGGACCATGCGCATCACGGGTTTTCCATGCGCCGTAACCACATAGGTCTCACCGTTGGCGACCTCATTCAGCACGCGCGAAAACTCGCGGTTGGCGTCCGTGGCTGAGATCGAGCGGTCCATCGGAACAATATAGTGGATTTCACTACTTTTCACAACTCGCGGCGCGGCGCCTCCGAACCGGCAGCCGTCATCTCACCAGTTCCGGATGACGCGCCTCGAACACCGCGAAATCCTCCCCGACATCGACGTCGAACCCCCGCGCCCGAACCAGATTCTCGCGGCCGCCCTCGTCGCCGAGCGCCAGCCGGGCCATGCCGAGGCCGTAGAGGGACGGAGCCTGGGTCGGGGCGGCGGCGACGGCGCGTTCGTAGTCGGCCTTTGCCTCTGCGTAGCGGCCCATCTGCAGCAGGACCATGGCGCGGCTGTCGATATAGGCGGCCTCGCCCGCCGACAGGGCCCGGTCGCAATCGGCCAGCGCCTGGTCGAGGTCAAACCCGGCGGTGGCCTGGGCCCAGCAAACATTGTTGGCCATGTTCGGATCGTTC
>CALSBO010000019.1:0-44018 GCA_943373195.1 Brevundimonas vancanneytii
GGAACATCGGCGTGTGGGTGGCGTCGCTGTCCTTCCGGAAGGTCCGGCCCGGGGCGATGATCCGGATCGGCGGCGTCTGGGTCATCATGGTGCGCACCTGCACCGGGCTGGTGTGGGTGCGCAGCACCTTGCGCTCGCCCGTCTCGGGATCGGGCCGCAGGAAGAAGGTGTCGTGCATCTCCCGCGCCGGATGTTTGGGCGGGAAATTCAGGGCGGTGAAATTGTGGAAATCGTCCTCGATGTCCGGCCCTTCGGCGACGGCGAAACCCATCTCGGCGAACAGGGCGATCATCTCGTCCATCACCTGCATGGTCGGATGCACCGAACCGGCGCGGCGCGGGCGGGGCGGCAGGGTCAGGTCGACCCGCTCGGCCTGCAGCCTGGCGTCGAGCTCGACAGCCTCCAGCGCGGCCTTGCGGGCGGCCAGCGCCGACTGAACGCGGTCGCGCAGGCCGTTGATCCGCGGACCCTGCTCGCGCCGTTCGTCGGGGCTCATCGCCCCCATGCCCTTGAGCAGGCCGGAGATGGAGCCCGACTTGCCGAGCGCGACGACGCGCAGCTCCTCGACGGCGGCCGCGGTCTCCGCCCCGCCGATGGCGTTGATCAGGTCGAGTTCGAGTTGGGCGAGGTCGGTCATGCTGGCGTTCGTCTAGCGGCTGCGGTGCAAAGCAAAAAGCCCCCCGGCGCGAGCCGGAGGGCTTTTGCGTCTTCCGTTGCCGGAAAATCAGGCCTTCAGGGCGTCGCGGACCTTGTCGGCCACAGCCTTGAAGGCGGCTTCGTCGGCGGCCATCGCGGCCAGGACCTTGCGGTCCAGCTCGATGCCGGCTTCGCCGAGACCGTGCATGAACTGCGAATAGGTGAAGCCTTCCAGACGCGCGGCGGCGTTGATGCGCTGGATCCACAGGGCGCGGAACGAGCGCTTCTTGTTGCGGCGGTCGCGGTAGGCGTATTGTCCGGCGCGGTCGACCGCGGCCTTGGCGGTGCGGATGGTGTTCTTGCGGCGGCCGTAGAAACCCTTGGCCTGCTTGAGAACCTTCTTGTGTCTGGCGTGGGAAACTACGCCGCGTTTGACGCGAGCCATGTCGCTATCCTTTCAAATTCTGTGAGGAGATCAGGTCGATATGCTGCGCGCCGATCAGGCGTACGGCATGTAGGACTTGATCTTCCTGGCGTCGGCGGCGGCCATGATGGAGGTGCCGCGGTTCTGGCGGATGTATTTGCTGTTGTGGCTGATCAAGCGGTGCCGCTTGCCTGCCACGCCGGCCTTGACCTTGCCAGTCGCCGTGAATTTGAAGCGCTTCTTGGCGCCCGACTTCGTCTTCAGTTTGGGCATTTTCACTCTCTTTTTGAGTGGGTTGCCGGTTCGTCGGGCCTTGCGGGCCGTCGGATTGGAAACCCTGATGAGAACCGCCCAGGCATGCCTGTTAGCCCGGCGGTTCGGTACGCGAAGGCGCGGCTTCTAGGCCAAGCGGCGCACAAAGGCAAGGCGCTGTCTCACCGGGACTTACCGGGGCGGGTTGTGCAGCCCCAGGAAGCGGACGGTTTCGGCCAGCATCCACTGACGTGTGCCCGCGCGCGACAGCCAGTGGTCCTCGCTGGGCAGTTCGATCAGCTCATGGGGTTTGCCCGCCCGGCGCAGGGCCTCGGCGAACACCCGGCTCTGTTCGAACGGCACCACGGTGTCGTCCCGGCCGTGCAGCATCATGATCGGGGCGTCGGCGCGCGCGGCTTGGGCGGCGGGCGAGACGGCATCCAGCGTGCGGTCGCCCAGGCGCTCGGCGCCCATGAAACGGTTCCAGTAACGGACCACGGGCGAGTCGCGCCGCCCGCCCTGGTCGGCCTCCCATTGCACCATCAGCCGCAGGTCGGAGACGCCGGAGACGGCCACGGCGCATTTGTAGACGCCCGGGTCCAGCGTCGGCCCGGCCATGGCCGCGTAGCCGCCATAGCTGGCCCCGACGATGCAGACGCGGGCGGGGTCGATGATCCCCTCCGACGCCAGCCAGCGCACGCCGTCCGACAGGTCGGTCTGCATCTTGCGGCCCCATTCGCCGTAGCCGGCCTCCAGATGCGCCGTCCCCAGCCCGTCGGAGCCGCGGAAATTGGGCTGCAGCACCGCATAGCCGCGCGAGGCCATGGCCTGGGCCCACCAGTCGAAGCCGAGATAGTCGCGCGCGGCCGGCCCCCCGTGCGGGAAGACGACCAGCGGCAGGCCGCGGGGATCGGTCACCCCCGGCGGCAGGGTCAGATAGCCGGGGATGCGCATCCCGTCGGCGGCCTCGTAGCTGATGATCCGCACCTCGCCGACGCGCGCGCCGGTGATGTCGGGATAGGCCTCGCCGATGATTTCGGCCGTGCGCCGGTCGAGATCGACCAGCTGATAGGTGCCGGCGTCGCCGGTCCCCTGGGTGAAGACCACGATCTGGCGCAGATCGTCCGACCAGGAGGTCAGGGTCACCTGTTTGCCGCGGAAGGCCGCCTGAACCGAACGCCAGCTGCGCTCGGCGGCCGGATCGAGGAACTGCCAGCGCACGCTGTCGTCGTCGCCGAGGGTGCGGGCGCCGATCAGCAGCTTGGTCGCCGGATGGTGCATCAGGCTGGTGGGCCGGCCCTCGAACGGCAGGTCGGAGATCGCGCCCGTCTCCAGATCGACGGCGTAATAGCCCTCGGGCCGTCCGTCGATGACGCCGTGCAGCACCACGCTGCCGGTCGTCGTGCCGAAACCGGCCAGGCTGGGGGTGTCGATGCGGGCGTCCGTGCTCCAGACGGTGTTCCAGAAGCCGCCGCGCCGCCGCTGCAGCTCCCATTGCTCGCCGTCATAGGTGACGCGAACCACGGGCTGGCCGGCCGCGTCCAGCAGGGACGGCGGGCCGCGCCGGTCCGGATCGACGTGTTCGCGGCCCACGCCGGTCGACAGATTGATCCGGTACAGACCCGCGCCCTCGCGTCCCTGGCCGACGACGATCAGCGAAGGCTCGCCGTCGATGGTCCGCACCATCGGCGCCCCGAACACCTTGGCGAAGACGCCGGGGGTGTTGTTCAGGGCCAGGGACACCCGCCGGGTCGGAATCTCATAGATCGAGGCGTCGGCCAGTTCGGAGCGGCGCAGCCCGATCGAGGCGCCGACCTGGGTGGCGGTCGAATAGACATAGACGTGGTTCTCGCCGACCCAGCCCAGGTCGCGCAGCTTGACCGGTCCGGCGCGGACCCCGCCGATCAGGCTCATGTCGCTGAGGTCGTTGATGACCAGGGCGCGCTCCTCGCCGATCACCGTGACATAGGCCAGCCGGTCGCCGCTGGGCGACACCTGCACCAGTTCGTGCGCGGGCAGGGCGCCGTAGGCGGCCAGGGGCGCGACGTCGGGCGGTGAGGCCGGTGAGGCCGCGTCCTGGGCCCGCGCCGACGCGGCGACCAGCACCAGGCCGGCGGCCGCGGCCGCCAGAAAACTTCTTTGGATGTTCATCGACGCCCCCGCCCCTGCTGACCGCAACCATAGGGTGGCGAGCGATGGCCTTGCAAGGGCGGCCGGGCTATTCCGCGACGGTCGGAGCCGCGGCCGCCTGACGCTCGCGGAAGGCCCGTCCGGCGTTGATCGCCATCACCGCCGCTGGAATGGTCAGGGCCGCGCCGATCAGGAAGGGCCAGTCGTGGCCGACGCCGGAGAAGATCGCCCCCGCGGCCATCGGGCCGAAGATGCGCGCGCTGGAGCTGGCGGCCATGTTCAGCCCCAGCATGGCGCCCTGGCGGTCCGGATCGACCGAGCGCGAGATCAGGGCCGAGATGTTCGGCATGGTCACCGCCATGCCGAAGGCGCCGGCCGCCATGATCACCGGGACCAGCAGCTCCGCATCCGGCAACAGGCGGCTGGCGGCCACCTGGCCGATCAGGCCGGCGCCGAAGATCAGACAGCCGGTCGCCAGCACCCGCGCTTCGCCGAACCGGCGCGCCAGCCGCCCGGCCAGCAGACCCTGGCAGATGACCGAGACCACGCCGACGGCCATGAAGCTGAGACCGACCTCGCGCGCGCCCCAGCCATAGCGATCCTCGGTCCAGAAGCCGAAGGTCGATTCCATGCCCGAGAAGCCGGCCATATAGATCAGGGTGACCAGCAGCACCCGCGAAACGACCGGGTTCTTCACCGCGTCGTGGACCCCGCCGAGGAAGGGCGGGCGAGGCGTGGCCGGATCGGTCGGGACCCGGCTTTCCTTGAGCAGGACGGCGACGCCGACCGCGGCCAGCAGACACAGGCCGGCGGCGGTGAAGATCGGCACCTGATAGCCCAGCGGTCCCAGATCCGGCCGGGTCAGCAGGCCGCCCAGCGCCGGACCGAAGATGAAGCCCAGGCCGAAGGCGGCGCCGATCAGTCCCATCCGGCCCGCGCGCTGCTCGGGCGGCGTGACATCGGCGACATAGCCCTGGGCGGTCGAGATATTGCCCGCGCCCAGACCCGTGAAGAACCGGACGCCGATGGCCAGCCAGATATTGGGCACGAAGGCCAGGGCCAGATAGCCGGCGGCGTTGCACAGGATGGTGATCATCAGCACCGGCTTGCGGCCGATGCGGTCCGACAACCGGCCCCAGAAGGGTTCGGCCACGAACTGGCCCAGCGAATAGGCCGAGAACATCAGCGCCACCTGCCACGGCGGCGCGTCCAGCGTCTGGCCGTAGAAGGGCAGCAGCGGAATGACGATGCCGAAACCGACCAGGTTGATGAACACAACGCCGAACAGGACGAACAGGGCCGATCGCGACGAGGGCTGGGGAACGGCGGCTGGCGTCACGGGGTGGTTCTCGGGGGGCGGGTCCCTGGCGGGAGGCGACCCCTGTGTCAGTCAGTTCGAGCGGAGGCGCAAGGCGACGGGGACAAACGAAAACGCCCCGGCCGTTTCCGGTCGGGGCGTTTCGAAATTCCTGATCGGACCGGGCCTATTTGGGAGCCAGGATCATGATCATCTGACGGCCTTCCATACGCGGCGCGTATTCGACCTTGGCGATTTCCTCGAAATCGGCCTGGACCTTGTTGAGCAGTTTCATGCCCAGTTCCGGGTGGGCCATTTCGCGGCCGCGGAAGCGCAGCGTCACCTTGACCTTGTCGCCCTCGTCGAAGAAGCGGTGCATGGCCTTGGCCTTCACCTCATAGTCGTGGGTGTCGATGTTCGGCCGCAGCTTGATTTCCTTCAGCTCGACGACCTTCTGGCGCTTGCGCGCCTCGGCCTTCTTCTTCTGCTCCTGGAAGCGGAATTTGCCGTAGTCGAGAATTTTGCAGACCGGCGGCTCGGACGTGGAGACGATCTGAACCAGATCCATGCCGGCCTCTTCGGCGGCTTCCAGCGCGGCTGACGTCGGCATGACGCCCTGTTTTTCGCCGTTCTGATCGATGAGCAGAACGCGCGGCGCGCGGATATCGTGGTTCATGGGCGGCCCGTCCTTGACGGGCGGCTGGTTCATCGGACGGCGAATGAGCGTCGGTTCCTTGCGTGGAAGAGGCGGTGTGGAAGAAGAGGCGGAATACTGACGAACGGGAGCGCGCGACGGATCGCGGCGTTCCCCTCCGGCGGCCTATATGACCGCGAAAGCCCCCGTCTTCAAGGTTTGAGCGGGGGGCGGTCGCCGATGAAGGCGTCGTGCAGGTCCAGAACGGCCTCAAAGACACGGTCGACCGTCAGCGCCTCTATGGGCGCGAACTCGCCGCGGGTCTGGTTGGAGGCGGCGGTGCGGGTGCGCGGACCCCACGGGCCGTAAAGCCACCATTCGGTCGGACCGAACAGGCCGAGCGTCGGCCGGCCCAGGGCGGCGGCGACGTGCATCAGGCCGGAATCATTGCCCACGAACAGGGCGGCGCCGTCGATGGCCGCGGCCGAGGCCAGGATGTCGCCCTTGCCGACGACATCCACGCCCAACGGACCCGCGGCCTCCAGCGCCGGGGTCGCCGGAGCCCGGTCGCCGGGGCCGCCGACGGCCATGAAGCGCCAGCCCTTGAAGCGCGGCTCGGCCTTCAATCGTTCGACCAGTTCGCCCCAGCGGTCGGCGGGCCAGCTCTTGCCGGGCTGGTGGGCGATGGGCGCCAGGGCGAGGATCGGGCCGGGTCCCGGACCGGTCCGCAGCTGCGGGCCGATCACGGTCTCGGCGTCGAGGCGCGCCCGGGCGTCCAGGAAGATTTCCGGGTCGAGCGGCGCGGAGGCGCCCATCATCTTCGAGATCATCTCGACCTTGCGCAGTCCGGTCTCCCAGCCGCGGTTGTAGACCACCCGCCGTTTCGCCGGGATCAGATAGCTGAGCGCCGAGCCGCGGATGTCGATGACCATGTCCCAGCGCGTGCCGACCACCTGCTCCCACAGGCCGAACCAGTGTCCGGCCAGCTTTTTCTTGTCGAGGATGATGACCTGCTCGACGTGGGGGGCCGAGCGGAAGAAGGGCGCGGGCGGGCGACCGCAGGCCACGGTGATCGCGGCCCCCGGAATCTGCCGCGCGATCTCGCGGATCACGCCGGAGGATATGACGCAGTCGCCGATGCGGTTAGAGGTGACGAACAGCACCTTCCTGACGGGTTTGGCATCTGTCACGCGTTTGTAGCCTTCGCTTCGAGTTCCGGGGTTCGCTATCAGTCCACGACGACTTTCGCGAGAGGAGCCGCGAATGGACGACATCCAGCACCTGACCTGCCGGGGCGGCGAGACCCTGGCCTACCGCCGTGTCGACGGGGAAGGACCCACCGTGGTCTGGGTCGGCGGGTTTCGCTCGGACATGGAGGGGACCAAGGCCCTGGCGCTGGACGCGGCGGCGCGCGAGCGCGGCTGGGACTATGTCCGCTACGACCATTTCGCCCACGGCAGGTCGTCGGGCGACTGGCGCAAGGCCACGGTCGGGCGGTGGCGCGAGGACGCGATCTGCCTGATCGACAGCCTCAGGGGACCGGTGGTCGTGGTCGGGTCGTCCATGGGCGGCTGGGTCGCCCTGTTGCTGGCCCTGGCGCGGCCCGGGCGGATGGCCGGGCTGGTGTTGATCAATCCCGCCCAGGATTTCACCGAACGGCTGATGTGGCCCAGTCTGGCCGACCACGAGCGGCACGCCATCCTGCGCGACGGCGAAATCCTGATCGTCGAGGAGGGATTGGGCGAATACGTCCTGACCCTGTCGATGTTCGAGGAAGGCCGCGACTGGCTGCTGCTGGACGCCCCCATGCCGATCGCGGCGCCCGTCCATATCCTTCAGGGCCGCGCGGACGAGGTGGTCCCCTGGCGTCACGCCGTCGCCCTGGTCGAGCGGCTGACCGGCGGCGACGTGCGGCTGGACCTGATTGACGGCGGCGATCACCGCCTGTCGACCCCTGATGATCTGGAGCGGCTGATCGAAGCGGTTGAACGGATGCGGGTTCAGGCGTTTACTTAGGTTGCCCATCGCAAGGAGACCCCGCCATGCGCCCCCTGACCCTCGCGGCCCCCGCCGCCCTGCTGCTCGCCCTCGCCGCCTGCGCCCCGACCACGGGCCCCAGCACCTACGCCCAGGAGCTTCGACAGCTATCCGAAAGCTGCGAGGCGC
Organism: Brevundimonas vancanneytii; assembly: GCA_943373195.1. GTDB lineage: Bacteria > Pseudomonadota > Alphaproteobacteria > Caulobacterales > Caulobacteraceae > Brevundimonas > Brevundimonas vancanneytii_B. The sequence goes on from CALSBO010000019.1 coordinate 7,540, forward strand.
GGGGCGGGATTCTGTCCCCGACCGGCCAGCAGAGCGGTCGTCCGCAGAACGACAATGTCTGCCGCATCACCGGCGGCGCCTCGCGCCTGACCAGCGGCGGCTGACTAAAGCAGCGCTGTAATTGCCGCGCGGGCGGCTTCGCCGAGGTCCGGCCGCTTCAGCGCCAGGGCGACATTGGCGCGCAGCAGGCCGATCTTGTCGCCGCAGTCGTGGGTGACGCCCTCGTATTCGACCGCCGTGAAGGTCTGGTCGGCCATCAGCCGCGCCATGCCGTCGGTCAGCTGGATCTCGCCCCCCGCGCCACGGGGCTGGTTCTCCAGGATGCCGAAAATCTCCGGCTGCAGGATATAGCGGCCCGAGATCGACAGGTTGGACGGCGCCTCGCCGCGCGGCGGCTTCTCGACCATCCCCTTCATGCGGATGCGGCGGCCGTCGCGGGTCTCGGGGTCGACAATGCCGTATTTGTGGGTTTCGGTTTCGGGCACCGCCTCGACGCCGATGACGTTTCCGCCGAGCTCCGCATAGACCTCGGCCAGTTGTTTCAGGGCGCCCGGCCGGGAATCCACGATCACATCGGGCAGCAGGATGGCGAAGGGTTCATCGCCGATGATGTCGCGGGCGCACCAGACCGCGTGGCCCAGCCCCAGCGGCTGCATCTGGCGGGTGAAGCTCATCTCCCCGGCGGTGGCGAGTTCGGCGTTCATCATGTCGAGGATGTCGGTCTTGCCCTTGGCCAGCAGCTGGGCCTCCAGCTCGATCTGGTGGTCGAAATAGTCCTCGATGGCCCCCTTGGAGCGGCCGGTGACGAAGACGATGTGCTCGATCCCGGCCTCGCGCGCCTCTTCGACGATGTAGCTGAGGATCGGCCGGTCGACGACGTTCAGCAGCTCCTTGGGCGTGGTCTTGGTGCCGGGCAGGACGCGCGTGCCGAGGCCCGCGACGGGCAGGACGGCCTTGCGAAGGCGGCGGGTCTGGGAGGTCATGGAAGGTCCTGGTCAGTTCAGCACGCACACTAACGCCCAATACGAAAGTTCGTACCCCCTTGCCGCTCCCCGCTATCGTCATTCCGGCGAAGGCCGGAACCCAGCGGCGCCGAAGGCGATCTGTTCAGGCAGGGTGTCCGCGACAGCTTCACGCTATCGCGCGCCGCTGGGTTCCGGGTCTGCGCCTCGCAAGCGCGAGGCTCCGCCCGGAATGACGATAGCAGGGAGGAGCCGCGCTACTCCACCGTCACCGACTTGGCCAGATTGCGCGGCTGGTCGACGTCCGTGCCCTTCTGCACCGCGGTGTAATAGGCCAGCAGCTGCACCGGAATGGCGTAGATCAGGGGCGCGATCAGCGAATGGCACTCGGGCGCGTCGACGCGGCGGATGCCGGCGCCGTGCGGATCGGGGGCCGATTTCGGGGCGATCATGATCACCGGCCCCCCGCGCGCGGCCACCTCCTGCAGGTTGGAGGCGGTCTTTTCGAACACCTCGTCCAGCGGGGCCAGGGCGATGATAGGGGTCAGCTCGTCGACCAGGGCGATCGGCCCGTGCTTCAGCTCGCCGGCGGCATAGCCCTCGGCATGGATATAGCTGATCTCCTTCAGCTTCAGCGCCCCTTCCATGGCCAGGGGGAACATGGCCCCACGGCCGAGGAACAGGACGTCCGTGGCCTTGGCGATGTCCTGGGCGACGGCTTTCAGGTCGTCCTCCATCCGCATGGCCTCGGCGATCAGGCGCGGCGCCTCGAACAGGGCCTTGACCAGTTCGGCCTCGCGCGCGGCGTCGATCGTCCCGCGCTGCACGCCCGCCGCCACGGCCAGGGCCAGCAGGGCGGCGACCTGGGCGGTGAAGGCCTTGGTCGAGGCCACGCCGATCTCGGGTCCGGCATGGGTCGGCCACAGGGTCCCGGCCTCGCGCGCCATGGACGAGGAATGGACATTGACCAGGGCGGCGGTCTTCAGCCCCCTGGCCTTGCACCACGACAGACTGGCCAGGGTGTCGGCGGTTTCGCCCGACTGGCTGACCGCGACGGCCAGGGTCCCCGGCGTCAGCGCCGGCTGGCGATAGCGAAACTCCGAGGCGATCTCGACGTCGCAGGGCAGGCCGGCCAGCTTCTCGAACGCATAGCGGCCGATCTGGCCGGCGTAGAAGGCGGTGCCGCAGGCCACGATCTGGATCCGGTCGACGGCGGCGAAGTCGGCGGAATCGGTCTTGGCCCTGCCGTTCACGAAATCGAGGTAGTGCGACAGGGTGTGCTGGACGCTGTCGGGCTGCTCATGGATTTCTTTCTCCATGAAATGCCGGTACTCGCCCTTCTCGACCAGGGCCGAAGAGGCCGAGACCTGGACGATGGGCCGTTCGACGGCGTTTCCGCCGACGTCGAACATCCGCGCGCCCGAGCGGTCGATGCCGACGTAGTCGCCCTCTTCCAGATAGGAGATGTGCTGGGTGAACGGGCCGACCGCCAGGGCGTCCGAGCCCAGATACATCTCGCCCTCGCCCCAGCCGACCACCAGCGGACTGCCGCGCCGCGCGCCCAGGATCAGTCCGTCCTCGCCCTCGATCAGGACCGCCAGGGCATAGGCGCCGGTCAGCCGGTCCAGCACCGTCTTGAACGCGACCAGCGGGTCGTTGCCGGTCTCCAGCGCCCGGTCCAGCGCATGGGCCACCACCTCGGTGTCGGTCTGGCTCTCGAACGTATGGCCCTCGGCCGTCAGTTCGGCCTTCAGCTCGGCGAAATTCTCGATGATCCCGTTGTGGACCAGCACGACCCGGCCCGCCTTGTGCGGATGGGCGTTGACGGTGGTCGGGGCGCCGTGGGTGGCCCAGCGGGTGTGGCCGATGCCGATGGTGGCGTTCAGCGGCTCGGCGGCCAGCACGGCCTCAAGCTCCCGAATCTTGCCCTTGGCGCGGCGGCGCTCGATCCGGCCGTCGACCAGGGCGGCCACGCCGGCGGAGTCATAGCCCCGGTATTCGAGCCGTTTCAGGCTGTCGATCAGACGGGGAACCGCCGGGCCGGTTCCGGTCACGCCGATGATGCCGCACATTGAGTAGGCCCCTGAAAATCTGGAATCCCGCGCTTTGCGCGCGGACGGGTAACGGTCTAAGCCGACCCTGACTGTCTGGCGCCGGTGTAGGCGACGGACGGCCGGATGTGCACCTAAAAAGCGGTTTCGGAAGATTTCCGCCCGCTTCACGCAAGGAAGACGACGCTTGGGCGAGAGACGCTATTTCGGCACCGACGGCATCCGCGGCCGCGCCAACAGCCATCCGATGACGCCCGAGGTGGCGCTGAGGGTCGGCCTGGCCGCCGGACGGCTGTTCATGTCGGCGGACAACCGCCGCCATCTGGCGGTGATCGGCAAGGACACCCGCCTGTCGGGCTATATGATCGAGCCGGCGCTGGTGGCGGGCTTCTCCTCGGCGGGCATGGACGTGCGCACCTTCGGCCCGCTGCCGACGCCCGGCGTGGCGATGATGACCCGCTCGATGCGGGCCGACATCGGGGTGATGATCTCGGCCTCGCACAACGCCTTCCTCGACAACGGCATCAAGCTGTTCGGCCCCGACGGCTACAAGCTGTCGGACGCGGTCGAGCTGAAGATCGAATCGATGATGGACGAGGACCTCGGCGCCGGTCTGGCCCCCGCCGACCAGCTGGGCCGGGTCAAGCGCATCGACGACGCGCAGGCCCGGTATGTCGAGATCGCCAAGGCCAGCTTCCCCAAGGGGCTGAGCCTGCAGGGGCTGCGCGTCGCCGTCGATTGCGCCAACGGCGCCGGCTACAAGGTCGCCCCGACGACCCTTTACGAACTGGGGGCCGAGGTCTGCGCCGTGGGCGTCGAGCCCAACGGCCTGAACATCAACGCCGACTGCGGCTCGACCCATCCCGAGACCCTGGCCGAGGCGGTCAAACGCTACCGCGCCGACATCGGCATCGCCCTGGACGGCGACGCCGACCGGGTCATTGTCTGCGACGAAAAGGGCCAGGTCATCGACGGCGACCAGATCATGGCCATGGTCGCCCTGGACTGGGCCAAACGCGGGATGCTCAAGGGCGGCGGCGTCGTCGCCACGGTCATGTCCAACCTCGGGCTGGAGCGGGTGCTGAACGCCAACGGCCTGACGCTGGAGCGGACGAAGGTCGGCGACCGCTATGTCATGGAGCGGATGCGCGAGGGCGGCTTCAACCTGGGCGGCGAACAGTCGGGCCACATCATCCTGCACGACCACGCCACCACCGGCGACGGCCTGATGAGCGCGCTTCAGGTGCTGGCCGTGCTGGTCGAGAGCGGCAAGCCCATGAGCGAACTGGCCCGCCAGTTCGAGACCGTGCCGCAGAAGCTCGAGAACGTCCGATATGCGTCGGGCAAGCCGCTGGAGAACGCGGGCGTCAAGGCCGCCATCGCCGACGCCGAGGCCCGTCTCGTCGGGGTCGGCCGCCTGCTGGTGCGGCCGTCGGGCACCGAGAAGCTCATCCGCGTCATGGCCGAGGGGGACGACGCCAAACTGGTGAAGTCGGTGGTGGCCGATGTCGTCGCGGCGGTGAAGGCGGCGGGGTAGGGGTCGTGTCCTTCACGCCTGAGACAATGAATCAAGGGTCGTCAGGCTGAGGCCGCCACATAGGGCGCGACCCTGATCTCTCCCTCCCGCATCTTGGCCTGGGCGATGTCGAAGCTGTTCTGCATCCGCAGCAGTGTCTCCATCGACACGCCGAACGCCTTGTCGATGCGGATCGCCATGTCCGGCGACAGCGCCGCGCGCTCGTTCACCAGTGCGGACAGTGCCGGTCGGGTCACGCCCAGGGCGACGGCGGCCGCCGTGATCGAAAGATTCAGCGGTTCGATGATCTCGGTCCTGATGAGGCCGCCGGGATGGGCCGGGCGCTTCATGCGGATGCCGGGGGTCGCGGTCATGGTCGTCATCCTCGGTGATGACCCCATGGGTCTGGCCCCAAATGATAAGTGTCAAGTTACGCTTTACGAACGGCGCCAGCAACGGTGCGCCGATAGAACCGGCCAGCTACCCCTCCACCCGGTCCTTGAGGTCCGCCAGCATGGCCACGGCGCCGCGGGCATAGGGCGCGATCCAGCGGTCGTGGACGGCCTTGATCGGCATGGCGTTGAGGTGGTTCCAGCGTTCGCGCCCCTCGCGCCGGACAATGATCAGTCCGGCCGTTTCCAGGGTCTTCAGATGCTGCATCACCGTGCAGCGATCCAGTTCGCACTCGGCTTCGCACAACTGGCCCGTCGTGCGCGGACCGTCCTTCATCGCATCCAGCAGACGCCGCCGAATCGGATTGGCCAAGGCCTTGAAAACACTGTCCAGATCGTCGCCGTTTGACATGTTGTATTTCTATAACATATAAGCCTCTCCGACAACAACGGAGTGGACCGATGGATCTGAAATTCGAAGTCTCGACCCGCGTTTCAAAACCGGTGCGCGAAGTGTTCGAGGCGGTGGCCGATCCGGCGAAGCTGTCGGCCTATTTCACCACCGGCGGCGCCGTCGGGCGGCTGGAGACGGGCGCGAGGGTCCAATGGGCGTTCGCGGAGTTTCCGGACGCCTTCCCGGTGGAAGTGGTCGAGGTGGTTCAGGACGAACGAATCGTTCTGCGCTGGGAGGCCAGCGAGGGCGTGCCGGAGGGCGCCGATCCGGTCCTGAATGCGGGCTATATGACGACCGTCACCCTGACCTTCCAACCGCTGGACGACGGCGCCCGCACGCTGGTTCGCATCGCCGAGGAAGGCTGGCGGCAGACCCCGACCGGCCTCAAGGCCTCGTACGGCAACTGCATGGGCTGGTCGCAGATGCTGTCGGCGCTGAAGGCCAGCGTCGAATACGGCATCAATCTCAGAACCGGCGCCTACCGCTAGCCGCCACCGTCATCCCCGGGACAGGCCCGAGGATGACGGGTGGAAAGCAATCCTCGACCGGCGCAGTCTGCCCCGATGATTCCCGCGCGCCTCACGGGCCTCCCGTCCCTGATCCCCGGCCTGATCGTCTGCGTGGCGGTCGCGCTGGCGGCGGTCGCCGTTCAGGCGGTGGAGCTGCGGCTGTTCGGGCGCGGCTGGATCGACGCCATCGTCCTGTCCATCCTGATCGGCGCGGCGATCCGCAGCGTGTGGACCCCGCCCGTCGTGCTCCGGCCCGGAATCGAGTTCGGCGCCCGCACCCTGCTGGAGGTCGCGGTGGTCCTGCTGGGCGCCTCGGTCAGCGCCGCGACCGTGGTCGCCATCGGCCCCGGACTGCTGGCGGGCACGGCGGTGGTCGTGGTGCTGGCGCTGGTGGTCAGTTACGGGATCGGGCGGTTGCTGCGCCTGCCGCACCGGATGGCGGTGCTGATCGCCTGCGGCAACGCCATCTGCGGCAACTCCGCCATCGCCGCCGTCGCCGCGGTGATCGACGCCGAGGCCGAGGACGTCTCCGCCGCCGTCGCCTTCACCGCCGTTCTGGGCGTGGCGGTTGTGCTGCTGCTGCCGCTGCTCGGCGCGGCCTTGCGGATGACCGACGTCCGCTACGGCGTGCTGGCGGGACTGACCGTTTACGCCGTGCCCCAGGTTCTGGCCGCGACCCTGCCGGTGGGCGCCGTGGCCGCCCAGTCCGGGACCCTGATCAAGCTGGTGCGGGTGCTGATGCTGGGGCCGGTCTGCCTGTTTCTGGCCGTCACGACCGCGTTCGGCCGCCGGTCTGACGCCGCGCCCGCCGGAACCGCCTCCCACCGCCGGATGCCGCTGGGCCAGTTGGTCCCGTGGTTCATCATCGGCTTTCTGCTGATGATGGTCGCCCGCTCCATGAACCTGATCCCGGCCGCCGCCCTGCCGGTCATGGCCGACGCCGCCAAGGTCCTGACCATCCTGTCGATGGCCGCGCTCGGCCTGAGCACCGACGCGCGGGCCGTGGCCCGGTCGGGGGTCAGGATCGCCTCGGTGGTGATCCTGTCGCTGTTGGCCCTGGTCAGCCTGGCGCTGGGACTGATCTGGCTGCTCGCCCTCGCCTGACCGCGGTCAGAGTTCCTGGTTGTAGGCCCCGATCTCGGGGTATCTGGCCAGCCTCGGCTTCACATCCTCGCGGAACAGGGCGCGCATGTCGGCGTCGGACCGCATGCTCTCGACCACCACCACCAGCTCCGGCTTGTTGGACGAGGCCCGGACCAGCACCCACGACCCGTCCTCGAGGTGCACCCGCACCCCGTTGACGGTGATCGCCTCGACGATCCTGCGTCCCAGGATCGAGCCGCCGGCGTCGGCCAAGGCCTGGTATTCGGCCACGATCCGCTCCAGCACGCCGTATTTCAGCTCGTCGTCGCAATGCGGCGACATGGTCATGGAGGTCCAGGCGTCGGGCAGGGCGGCCTTCAGCTGAGACAGGCTCTTGCCGGGATTGCGGTCCAGCATGGCCAGCACGGCCCCGGCGGCGACGATGCCGTCGTCATAGCCGCGGCCCAGCGGCGCGTTGAAGAAGAAATGCCCCGACTTCTCGAACCCGGCCAGGGCCCCCAGTTCGGCGGTCTTGCGCTTGATATAGCTGTGGCCCGTCTTCCAGTAGACCACCTCGGCGCCGTTGGCCTTCAAGACCGCATCGGTCTTGTACAGGCCGGTCGATTTCACATCGACGACAAAGGTGGCATCAGGGTGCAGGGCCGACAGGTCGCGGCCCAGCATCAGGCCGATCTTGTCGGCGTAGATTTCCTCGCCCGTATCGTCGACCACGCCGCAGCGGTCACCGTCGCCGTCGAAGCCCAGGGCCAGGTCGGCCCCGGTGTCGCGCACCCGGGCCGCCATCTGCGTCAGCATGGCGTGATCTTCCGGGTTCGGATTGTATTTGGGGAAGGTCCAGTCGAGGTCCGTGTCCATCTCGATGACCTCGGCCCCCATCCGGCGCAGGGCCTCGGGCGCGAAGGCCCCGGCGGTGCCGTTGCCGCAGGCGGCCACGACCTTGATCGGGCGGCTCAGCTTCACCGAGGCGGTGATCTCTTCCAGATAGCGTTCGCGGAAGCTCTCGACGCGGGTCAGGGCGCCGCCCGGACGGCTGACGCCCTCGCCGTTCAGCACGATCTCCTTCAGCCGGCCGATCTCGTCGGGTCCGAAGGTCAGCGGCGGATTGGCCCCCATCTTGACCCCGGTCCAGCCGTTCTCATTGTGGCTGGCGGTGACCATGGCGACGCAGGGGGCGTCGAGGGCGAACTGGGCGAAATAGGCGGTCGGCGACAGGGCCAGGCCAATGTCCAGCACCTCCATCCCGCCTTCCAGCAGACCCAGGATCAGCGCCTGTTTCACGCTCAGCGAATAGGAGCGGAAGTCGTGACCGACCACGATCCGCGGCCGCTGACCGATCTCGTGCACATAGGTCGCCAGGCCGAGGCCCAGCGCCTGGATGCCCAGCAGGTTGATCTCCTTCTCCAGGATCCAGCGCGCGTCGTATTCGCGGAACCCCGTCGCCTTGACCAGCGGCGTGGTCTCGTACTCGGCGGTGTTGGGGCGCAGATCGGAACGGGGCTTTTGCATCGGGAGCCTTGGAACAGACGGGTGTCAGCGAGGCTATAGGGCGCCGGGCGCGGCGCGGACAACAACGCCCGGCGCCGGCCAAGGCTGCGCCGGGGTATCAGGCCGCGCTTGTCTTGACCCGCGCCGCCGCCGGTCCTACCCCCAACGGGCTGCCCGGAGACCTGAATGCCCCGCCTGATCCTGCTGCGCCACGGCCAGAGCCAGTGGAACCTGGACAACCGCTTCACCGGCTGGGTCGACGTCGACCTGACCGCCGAGGGCGAGGCCCAGGCCCGGCGCGCGGGCGAACAGATCGCCGCGGCCGGGTTCACGCCGACGGTCATGTTCACCTCGGTGCTGAAACGGGCGACCCGAACGGGGGCGCTGGCGCTGGATTCCGCTGGTCTGCGCGACGTGCCCGTCATCGGCGACTGGCGGCTGAACGAGCGCCACTACGGCGGCCTGACCGGCCTCAACAAGGCCGAGACGGCGGCGACCCACGGCGAGGATCAGGTCCGCATCTGGCGGCGCAGCTATGACATTCCGCCCCCGCCGCTGGCGCCGGGCGGCGAATGGGATTTCGGCGGCGACGCCCGCTACGCCGGTCAGGTCATTCCGGACACCGAAAGCCTGAAGACCACGCTGGACCGCGTCCTGCCCTATTGGGACGACGCCATCGCCCCGCGCCTGAGGGCCGGCGAGGACGTGCTGATCGCCGCCCACGGCAATTCCCTGCGGGCCATCGTCAAACACCTGTTCGGCGTGCCGGACGACCGGATCGTCGGCGTCGAGATCCCCACCGGCAATCCGCTGGAGATCGACCTCGATGCGGACCTGAGGCCTGTCGCCGCCCGCTATCTGGACGCCGAACGCGCGGCCGAACTGCCGCCGCTGGGAGCCGCCGCATGACCAGCGCCCAACAGGCCTCGGACGACATCCGCTTCATGGGCCGGGCCATCGCCCTGGCCCGCGACCGCATGGGTCAGACCTGGCCCAATCCGGCGGTCGGCTGCGTCATCGTCAAGGACGGCGAGGTCGTCTCCGAGGCCGCCACCGCGCCCGGCGGCCGTCCCCACGCAGAGGAACAGGCCGCGCCCGCGGCCGGCGCCCGCGGTCAGGGCGCCACCGCCTATGTGACCATGGAGCCCTGCGGCGCCCGGTCGTCGGGCCGCACCTCCTGCTCCCACTTCCTGATGGAGGCGGGCGTCAGCCGGATGGTCGTGGCCGCCGTCGACCCCTCGCCCTTCGCCTCGGGCCGCGGCGTCGAGCGACTGAAGAAGGCGGGTCTGGAAGTCGAGACGGGCCTGCTCGCCGCCGAGGCGGCCATCCTCTACGAGGGCTATCTGCACCGGGTCGAGACCGGCCGCCCCATGGTCCGGACCAGCGCCGACGGCGCGGGCTTCGACGCCCGTTTCGCCGCCTCGGCCAAGGCCGATCTGACCACCGAACTGAAGCGTCTCGGCGAGGCCGGCTACACCCGCGTCTGGGTCAGCCCCGGCGAACTGGCCGACGCCCTGGCCGAGCAGGGGCTGCTGACGCTGTAGCGGCGCCGGGTGGCTAGTGATTAGTGGTTAGTGGTTAGTGGCTGGCCGCCAGGTCGGGCGAGGCGCGAACTGCGCCGCCCTTCCGCCGCCAGCGAGGCGGCAATCACTAACCTCTAGCCACTCGCCACTCCTTCCCACACACCCTTCCTTAAGCGGCGGCGTGCCATATCGGGATCATGTCGGGGAACACCGCCCAAACCGTCGCCAGAAGGCGCATCGATCAGGCTGAGCTGGACGCCATCTGCGCCCGGCACGACCGCCTGTGGCAGGCCAAGCCGGGCGGCGCCCGCGCGGTCTTCGCCTGGATGGACCTGTCGGGCCTTTCGCTCAAGGGCCGCAACCTCGCCGACGCGGATTTCGCCGCCGCCAGCCTGATCGGAGCCGACCTGTCCGGCACCCGGCTGGACAACGCCACCTTCTTCGGGGCCGACATGCAGGACTGCATTCTGGTCGACGCCAGCCTGCGCCGGGCCGATCTGCGCGGGGCCTGTCTGCGCGGCGCCGACCTGACCGGCGCCGATCTGTTCGAGGCCGATCTGCGCGAGGGCACCATCGCCGCGGCCGACGCCAGACTGGGCTTCAAGATCATCGAGGCCAAGTCGCGCAACGAAACCGAGGCCCAGGGCGCCTGCCTGATCGGGGCCAATCTGGAACGGTCGAAACTGACCGGAATCGTGGCCGTGGCGGCCGACTTCACCGACGCCATCATGAAGGACTGCAAGATGGTCCGGGCCAATCTGAAACAGGCCAGCTTCCGGGGCGCCGACCTCGCCGGGGCCGACCTGTCGGGCGCCGACCTGTCCGGGGCCGATCTGCGCGACGCCGTTCTGGTCGGCGCCAAGGTGGCCATGTGGCGGACCGACGGAGCGAACATGACCGGGGTCCTGACCGATGAACGGTCCGCGGGCAGTCCGGTCGGCAAGATGCCCGCCGCCGAGATGCTGGCCGAACACGCCCAATGGTGCGAGACCGGCGGCGCCGAGGGCCGCCCCTCGGTGTTCGACGGCGTCGATCTCAGGGCGCTGCGTTCGATCCACGGCTACAATCTGACCGCCCTGTCGGCGCGGGGCGCGGTCTTCTACGGCCTCGACATGGAGGGGGTGCAGCTTCAGGGCGCCCATCTGGAGAACGCCGACCTGCGCTCGGTCAATCTGAAGGGCGCCGACCTGCGCGGGGCCCGTCTGGCGGGCGCCCGGCTGAACGGCGCCGATCTGCGCGGCGCCCAGCTGGGGCCGTTGATGATCGCCGCCGACCGGCTGCTGCCCGCCGACCTGACCGGAACCTGCCTGCGCGGCGCGGATCTGTCGGGCGCGGATCTGAACCGGGCGATCCTGACCGGCGCGGACCTCAGCCGGGCCATGATGTTCGGCGTCATCCTGCGCCAGGCCGACATGACCGGCGCGATCACCACCGGCGTGCGCGGGCTCGAGACCATGGACGCCGTCGCATGACCTTTGTTCGCCGCCGTCTGTCCCAAGGGGACCTCGACCTGTTCATCGCGGCCCATGAGCGGCTGGTCGAGGGCCGCCCCGGCGGCCGCCGTCTGGCGCTGAAATTCGTCGATCTGAACGGTCTGAACATGTCCGGCCGCAATCTGACCGAGGCCGATTTCACCGGCTGCGCCCTCGAGAACGCCAAGCTGGTCGACGCCCGGATGAACGGGGCGGTGCTGTTCTGCGCCGACCTCAGGGGCGCGGACTTCAGCGGCGCCCAGCTGGTGCGGGCCGACCTGCGCGGCGCCTGTCTGCGCGGGGCCAGCCTGATGAACGCCGATCTCACCCGGGCGGACTTCCGCGAGGGCGTCATCGCCGTGCCGCACGCGACCAAGGGATTGGCCGCGATCAGGCACGAGACCCGCCAGGGCATCGCCGACGGCGCGACCTTCGCCGGCGCCACGCTGGACGGCGGACACCTCGACGGGATCAACGCGATGAGGGCGGACTTTTCCGACTGTTCCATGCGCGGGGCCATGCTGACCGGGGCCAATATGAAGGACGCCAATCTGTCCGGCGCCATGATGGAGGACGCCTCGGTCGACGGGGCCAATCTGGAAGGCGCGCGCCTGACCGGGGCGATCCTGACCGGCGTGGCCGTCGAACGGGCCACCACCACGCGCGCCGACATGACCGGCGCCCTGGGGACCCCCAGCGCCGACGCCCGGTCCCGCGCCGACGGACTGGCGGAACGCGCCCTGGACGCCAACGCCTGGGCCGAGAGCGGCGGCGTGCTGGGCCAGCCGGCCCAGTTCGACGGCGAGGATCTGCGCCCGCTCGGGGACCGGCTCAAGGGGCTGAAACTGCCGGGCCTGAGTGCGAAACACGCCTGTCTGGCCGGCATGGACCTGAGGGGCGTCGGCCTTCAGGGCGCCGGGCTGGAAGGCTCGGATCTGCGCGGTTGCGACCTCCGGGGCGCGGACCTGCGCGGCGCGCGCCTGAACGGCGTGCTGCTCAACAAGGCCGACCTCAGAGGCGCCAATCTCGGCGCGCTGGCGATCGGTCCGGGCCGGTCGATGCCGGTGATGCTGGTCGAGGCCAGTCTGCGGTTCGCCCGGCTGGAAGGCGCCATATTGGACGGCGCGCGGCTGGACGGCGCCGACGTGGCCGGCGCCCGCATCGACGCCGGCTCGCTCACCGACGAACAGCGTCGCGCGCTCCCTTTGTCGGCCGTCGCCGCCTGAGCCGGCCCAGGAAAAAAGGGACGGCGCGAACGCCGTCCCTTTCCGGTTTCGCCTGTCGCTCGCCTCGCTGCTTGAGGCGAGGCCCCGTCAGGCCGCCTTGGCCTTCTTGCCCTCGATCAGCGGCTTGGCCGAAGCCGGAACGCCGATCTCGATCCGGCGCGGCTTCAGCGCCTCGGGCAGTTCGCGGGCCAGTTCGATGGACAACAGGCCGTCGGCCAGGTCGGCGGTCTTGACCACCACATAGTCGGCGAGCTGGAAGCGGCGTTCGAAGTCGCGCTCGGCCAGGCCGCGGTGCAGCCAGGTGCGCTCGGCGCCCGCGTCGTCATTGGCGGTCTTGCGGCCGGTGACGGTCAGTAGATTTTCCTTGACCTCCAGGGTCAGTTCGTCGGGCTTGAAGCCGGCGACCGCGACCTCGATCCGATAGGCGTTCTCGCCGGTCGTCTCGATATTGTAGGGCGGCCAGCCGTTTTCCTGACTCGTGCGCGCGGCGTTCTCGAGCAGGCCGGCCAGGCGGTCGAAGCCGATGGCGGAACGGTACAGCGGGGTGAAATCATAGGTACGCATGGGTCATCCTCCTGAGGATCAGCAAGGTTGAGCCGGTCCCGCGGTTGAAGCCCGGACCGGCGGTGGGAGTCAGCCCGGTCGGCCCGATGATCGGCCCCGTCCGGTCTGGAGGCCCCGGGATCGGCGGCCTCGAAACCGATGTGGGAAGCGTCGCGCGACCGTCAAGGGGCGCCGCCGCCGCGCCAATGTGTCGCCTCGCAGCCGACATGACTTGCCCCCCCGGCCAGACGCCCTAGGGTTCGCTGGAAACCCCTTCAGGAGACACCCGATGCGCCTGCTCGCCCTTGTCATGACGACCGCACTGGCCCTGCCGGCCCTGGCCGCCGCCCAAACCCTGCCGACCCTGCCGACGCTGGACGAAACGCCGCGGCAGCGCACCGTCCGCCGCGCCGCCATGACGCCGCCGGTGCTGCAGGAGGACGCGGCGCTGCAGGCCGCCATCGCCTCGCCCGCCCGCCCCGCCGCCGACGTCGCGCGCGACGCCTATCGCCGCCCGTTCGAGACCCTGACCTTCTGGGGCCTGACCCCGGGCGCGACGATCGTGGAAATCGAGCCGGGCCGCGCCGGCTGGTGGAGCGCCATCCTGCGGCCCTATGCCGAGGCCACCGGCGGCCGCTACGTCGCCGTCAACCGTCCGCTCGAGGGCATGGGCGTCGAGGACGGGACGGCCGACATGGTCGTGGTCGCCCGCGCCTTCCACAACTGGCACCGCTCGAACCCGTCGCGGACCGGCCCCTATCTGGAAGCCTTCTTCAAGGCGCTGAAGCCCGGCGGCGTCCTGGCCGTCGAACAGCACCGCAGCGCCGAGGGCCTGAACCCCGACGAGACGGCCCCCTACGGCTATGTCTCGGAAAGCTATGTCATTCATGCCGCCCAGGCCGCCGGCTTCGTGCTGGATGCCCGCAGCGAGCTGAACGCCAACCCCAAGGATGACCGCGACCACCCCTACGGCGTCTGGACCCTGCCGCCGGGTCGCACCAGCGCACCCCGTACGAATGTGGCCACGGACCGTCCCACGCCCCTGACCGAGGCCGAACGCGCCGAGTATGACGCGATCGGCGAAAGCGACCGCATGACCCTGCGTTTCCGCAAGCCCGAGTGACATCCGGCCAGGCCTGGAACGGTTTTGACCGGGCCTGGGAACAGGGTTAAGCCCTGCTCGCGGGAACGGGTCCGGAACGTGCAGGATCGGCGCCCAGGGGATCTGGATGAGTAGTTCGAGACAGGACTGGCGGCTGTCGCTGTCGCGCCGGGGCGTATTGTCCGGCGCCGCGGCCGTGACGCTGGCCGGTCTCGCCGCCTGTGGCCGCGAGGAAAAGACCGCCGAGCCGCCGCCGGCCCCCGACGGCCCGCCGCAGGGGTCGCTGGAATGGTCCGTCGCCGGTCCCTGGCGGGCCCAGGACAAGGCCCGCGACGCCGCCCGGCATCCGATGGAGACGTTGCGCTTCTTCGGCCTTCAGCCGCGCATGACGGTGGTGGAGTTCTGGCCGGGGAGCGGCTGGTGGACGGAAATCCTGGCTCCCTATCTGGCCGAGGGCGGGGGCAAATACGTCGCCGCCGGATTCCAGACCGGCCCGGGCGCCGACCCTGCCCAGGGCGCCCTGATGGCGGCCTTCCAGCAGCGGTTCACCAATGACCGGCGGCTGTACGGCGAGATCGAGCTCAGCGCCTTCGGCCCGACGTCGGGACCGGTGACGGAAGCGGGCACGGCCGACATGGTCCTGTTCATGCGCAGCATCCATGCCTGGATGGCGGCCGGGATCGCGGAAAAGGCCTTCGCCGACGCCCATGCCGCGCTCCGTCCCGGCGGCGTGCTGGGCGTCGAACAGCATCGCCTGGGTCCCGAAGAGGACCAGGACCCGGCCGCGGCGAACGGATATGTCCAGGAAGCGTTCGTCAAACAACTGGCGGCGGAAGCGGGCTTCGCCTTTGTCGCCGCGTCGGAAATCAACGCGAATGAAAGGGATACCAAGGATCATCCGTTCGGGGTCGAAACCCTGCCGCCGGCGTCGCTGACGGCGCCGCGCGGGTCGCCGCCGAATCCGACCTTCGACCGGTCGAAATACGACGGGATCGGCGAGAGTGACCGCATGACCTTGAGATTCAGGAAGCCAGAGTGAACCGAGCCGCCGCCTATGCCGCCAATGCGCCCCTGATGGGGGTCCCGGGCGCGTCCGCGCCTCCGGGCGGGGCCGGCGAATGGTTCCGCGGCGCCGGCGGCCTGCGCCTGCGCGCCGCCTTCTGGACCCCGTCGACCGCCATCGCCAAAAGACCGCGCGGCACCATCGTCCTCAGCCCCGGCCGCACCGAGCCGATCGAGAAATATTTCGAGGTGATCGGCAATTTCCTCGCCCGCGGCTGGTGCGTCCTGGCCCATGACTGGCGCGGCCAGGGTCTGTCCGCCCGGCTGCTGCCCGACCGGCTGAAAGGTCACGCCCGGGCGGTCGAGGAATTTCTCGACGACTACGCCCGCCTGCTCGACGCCTGGGAGGGCCGCGCGCCCAAGCCCTGGGTCATGGTCGGCCACTCCATGGGCGGCACGCTCAACCTGATGACGTTGCAGGGCGGCGAGACCCGTTTCGCCGGCGCCCTGCTGTCCAGCCCGATGCTGCGCATCAAGACCGGCAAGCGGTCGATGTGGTCGGTCAAGCTGGCGGTGCGCTGGAACCTGCGCCACGGCAAGGCGGGCGACTATGTGCTGGACGACGCCGACGACCCGTTCGACCACATCTTCGAGAAGGACGCCCTGACCTCGGACGAGAGCCGCTACGAACAGTGGCGCCAGCAGCTCTACGCCTGCCCGCACCTCGCCGTCGGCGGCCCGACCTGGGGCTGGCTGGCCTTCGCCCTCGACGCCGGCGAGCGTTCGCTGAAGCCCAAGGCGCTGAAGACGGTGCGGATTCCCGTCGCCGTCGTCCAGGCGGCCGAGGACGATCGCGTCTGGAAACAGACCAACAAATGGGCCGCCAAACGGCTCGGTCGCGGCCGCTATGTCGAGATTCCGGGCGCCAAGCACGAGATCATCATGGAAGCCGACGACATGCGCGCGGTCTTCCTCGAAGAGTTCGACGCCATGGGCGCCTATGTCTCGCCGGTCGAGGACCTGTCGCCCGTCGCGGCGCCCGCGGAAAGCGAACCCGACGAAGCGGCCTGACACTCCGAAGTCCTCCCCCTATGGAGGAGGACCGCTAAATCGCCGCTCTCCTCAACGTCACCAGCGCCTGATCGCGGATCGCCGCGTCGCCGACGGCCAGAATCTGCCCGCTTCCGTCCGGCGTCTCGCCGCGCCAGTCGGTGACCTCGCCGCCGGCCGCCTCGATCACGGGGACCAGGGCCGACCAGTCCCAGATCTTCAGCCCGCTCTCGGCCACCAGGTCGATCCGGCCCGCCGCCAGCATCGCATAGGCATAGGCGTCGCAGCCCAGCCGGGCCAGCCGGGCGGCGGCGCGCACCTGGGTCCAGGCGCCCAGTTCGGCGCCGGTGAACAGGTCGGGATCGGTGGTGGCGATGACGGCGTCGGTCAGGCGCGGGCAGGGCCGCACGGCCAGCGGCGTCTCCGCCCCGCCCTTCAGCAGGCGCGCGCCCGACGGACCGCCGAGGAAGATTTCATCGAGATACGGCTGGCCGATCACGCCGACGACCGGTCGGCCTTCCGTTCGCAGGGCGATCAGATTGGTCCACAGCGGCAGGCCGGCGATGAAGGCGCGGGTGCCGTCGATGGGGTCGAGAATCCAGACTTGGGCGGCGTCCGGCCGGTCCTCGCCATACTCCTCGCCGATGACGCCGTGGCCGGGATAGCGGGCCGCGATCAGAACGCGGATCGCCGCCTCGGCCTCGCGGTCGGCCTGGGTGACCGGGTCGAAGGCGCCCGGGCCGCCCTTGTCGGCCTCCTCATACGCGCCGCGGAAATACGGCAGGGAGACGCGCGCGGCCTCGCGGGCCAGTTCGACGGCGAACAGTTCGGACTCGGTCATGGGAGGGGTTAGGGGCGAGGGGCGAGGGGCGAGTCAAGTCACTCGTCCCCCGATCTACCTCGTCCCTCGAACCTCGCCCCTCGCCCCTACGCGGCGTCGCCCTCGGCGTGCAGCGACTTGGCCAGGTCCAGCAGGCGCCGGCGCGGGCGTTCGCCCAGCTGGTAATAGGCCTGGATCAGGTCGAGCGTTTCCTTGCGGGAAAACATTTCGCCGCCCTGGTTGGCCGCCTCCCTGCGCTCGATGGCCTCTTCCAGACCGTCGTAGAAATAGCTGACCGGCGATTGCAGCGCCTCGGCCAATTGCCACAGGCGGGCGGCCGAGATGCGGTTGGCGCCGCATTCGTATTTCTGGATCTGCTGAAAGCGGATGCCGACCTGGGTGGCCAGCTGTTGCTGGGTCAGGCCCAGAAGGCGCCGGCGGCGGCGCAGGCGGCGGCCCAGGTGAAGGTCGATGTCGGTGGCCATGGCCCCATTTCCCCTTGTTGGCGGGCTGTCCCGAAGCGGGACGGCTCGCCCTTCAAGCGGCAAGCACCATGCCGCGCTCGCGTGACGGGGGATTGTCGGTGAGCGGTGTTTTGCGGCTTCGGCGCAACCGTCGCCGCAGCGAAGCATTACCGCCACAGAGCGATCGCGCTTGGAAACGTCAGGAGCAAGACCATGGGATTGGGAATTATCGGCTGGATCGTCATCGGCGTTGTCGCCGGCTGGCTGGCTGAAAAAGTGATGGGCCGCAGCCACGGCCTGGTGACGAACCTTATCGTCGGCGTCGTCGGCGCCCTGATCGGCGGCTTCATCGCCGAAAACCTGCTGGGACAGCCGGTGGGCGGTTTCAACGTGGTCACCCTGCTGGTCGCCTTCCTCGGCGCCTGTCTGCTGCTGTTCCTGCTGGGTCTGGTGAAACGCCGCGCCTGAGGCGGCTCAAGGCTGAAATGACGAAGGGCGGCTCCGCGTGGAGCCGCCCATTTTCTTGGCCGATGCACAGGAGATCAGGCGCCGGGTTGGTCCGGTTGGGGCGTTTCGTTTTCGCCGGGCGCCGGATTGGCCGGTTCAGCGGCCGCCGGCGGCGTCGCCGGGGCAGGCGGAGTGACCGCCGGGGCGTCCGGCATCGGCGGGGCGGCCGGTTCGGCCACGTCGGTCGTCGCGTCGGTGATCGAAGGCGCGGCCGAGAACTGGGCGCTGGTCCAGCCCACCGCCACGCCGGCGCCGTCCTGGCGCACGCCGCCGGAGACCGGCACGCCGCGAAGCACACCGTCCGCGCCGCGCACGGTCAGTTCCTGGCCGGCCTCGGTGTCGCGGGCGCCTTCCAGACGGCCCAGCACCGCGCCGTCCGAACCCTTGACGTCGGCGCCGGGCTGCAGGGTCAGGGCCTGCTGTTGAGGTTGTTCAGCCGCCGGCGCGGCCGCGGGGGCCGGGGCGGGCGGGGTTTGCGGGGCCGTGCCGTCCTGGGCGAACGCGGGAGCGGTCATGAGGAACAGGCCGGCGACGCCCGTGAGGAGCGCGGTCTTTCGCATGATGTCTGCCTTGTCAAAGCGAGCGGGGGAGGGCTCGCACCGACTGGCTAACACGGGGCGTGACGGTTTGTTTCGACCGCCCCGAAATGACCCCGGGGCTGCCCGGTTTGGCCGATTTCGGCTCGCCGGGCGCCCCTATCGGACACCCTCTACCCGCTCATCCCCGCGAACGCGGGGACCCAGTCCTGTCCAGCTTGACGCTGAAGCTTCGGGATGATCGGGATCGTAGGTCGACCCAACCGCTGCATCGCCCAAAACACTGGGTCCCCGCGTTCGCGGGGATGAGCGGAGGAGATGCCGACCCTATTCCTCGCGAACGCGCTTCTTGCGGAAGCTCGGGTTCAGCACGGCCTTGCGCAGGCGGATCGACTTGGGCGTGACCTCGACCAGTTCGTCTTCCTCGATATAGGCGATGGCCTGTTCCAGCGACGGACGGCGCGGCGGGGTCAGGCGCACGGCCTCGTCCTTGCCGGCGGCGCGGATGTTGTTCAGCTGTTTGGCCTTCATCGGGTTGACGTCCAGGTCGTCCCAGCGCGCGTTCTCGCCGATGATCATGCCCTGGTAGGTCTTTTCGCCGCCGCCGACGAACATGACGCCGCGGTCCTCGAGGTTCCACAGGGCGAAGGCGGCGGTTTCGCCGTCGCCGTTCGAGACCAGCACGCCCTTCAGGCGGCCCTCGATGGCGCCCTTGTGCGGCTCATAGTGGCTGAACACGCGGTTCAGCACGCCCGAACCGCGGGTGTCGGTCAGGAACTCGCCCTGATAACCGATCAGCGAGCGCGACGGCGACTTCAGGGTCAGGCGCGTCTTGCCGGCGCCCGACGGGCCCATGTCCTTCAGCTCGGCCTTGCGGGCCGACAGCTTCTCGATGACCACGCCGGTGTATTCGTCGTCGACGTCGATGACGACGTCCTCGATCGGCTCCAGCCGCTCGCCGTTCTCGCCGGTCTGATAGACCACGCGCGGACGGCTGATCGACAGTTCGAAGCCTTCGCGGCGCATGTTCTCGATCAGCACGCCCAGCTGCAGTTCGCCGCGGCCCGCGACCTCGAAGGCGTCCTTGCCGCCGGTCTCGGTGACGCGGATGGCGACGTTGGCCTCGGCTTCCTTCAACAGGCGGTCGCGGATCACGCGCGACTGGACCTTGTCGCCTTCGCGGCCGGCCAGCGGGCTGTCGTTGACCGAGACGGTCATGGAGATGGTCGGCGGGTCGATCGGCTGGGCGGGCAGGGCCTCGGTGACGTCCAGCGCGCACAGGGTGTCGGCCACGGTGGCCTTGGACATGCCGGCGATGGCGACGATGTCGCCGGCTTCGGAGCTGTCGACCGGCTGACGCTTCAGGCCGCGGAAGGCGAGCACCTTGGTGATGCGGCCCTGTTCGATGATCTTGCCGTCGCGCGACAGGGCCTTGATGGCCATGCCGGGGACGGCCTTGCCGCTCTCGATCCGGCCGGTCAGCAGACGGCCCAGGAACGGGTCGCTTTCGATCAGCACGTTCAGGATCTGGAACGGCTTGTCCTTGTTCTCGACGACCTTCGGCTCGGGCACGTGTTTGACGATCAGGTCGAACAGCGGGGCCAGATTGTCCGAGGGGACATTCAGGTCCAGCGTCGCCCAGCCGGCGCGGCCCGAGGCGTAGATGTGCGGGAAGTCCAGCTGTTCGTCCGTCGCGCCGATGGCGGCGAACAGGTCGAAGGCGGCGTTGTGGACCTTGTCGGGATCGGCGTGGGCGCGGTCGACCTTGTTGATGCACAGGATCGGCTTGAGACCCATCTTCAGCGCCTTGGTCAGCACGAATTTGGTCTGGGGCATGACGCCTTCCTCGGCGTCGACCAGCAGGACGCAGCCGTCCACCATGCCCAGGATGCGCTCGACCTCGCCGCCGAAGTCGGCGTGGCCGGGGGTGTCGATGATGTTGATGCGGGTCTCGCCCGCCTCGCCGTGCCAGAGCACCGAGGTGCATTTGGCCAGGATGGTGATGCCGCGCTCGCGCTCCTGGTCGTTGGAGTCCATGGCGCGCTCGGTGGTCGCCTCATTGGCGCGGAACACGCCCGACTGGGCCAGCAGCTGGTCCACCAGCGTGGTCTTGCCGTGGTCGACGTGGGCGATGATGGCGACGTTGCGCAGATTCATTTGACTATCAGACGTGCAGGGCGGCCGAGCGAGAGCGGGCCGCTGGATTTTGGCGACGGTGCGGGGAGCGCGCGCCTCTTACAGGGACGCACGCGGAAACGCCAGTGCGCGACGGACACGCACTGGCGCAACGGCGGCCCTATCGCCGAGGAAAGCGGCGGGGAGAGGGCGGTCAGACCTTCGCCGACCGGTTCCGCACCCAGCCGTACAGGATGAAGGTCAGCACGGCGAAGGCCGCGAGCCCGGCCGGCATGGACGGGAAGGTCGATCCCTCGGGCAGCATGGCGAACGGCGCGTCATTGCCGGTCGAGACGATCACCCCGGCGGTCATGACCAGGAACAGGCTCTCGCCCACGATCAGGCCCGAGGCCAGCAGCACCCCCATGCGGCGGCCGACATCGGCGAACCGGGTGGTCTTGATCGCCTTGTCATAGAACCAGCCGCAGATCGCGCCGATCACCAGCATCGTGGTCACCGCGGCGGGCAGGTAGAAGCCGATGCCCACGGCCAACGGCGGCAGCTTCATCTTCCCCTTGGTCGCGCCGCTCAGAACGGCGTCCAGCAGGATGATGACCACGCCGATGACCGCGCCCAGCCCGATCAGGTCCCAGCGCAGGTCGCCGCCGATGACGCCGCGCGCCAGCGCCGAGATCAGCGTCGCCTGGGGCGCCGCCAGCGGCTCGTCGGCGATGCCCTTGGGCCCGCCCTCGAAACCGAAGGCCTGGTTCAGCAGGTTGAGGATCAGCGGGATGACGATGGCGCCGGCGATAACGCCGACGATCAGGGCCGTCTGCTGCCGCCAGGGCGTGGCCTGCACCAGCTGGCCGGTCTTGAGGTCCTGCAGGTTGTCGTTGGCGATGACGGCCACGGCGAAGACCACTGCCGTCACGATCAGGGCGAAGGCCACCACCGAGGGATCGGCGGGCAGTCCGGCCAGCGCCAGCACCCCCAGCATCAGCACCGAGGCGATGACGATGGCCAGAATGCCCACGCCCGACACCGGGCTGTTCGACGATCCGATCAGCCCGGCCATATAGCCGCAGATGGCGGCCACGGCGAAGCCGATGAAGACCACATAGATCAGGCCGCCGCCGACCAGCAGAGCGGTCGAACTGGCCAGCGTGGGATTGCCGTTGGCGAACCAGGCGAGGATGAAGCCGATGCCGATCAGGCAGGCGACCGAAAGGCCGGCGACGATGTTGATCGGAATGTCCTGCTCGGTCCGGTCCAGCACTTCGCCGGCCTGACGGCGGCGGTTGGCGGCCAGGGCCGAGGTCAGGCCGCCGATCAGCGGTCCGGCCAGTTTGATCAGGGTCCAGATCGCGGCCACGCCGATGACGCCGGCGCCCATGAAGCGCACTTCACGGCCCCAGACCGTGCCGGCCAGCTCCTCGGCGGGCGCGCCGGCCTCGACCGTGGAAGCGATGGAAGGGATGCCGTTGGCGGTCATCCAGGCGATGGTGTCCGGGCTGGTCAGGATCGGCACGGCGATGCCCCAGGCCAGCAACAGGCCGAACAGCTGGGCCAGACCGACGGCCAGGCCGATCAGATGGCCGGCGCCCAGCAGGGCGAACTGCATGCCGAAGCCCATGCCCGTGGCCCCGCCGCCCAGGGAGGCGGGCAGTTTGATGAATTTCGCCGCCTCGCCGGCGAACACGCGTCCGGCGACCAGAAGCGCGTAGCCCGCCGACACGACCGCCCCGGTGATCACGACCCACAGGCCCGACGCGTTCTCGCGCACGGCGCTCTCGGTCTGTTCGGCCCCGCGCGAGCCGACGGTCAGCACCTCGGCCGCGGCGACGCCCTCGGGATAGGGCAGGCCCGCCTCGACCACGAGGGCCCGGCGCAGCGGAATGGAGAAGGTGACGCCCAGAATGCCGCCGAACACGCAGATCAGCACCGACTCCCAGAACGGGAAGCCGGTCCACCAGCCCACCATGACCAGGCCCGGCAGCACGAAGATGATCGAACTCATCGCCCCGCCGACCGAGGCGACCGTCTGAACGGTCATGTTTTCCCAGATGGTGGAGGTCTTGAACATCCGCAGGATGGCCATGGAGATGACCGCCGCCGGGATGGCCGAGGCGAAGGTCAGCCCGACCTTCAGACCCAGATAGGTGTTCGCGGCGGTGAAGATCACCGCCAGGATGCAGCCCAGAACCAGGGCGCGCAGCGTCAGTTCGATACGCTTGCCGCCGCTGACGGGCGCGCTCGCGGGTGTGTCGGTCATGGGGTCCCTCTCCCTTTGTCGGGCGGAGGTAAGCCGGAAACGGGCCGGGTGGCTAGGGGGCATTGGCGAGGAGTCAGGCAACAGGCAGCAGGCAATAGGGAAGCGGGACGGCGCGCCGCCGGCTTTCGCTTGCTTCCCTCAAGCCGGATTTTGCTCCATCGCTTCTGCTGCCTGCTGCCTGCTGCCTGCTGCCTAACTCCTCCTCTCCCTCGTCACCGGCGCCTCCCCCCATGCCAGAACTCCCCGAGGTCGAAACCGTCCGGCGCGGCCTTGAGCCGGTGCTCATCGGCGCGCGCCTGACCCGCGTGCGTCAGAACCGGCCCGACCTGCGCTTCCCCTTTCCCGACCGCTTCCCGGAACGGCTGGAAGGCGCGACCGTCGAACGCATCGACCGCCGCGCCAAATATCTGCTCATGCCGCTGTCGACCGGCGACAGCTGGGTCAGTCACCTCGGCATGACCGGCCGTTTCACCCTCGACGGCGAACAGCTCGGCGAGTTCGAGGAGAAGGCTCCCATCGCCGGCAAGCACGAACACCTCAGCCTGTGCGCGGTGAAGAGCGGGACAACGACCCGGGTCGGTTTCGCCGACGCCCGCCGCTTCGGCTTCATGGGTCTGATTCCGACCGCCGATGTCGAGACCCATCCGTGGTTCGCCGCCCTCGGCCCGGAGCCGCTCGGCAACGGCTTCTCCGGCGCCTGGCTGGCCGCCGCCTTCGCGGGCAAGAAACAGAACATCAAGCTCAGCCTGCTGGACCAGCGCACCGTCGCGGGCCTGGGCAACATCTATGTCTGCGAGGCCCTGTACCGCGCTCGCCTCTCGCCGCTGGTCGCCGCCGGCAAGGTGGCGAGGCCGCGTCTCGAAACCCTGGCCGCGGTGATCCGCGACGTCCTCAACGAAGCCATCCTCGCCGGCGGCTCGACGCTCAAGGATTTCGCCAACGCCGACGGCGGGCAGGGCTTTTTCCAGCACCGCTTCGACGTCTACGGCCGCGAGGGGAAGCCATGCCTCGGCGAGGGCTGTGCAGGCGTGGTCAAGCGGACGGTGCAGGCGGGTCGCTCGACCTTCTGGTGCCCGATCTGTCAGAAGCGGTGACGCCATGACCAACCACCGCATCATTCTGTTCCGCGGCATGAACACCGGCGGGGTCCGGGCCCCGGTGGCCGAGCTGCGCGCCATGGCCGCCGACATGGGGCTCAGGAACCCGCGCACCCTGGCGGCCAGCGGCAACCTCGTCGTCGAAAGCAGCAAGGCGACCGACGTCCTTGAAGCCGACATCGAGGCCGCCATGGACCGGACGTTCGGCCTCAAGGTGGCGGCCATGGTCCGCACGCCGGACCAGTGGGCGAAGCTGATCGCCGCCAACCCCTTCCCGAAACAGGCCGCCGCTCATCCGGCCATGGTGGTGGCCATGATCATGAGGGACGGGATCAAGGCCGGCGGCCTGGAGGCGGTCCGGGCCCTGCGCCGCGACGGCGAACGGGTCGAGGCCGCGGGCGGTGTGCTGTTCTTCTGGTTCCCCAATGGCCAGGGCGGGTCCGAGATCTTCAAAAAGGCCACGCCCCGAATGCTGGGCATGGGCACGGGGCGCAACTGGAACACCGTGCTGAAGCTCGCGGCCATGGCGGGTGTCGGGTAATTCAGACTTGATGTCCAGAATAATGGACATGGCGTCCGTTCCATGCGACACGGTCCCCAAGGAGCCCCCCATGTCCTTTCGCGAAAAACACCTCTGGATCAGCATCGTCGTCACCGTCGGCGTCTGGGGCTTCTACTATTGGCGGCTGGCCGAGCGGATCATGGACGGCGGCCTGGGCCGGTCCGGTCTGGGCGACGCCATGGGCGGGCTGTTCGTCGCCTGTCTGATCGTCAGCGTGGTGGTCGAGATCATCCTGACCGCTATCGCCACCTGGACCACCCGCAAGGCGGAGCGCGAGGCGAAGGACGAGCGCGAGACCCTCGCCGCGCTCAGGGCCAGCCATGTCGCCCTGATGGCGCTGATCGCCCTGGTGGTGATGCAGTCCGGCGCGGCCTGGTTCGCCGGCTGGCTGCGGCCCGCCTTCGGGACCGAGCCCGGTTTCGACATCACCCAGGCCAACGCCTGGGTCCTGCTGGCCAACATCCTGCTGCTCAGCGTCATCGTCTCCGAGATGATCCGCGCCGGCCTGACCCTGGCCTTCCTGGGCCGCCTCCGGTGAGCAAGGACCCGCCGCCGATCGCCAACCGCATCCGCGAACTGCGCTTTCACGCGGGCGAGATGACCCAGGCCGACCTCGCCGCCCGCATCGGCATGACCCGCCAGACCATCGTCGCCATCGAACAGGGCAAATACTCCCCCTCGCTCGAAGCCGCCTTCCGCATCGCCGAGGTGTTCGGGGTGGAGGTGACGGCGGTGTTTCAGTGGAAGGGCTCCGGCCTGTGAGCCGGAGTGCTAGTGCTAGTGCTAGTGAGCAAGGGGTGAGCACACATCGAGCCGGTGGCGACCCCCTCGGCTCACCTCTCGCTCACTAGCACTAGCACTTCTCCGCACGGTAAGAGACGCGTGGATTACCCGGAGCTTCCCATGGCCGACACCTATTCCACCCTCCTGATCGAACGCCACGCCGACGGCTATGCGGTGGTGACCCTGAACCGGCCCGAGGCGCTGAACGCGCTGAACTCGGTGCTGTTCGCCGACCTGACCGCCTTCCTCGACGCGGTCGAGCACGACGACAGCGTCCGCTGCCTGATCCTGACCGGTTCGGGCGACAAGGCTTTCGCCGCCGGCGCCGACATCAAGGAGATGCAGGACCAGACCTACGCCCAGATGTACACGGGCAATTTCTTCGCCCTGGGCCACGACCGCATCGTCCGTTTCCGCAAGCCGATCATCGCCGCGGTCAACGGCTTCGCCCTCGGCGGCGGCTGCGAACTGGCCATGCTGTGCGACTTCATCGTGGCCAGCGAAAAGGCCAAATTCGGCCAGCCCGAGATCAACCTCGGCGTCGCCCCCGGCATCGGCGGCTCCCAGCGCCTGACCCGTCTGGTCGGCAAGTCCAAGGCCATGGACATGGTCCTGACCGCCCGGATGATGGACGCCGCCGAGGCTTTAGCGTCCGGCCTGGCCAGCCGCGTCGTGCCGCACGGCACCCTGCTGGACGAGGTCCGCAAGATCGCCGCGAAGATCGCCTCGCAAAGCCCGCTCGCCGTCATGGCCAACAAGGAGATGGTCAACGCCGCGCTGGAGACCACCCTGACCCAGGGCGTCCAGTTCGAACGCCGCCTGTTCCACAGCCTGTTCGCCTTCGAGGACCAGAAGGAAGGCATGGCGGCCTTCGTGGAGAAGCGGAAGCCGGTGTTCACGGGGAAATAGGGGCGGGAGCGCCGTCCCGTCTCCTCCCTGTTCGCGAAGCGAATGGGGAGGGGGACCATCCGAAGGATGGTGGAGGGGTGTTCGGGCCTCAGGCCGCCTTGCGGCTCAATCGCGCGACATGGCCTTCGAACTCCGCGCAGACCGCGGCCTTCTCGTGCGGAGGCAGCCAGTTGGTGGTCTGGGGCATGACCGTGCGCCAGAAGCGCAGTTCCTTGTCCGTCAAGGGCATCTGATCGGCCTCTCTAAGCAGGGCCAGCACCTTGTGCACGCGCGCACGCACCGCCTCGGGGTCGGGTCGGGGCAGGGGCTGGGGCGTCGAGCCGAAGAGGTCAGGTTGCGACATGGGATCATCATCCTGCGATTCGCTGGAGCGTCCAGCGGTCATCACGGTTGCGTCCGCACGCTCCCCAAGCGATCAAGGGGCTGTTGAGGGGGCTGTGGATGACATCGACGCTGGAGGAGGCCGTCGCCCGGTTCGGCAAGGCGGCCAAAGACAAGCTGGACAACCCCGGCGCGAAGGGCCAGCCCGAGGACCAGCTGCGCAACCCGCTGGAGGGGCTGTTCAAGGACCTGGCGGCTCTGGCCGGCCTGCCGGACGATGCAGTGGTGCTGGTCGGCGAGAACTCGCTGGCCAAGTTGATGGTCCGGCCGGATTTCGCCGTCACCATGCACAAGGCCCTGATCGGGCACATCGAGGTCAAGGCGCCCGGCAAGGGGGCCGACCCGCGCAAATTCGGCGACAAGCATGACAAGGAACAGTGGGAGAAGCTCAAGGCCCTGCCCAACCTGCTCTACACCGACGGGCAGTCGTTCTCCCTTTGGCGGGATGGGGAGAAGGCCGGCGAGATCATCCATCTGGAAGGCGACATCGAGACGGCGGGCGCCAAGCTGAAGGCGCCGGCCACGCTGGCCGCCCTGGTCTCCGACTTCCTGAGCTGGGACCCATTCCAGATCGCGCCGAAGACGCCGCAGCAACTGGCCAAAATCACCGCGCGGCTGTGCCGGCTGCTGCGCGACGAGGTGGAGGAGCAACTGGTGCTGGAGGCTCCGGCGCTGACGGGCCTGCGCGAGGACTGGCGGCAACTGCTGCTGCCCGAGGCGACCGACAAGGAGTTCGCCGACGGATATGCCCAGGCGGTGACCTTCGGCCTGTTGATGGCCAAGGCGCGCGGCATCACCTTGGCCGACGGCCTCGATGGGGCGGGCAAGGCCCTGAGCCAGACCAACACCCTGATCGGAACGGCGCTGAAGCTGCTGACCGGACCGGCGGAAGACGCGAAATTGCTGGAGACCTCGATGCAGACCCTGGTGCGGGTCTTGGACGTCGTGAAATGGAAAGCCCTGTCGAAAGACGAACCCGAGGCCTGGCTTTATTTCTACGAGCTGTTCCTGAAGCGCTACGACCCGGAACTGAGAAAGAAAACCGGCAGCTACTATACCCCGCCGCAGGTCGTGACGGCGATGGTGCGGCTGGTGGACGAGGCGCTGGCCTCGCCTGACCGGTTCAATCTGGCCCGTGGGCTGGCTTCGAGCCAGGTCAAGCTGGCGGACCCGGCGGTGGGAACCGGGACGTTCCTGCTGGGGGTGCTGAGCCGCATCGCGCGCACGGTCGAGGCAGCCGAGGGCAGGGGGGCGGTTCCGGCGGCGGTGCAGGATTCGCTGAAGCGACTGATCGGCTTCGAGCTGCAATTCGGGCCATTCGCGGTGGCGCAACTGAGGCTGCTGGCCGAATTGATCGACCTGGTCCTGAGCGGGGACGAGACGCCCGACGAGCGCACGAGGATTGAAGAAGCCCTCGGCAACGGCCTGCGGCTCTACATCACCGACACCCTGGCCGATCCCGACGAGGCCACGCCCTATGTCGCCACGCCGATGAAGGCCTTCGCCCAGTCGCGGATCGACGCGGGGCAGATCAAGCGCAAGGAGGCCATCGACGTCGTCCTGGGCAATCCGCCGTACAAGGAGAAGGCCAAGGGGCTGGGTGGCTGGGTCGAGGACCGGGGCCCGAAGCAGCGCACGCCGCTGGACGACTGGCAGCCGCCGGCGGACTGGGGCGTGGGGGCGCACGCCAAACATTTGCGGAATCTCTACGTCTATTTCTGGCGCTGGGCGGCGTGGAAGGTGTTCGGCGGGGACACCTTCCGCTCGGGGTCGGACAAGGACGAGATCGCGGGCTGGACCAAGCGCCAGGGGATCGTCTGTTTCATCACTGTGGCGGGATTCCTGAACGGGCCGGGATTCCAGAAGATGCGCGCCGACCTGCGCCGCGACGCCGACGAAATCTGGGTCATTGACTGCTCGCCCGAGGGCCATCAGCCACCGGTGGCCACCCGCATCTTCGAGGGCGTGCAGCAGACGGTCTGCATCGTCATGGCCTTGCGCAAGTCCAAGGACAGTCCGGCGACGCCCGCCCGGGTGCGGTTCCGGGCGCTGCCGGAGGGGTCGAGGGACGTGAAATTCGCGGCGCTGGCCGCCGTCGGACTGGACGACGCCGGCTGGGTCGAGGCGCCGGAGGAACCGCGCGCGCCTTTCTTGCCGCCCGGTGAGGCGAGCTGGGTCGGCTATCCAGCGCTGGAGGAACTGTTCGCCTACAACGGTTCAGGCGTGATGACGGGCCGGACCTGGGTGATCGCGCCGGATGCTCTGTCGCTGAAGGACCGTTGGGCGCGGCTGATCGCCGAGAAGGATGCGGCCAAAAAATCGGTGCTGTTCCATCCCCATCTGCGCAACGGCAAGGCCGGTGACAAGCATTTGGGCAAGGTGGTCAGGGAATCGCTGGAGGGGCACGGGCATCCTCCACTGTCCGTGGATGACGACAAGGGGACGGGCGCGGAGCCGGTGCGCTACGGGTTCCGCTCGTTCGATCGTCAATGGCTGTTGGCGGACGCCCGGCTGATCAACCAGGCTAACCCGACGCTGTGGACGAGGCATTCGTCGAAGCAAGTTTATGCGACAGGTCTAATGGCCCATTCGCCCACCGCGGGACCGGCGTTGAGCTTCACCGGGTTGATCCCGGACCTGCACCACTACAAGGGCTCCTTCGGCGGCCGGGTCTTCCCGCTCTGGGCCGACGCCGGGGCGACGATCCCGAACGTCTCGCCGGGCCTGCTCAAGGCGCTGGGCGAGGCCTATGGCGACGCGATGACGGCCGAGGACGTGATGGCCTATATCGCCGCTGTCACCGCGCATCCGGCCTATGTCGCGCGGTTTCGGGGCAATCTGAAACAGCCGGGCCTGCGCATTCCCATCACCGCCGACGGCGCCCTGTTCGCCGAGGCCGCCAAACTGGGCCGGGAGGTGATATGGCTGCATACCTTCGGCGAGCGGTTCCGGGACGGCCGCCCGGAAGGGGCGCCGCGCGTGACGCCCAAAGAAAGCGAACCCACCAACGCCAAGCCCCTGCCCAAGACCCTGGCCGAAATGCCCCACGACCTGGACTACGACCCCGGCGCGCGTGTGCTGAAGTTCGGGACGGGGCGGATCGAGAACGTCAGCCCCGAAGTCCGCGCCTATGAGGTGTCGGGCAAGACGGTGCTGGATCAGTGGTGGAGCTATCGCCGGGAAAACCGCGAAAAGCCGGCGATGGGCGACCGGCGGCCGCACTCGCCTCTGTCGGCGGTCCAACCTACCGACTGGCCCAGCGACTACACCACCGAACTGCTGAACATGCTGCGGGTGTTGACCCGGCTGGTGGCGCTGGAGCCCGCGCAGGCGTCTCTGCTGGAGCGGATCGTCGAGGGGGCGACGCTGGACGCCGACGACTTGATGGGGGCTGGAGCGCTCTCGGACGGGTCCGCGGTCGAAACCTCGCTTGAGGATGAGGCCGGGGAAGGCTGAGGTCTCCCCAGACTCTTCGTTGACCCCCCAACCCCTTTCCGCTATAGCCCCCCGCTCTTCGAGATTTCCCCGCCGTGGACCGTGCTCCGCGGCGTTTCCGTTCGTAAGGTTTGACTGATGGCCAACAATGCCGGCGCCAAGAAAGCGATCCGCAAGATCGCTGCCCGCACCGAAGTGAACAAGGCGCGCCGCACGCGCGTCCGCACCTTCCTGCGCAAATTCCAGGAAGCCGTCGTCGGCGGCGACGCCGGCGCCGCCAAGACCGCCTTCGTCGAGGCTCAGTCCGAGCTGATGCGCGCCGTGTCCAAGGGCGTCGTTCACAAGAACACGGGCTCGCGGAAAGTCGGCCGTCTGGCCGCCCAACTGAAGAAAATGGCCGCCGCCTGATTTTCGGCGTCCGGACGGCCTTTCACAGGGCCGTCATGGCAAATGTCAGTGATTCCAACGGCGAGGGCGCGAAGGCTCCCTCGCCGTTTGCATGTATGTCGATAACCGTTCTCAGGGGAATTGGCGCTCGCGTCTGTGGCGAAATGCGGTTTTTCGTTGACTGTGTTTGGCTTTAGCGGAGTCAACAATTTTAACTGCATTTTGAGTCGCGAATCAGCGTTGACCCCCCCGTCGCCGGGGGTAAGTTCAAACCGCTGACGCACTTCCATTCCCCTACGGAATGAAAGCGGCGCGGAACTGGTTTTCGTGTCGGCGTGAGACGCCTGTTCAAGAGTTCGACCCCACCCGCATGACGCCAGTCACGCGGGACAGGAGAAGTCGTCCCGGTTCAGACCTCTCCCGAAGGGCGTCGGCTGATGGGTTTCCAAGGGTGGCTTTGACGATGACGGGGAGCGCGCACATGGCGGGTATGACGGATCCGGATCGCATCTGGACCGAGGCGGCGGGCCGTCTGCGCAGCGAGATCGGCGAGGGGCCGTTCAGCTCCTATATCGCCCCCTCGGCCGTGCGCGCCGACGGCGCCGGCCAGCTGATCCTGGTGACTCCGACCGCCTATGCCCGCGACTGGGTGCGCAAGAACGCCCTGCGCCGCATGAACGAGCTGTGGCTGGGCCTCGACGGCCTGTCGCGCCGCCTCGATGTCCGTTGCCGCGCGGAGATGGGCTCGACCCCGTCCGCCTCCCAGGTCGCCGCCGGCCGGGCCGAGGGCGCCGCCGTCATTCCGCTTCAGCCCCAGACACCGGCCATGCCCATGGCGACCGTGCCGCCGGTCGCCGACGGCGCCCGCGCCGTGCGCGCCGCCGGCCTGCAGGAGCGTCTGACCTTCGACAGCTTCGTCGAGGGGCAGGGCAACGCCTTCGCCCTGGCCATCGCCAAACAGGCCGCGGCCTGGGCCGACGGCCATTTCAACCCGATCTTCTTCTGCGGCCCCTATGGCTACGGCAAGACCCACCTGCTCAACGCCATCGCCTGGGAGGCCCAGCGCCTCAGGCCCGACGCCCGGGTCGTCTATCTGACCGCCGAACGCTTCCTGTCGACCTTCGTCCGCGCCGCCCAGGACCGCACCATGGCCGCGTTCAAGGACAGCCTGCGCAACGCCGACATGCTGCTGATTGACGACGTCCAGTTCGTCGGCGGCAAGGCCGGCACCCAGGAAGAACTGCTCTCGACGCTGACCGCCCTGATCGAGGACGGCAAGAAGATCGTCCTGTCGGCCGACCGTCCGCCCATGGCCCTGACCGAGGTCGAGCCGCGCCTGCGCAGCCATCTGGCCTCGGGCCTGACCTGCCCGGTCGAGCCCGCCGACCGCGCCCTGAAACTGGCCGTGGCCCGCAACCGGATCGAGGCCCTGGCCCGGCTCGGCGTCGTCTCGGGCGAGGCCCAGGCCGAGGTGCTGGAACACCTCGTCGACCGCACCCCCGGCTCGATGCGCGAACTGGAAGGCGCCGTGAACACCCTGGCCGCCGTCGCCGGCGCCCGCCTGTCCTCGCTCAGCGTCGACGAGACGCAAGGGTTGCTCGGCTCGGCCCTGCGCGGCGGACCCGAGCGCCGCATCACCGTCGACGAAATCCAGAAGACCGTCGCCGACCATTTCAGCCTGAAACAGGCCGACCTGCTGAGCGAGCGCCGCACCCGCGCCGTCGCCCGTCCGCGCCAGATCGCCATGTGGCTGTGCAAACAGCACACGACCCGCTCCTACCCCGACATCGGCCGTCGCTTCGGAGGCCGCGACCACACCACGGTCCTGCACGGCGTGCGCAAGATCGAGGAGCTGATGGGGCTGGATGACCAGATCGCCCGGGATGTCGAGACGCTGACGCGCAAGCTCAGGGGTTAGGGTCGAGGGGCGAGGGGCGAGGTTTAGATGGCGGGCCGGGCTGCGATCGTGCGGTTATCCACACGTGACGCCGCATCCTCCCTCGACCCTCGACCCTCGACCCTCGCCCCTTCCTTGCCCCTCTCCGCCAATCCGCTAGTGTCCATAGCCTATCTCTTTGCGACGGCTTGTGAGTCGCCGCATCCTGGGCCTGAGACCACATGCAGCTGACCATCGAACGATCCGCGCTCCTCAAGGCCCTCGGCCACGTGCAGAGCGTCGTCGAGCGCAGGAACACCATCCCCATCCTGTCGAACGTCCTGCTGTCGGCGGGCCGCGACAAGCTCAGCTTCGCCGCCACCGACCTCGACATGGAGATGGTCGACGAGGCCGAGGCCCAGGTGAATGTCGAGGGCCAGATCACCGCCCCGGCCCACACCCTCTACGAGATCGTGCGGAAACTGCCCGACGGCGCCGAGGTCTCGCTCAGCTACAACGGCGACGACCCCCGTCTGGTGGTCCAGGCCGGGCGGTCCAAATTCAACCTGCCGGTCCTGCCGGCCGGAGACTTCCCGGTCATGTCGACCGAGACCAGCGGCACACGATTTTCCCTGCCCAAGGAAGACCTCGCCCGGCTGATCGACAAGACCCGCTTCGCCGTCTCGACGGAAGAGACGCGCTACTATCTGAACGGCCTGTATCTGCACACCGTGGCCGAGGCGGGCATCCCCCTGCTGCGCGCCGTGGCCACCGACGGCCACCGCCTGGCCTTGGCCGAGACCCCGGCTCCGGAAGGCGCCGCTGGCGGCCCCGGCGTCATCGTCCCGCGCAAGACCATCGACCAGGTCCGCCGCCTGCTCGACGACGGCTCCGGCATGGTCGAGGTCATGGTCAGCCCGCAGAAGATCCGCTTCGAATTCGGCCAAGCCAGCCTGACCTCCAAGGTCATCGACGGCGCCTTCCCCGACTATATGCGGGTCATCCCCAAGGGGAACGACAAACAGGCCGACATCGACAACACCCTGTTCGCCCAGGCCGTCGACCGCGTCGCCACCATCTCGGCCGAGAAGAGCCGCAGCGTGAAACTGGCCTTCGAACTGGACCGCGTCACCCTGACCGTGCGCAACATGGAGGCCGGGCAGGGGGTCGAGGAGGTCGAGATCGGCTATTCCGAAGAGCCCTTCGAAATCGGCTTCAACGCCCGCTATCTGCTCGACGTCGCCGGCCAGATCACCGGCGAAACCGCCCACTTCAAATTCGCCGACCCGGCCTCGCCGACGCTGGTGCTCGATCCGGGCGATCCGGGCGTGCAGTATGTGCTGATGCCGCTGCGGGTGTGAATTTCAAATTCCGCTCATCCCGGCGAAAGCCGGGACCCAGTGCTTTCGTTGCGTACGGAGGTTCCGGTTGGCGTTCTTCACCTACATCATCGCCAGCCTTCGGAACGGGACCCTCTACACAGGCTCGACCGACAACCTGATCAAACGGATCATCGAGCATCGCGAGAAGCGGCGCGACGGGTTCACCGCCAAATACGATGTGGCGATCCTTGTCTGGTACGAAATCCATGACTCGCGACACGCCGCCTTCGTTCGGGAGCGCCAGATCAAGGAATGGAAACGGGCCTGGAAGCTGGAACTGATCGAGCGCACCAATCCCGGCTGGACGGACCTGTTCGAAAAGCTCTTCTGAACCGCCTGCGTTCTTGCGAAAGCACTGGGTCCCGGCTTTCGCCGGGATGAGCGGATTTATTTTGGCCTCTTGATCACCACCCTCACCCTCACCGATTTCCGCTCCTACGCGGCCGCGACCCTCCCCATCGGCGCGGGCACCGTCGTGCTCCACGGCCCCAACGGCGCCGGCAAGACCAATCTGCTGGAAGCGCTCAGCCTGTTCACGCCCGGCCGCGGCCTGCGCGGCGCGACCGCCCCCGAGATGGGCCGGCGCGAACCCGGCGAGGCGACCGGCCGCGCCTGGGCCGTCGCCGCCATTCTGACCGACGGCGAGGGCGAAACGAAACTCGGCACCGGCGTCCAGTCGCCGGGCGCCGCCCGCCGCATCGTCCGCATCGACGGCGAGACGGCCCAGCCCGGGCGGCTGCTCGATCATCTCCGCCCGGTCTGGGCCACGCCGGAACAGGACCGGCTGTTCTCCGACGCCCGCGCGGCGCGGCTGAAATTCCTCGACCGGCTGGTCTTCGCCGCCGACCCCGCCCACGCCGCCTCGGTCTCGGCCTATGAAAAGGCCCTGCGCGAGCGGCTGCGCCTGCTGACCGAGGGGGCCGAGGGCCGCGCCGCCGACCCCCTCTGGCTCGACGCCCTCGAACTCCGTCTCGGCGAGGCCGGAGCCGAGGCCGCCCTCGCCCGCGCCGCCGCCCTGGCCACGCTTCAGGCCGCCATCGACGCCCGCGACGACCGCCCCTTCCCCCAGGCCGACCTCGGCCTGACCGGCGAGGCCGAGGCCATGGCGGCGGCCGGGGCCGGGTTCGAACCCATCGCCGCCGTCCTCCGCGACGGCCTGGCCCGCAGCCGCGCCCGCGACGCCGCCGCCGGCCGCTCCCTGTTCGGCCCGCACCGCTCCGACCTGACCGCCCTGCACCGCGCCAAGAACCGACCCGCCGCCGAGGGCTCTTCGGGCGAACAGAAGGCGCTGGTGCTCAACCTGATCCTGGCCCAGATCACGCGCCTGGCCGACCAGCCTGCGCGCCCCGTCCTCCTGCTCGACGAGGCCCCCGCCCATCTCGACACCGCGCGCCGCGCCGCCCTGTTCGACGAGATCGAGGAACTGGGCGTCCAGACCTTCCTGACGGGCACCGAGGCCGAACTGTTCGCCCCCCTGCGCGGCCGCGCCCAGTTCGTGCGGGTGGAGGGTGGTGCGTTGACGGTGGAGGGCTGACGCGCACCTCACCTCCCCGTCGCGCAGCGAAGGGGAGGGGGACCGCCCGGGGCGATTCAGCCCGGGTGGTGGAGGGGGCGACTCCGGCCGAGGGTGATTGGCGGATGACTGGTTGACGCCTGCGCCGCCCCCTCCGTCACGGCGCGAAGTCGCGCCGCGACACCTCCCCATTCGCTGACGCGAACAGGGAGGAGACGGGATAGGCGCGTGCCTCCTCGCGACCCGTTTCCACCCCCGCTTTTCCTCGCAATTCCGCCCCGATTTCCTATATGTTGCGGGCATCGGCGCGACCCGGATTCGCGCCCTGAAAACCGTCCGTTCAAGGCGGCCCCGCCGTCGCCTTCACAGGCCCTCAACGAGGGCGTTTCACCGACCGATTGAATGACCGACCAGACCCCGAATTCCAACGACCTTGGGCGCAACGAAGACACCGCCGAAGAGGCCGCCTACGGCGCCGATTCCATCAAGGTTCTCAAGGGCCTGGACGCCGTCCGCAAACGCCCCGGCATGTATATCGGCGACACCGACGACGGTTCGGGCCTGCATCACATGGTCTATGAGGTCGTCGACAACGCCATCGACGAGGCCCTGGCCGGCCACGCCGACCTGGTCCAGGTCATCCTCAACGCCGACGGCTCGGTGACGGTCACCGACAACGGCCGCGGCATCCCCACCGACATCCACGAGGGCGAGGGCGTCTCGGCGGCCGAGGTCATCATGACCCAGCTGCACGCCGGCGGTAAATTCGACCAGAATTCCTACAAGGTCTCGGGCGGTCTGCACGGCGTCGGCGTCTCGGTCGTCAACGCCCTGTCGGACTGGCTGAAACTGGTCATCTACCGCAACGGCAAACGCCACGAGATGCGGTTCGAGCGCGGCGACACGGTCGAGAGCCTGAAGGTCACGGGCGACGCGCCGATGCGCGACAACGGCAATGTCCTCAGCGGCACCGAGGTCACCTTCTACCCCTCGGTCACCACCTTCGCCCACATCGACTTCGACCTGAAGACGCTGGAACACCGGCTGCG
>CALSBO010000020.1:0-43948 GCA_943373195.1 Brevundimonas vancanneytii
CTGGACCGGTCCCGCCCCACAGCACGTCGTCGCCGCCCAGGCCCAGCAGAACGTCCCCGCCGGCGCCGCCGCGCAGCACATTGGCCGCCCCGTCGCCGATCAGGATGTCGTTGAAGGCCGAGCCGGTCAGGTTCTCGATCCCCGAGAAGCTGTCCGTCCCGCCGTCCCCGTCGTTGGTCGAAGCGTTGGTGTTCAACTGCGCCCGCACGCCGGCGGCGGCCGCGGAATAGTCCACCGTGTCGATCCCGAGGCCGCCGGCCAAGATGTCCACACCGGCCCCGCCGCGAAGGATGTCATCGCCCGAAGCGCCGGTCAGAGTATTGGCCGCGGCGTCCCCGAACAGGACGTCGGCGAAGCCCGATCCGGTGACGGCCTCGATCCCCGCAAGGGAGTCGCCGGCCGCGTCGCCCCCGTCGCCGACGCCGGCGAGAAGGTTGATCGTCACGCCCGCCGAGGAGGCCGAATAGTCGACGGAGTCCGCGCCGGCGCCGCCGTCCAGCACATCCGCGCCCGCCCCGCCGATCAGGATGTCCGCGCCGCCCTGGCCGGACAATGTATCGTTCGAGGCGCCTCCGACGATGAGGTTATTCTGGTCCGTCCCCGTGCCGACAAAGGCGCCGACGCCCGTGAAGGTCAGGTTCTCCACATGCTGGCGCAGGGTATAGGCGCCGAGCGCCGTCTGGACCGTGTCGGTTCCTTCGTTCTCGAACTCCACGATGGTGTCGCCGGCAGCCGTGACGACAAAGGTGTCGTTGCCGACGCCGCCATAGACTTCATTGGCCACATCCGCGCCGCCGGCGATGATGTCGTCGCCGCCCTGACCGACGATGGTGTCGGACCCCGTTCCGCCGGAAATGACGTCGCCGAACTGAGTGCCGATCAGGACGCCGGAGCCGTTCAGGACCGTACCGCCCACGCCGTTGACGGTGATGGTCAATGTCGAGGTGGAGGTGACACCCAGCTGATCCTGGATCACATAGGTGATGCTCTCGACCGCCATCTGTCCCTGGATCAGGGCCGCCGTCGAACCGTAGGCCTGATAGACATAGCTGCCGTCCGCCTGGATGGTGATGTCGCCATAGGTCCCGGCGACGGGCTGTCCGACATTGGCGGCCGAGCCGTTGACCGCGCTGATGACCAGCGAGACGCCGTCGTCGGACACGCTGTCATTGGCCAGAAGGCCGGCGCCCACGCCGACCGAAAGCTCGCCCGCTTCGTTCACCGAGGTGATGTCGGGCGCCGCCGCGGTGACCAGTTCGACGGTCAGGCCGACCTCGACCTCGGCGCTGTTCGACTGGCCGTCGGTCACATAGTAGCGGAACGAGGCCGGCCCGAAATAATCCGCGGTCGGGGTGAAGACATAGGCGCCGGTCACCGCGTCGAGGGTCACTGTTCCGTTCACCGCCGAGTCGGGTACGAGCATATAGAGCGCGGTCTCCCCATCGGCGTCGGCGGCCGGAGCCAGCTGTCCGCTGAAGGGCGCATTGGTCTGGCCGAGATTGTCCCCCGTCTCCTCGCCTGCGGTCGGAGCGTCGTTGACCACGACCGCCTGGCCTGCCGTCCAGGCGGCGATCGCCGCGTCCAGATCCGCCCGTTCGCTGGGGCTCAGACCCAGGTCCGCGGCCTGTTGCATGTTGAAGGCGAGCAGGGCGTCGAACTGGGCGATATTCGGCCCGCCGCCCAGTTTCAGCCCGACCCCGAGCCAGAAATAGGCATCCGCGGCAGACTGGGCGACGCCTTCGCCCGACAGGTAACGCCGCCCCAGGGTGTACATCGCGTCGGCATTGCCCATCTCGGCCGCCTTGATGTAGCCCGCCACGGCGGCCGCGTCGTTCACCGGCCCGCCGAAGCCGAGGTCGTCCAGGGTCGCGAGCCGGTAAATGGCAGTGGCGTTGGTCGGGATGGCTTCGAGCAGCGCCCGGGCCATGGCGTAGTCCTTGTCGACCCCGTCGCCCGATACATAGAGGCTGGCCAGCTGCAGATTGGCGTCCGCGAGAAGTCCCGTCGCCAGGCCGAGGTACTGGGCGGCGAGGGTGGTGTTCCTGGCCACGTTCTGCCCGTTCCCCAGCCAGGTGCCGTAGTGGTAGGCCGCATTCCGGTCGCCGGCGTCGGCGAGCAGGATGGTGTGATAGACGAAGGCCTGATAGTCGCCGGCGATCAGCAGGTCGGTGGCCTCCTGGAACGTGAGACGGTCGGGCTCCTGCCCGGCCGGCAGGACATTGAGGGTCACGGTCTCGGGCGCGCTGTCCAACTGTCCGTCGCTGACCACATAGCTGAACGTCGCCTGTCCCGAGAAGCCGGCCGTCGGTGTGAAGACGTACCGTCCGCTCGCCGTATCCAGCGTGACCGCGCCATTGGTGGCGGACCCATCGACGAGACGGAAGGTCAGCCGCTCGTCCGTATCGACGTCCGTGCCCTTGAACAGGGAATAGGAGAAGGCCTCGTTCGCCGCGATATCCACGGTCTCGTCCTGGACCGTGGCCAGGGGCGCGTCATTGATCCCGCCGATAAACAGGTAGGCGGTCTTCTCCAGCGTCGTGACGCCGTCGCTGACCGTATAGCGGAAGGTCGCCGCGCCCACGAAATCCGTTGGGCCGAAGAAATCGGCGTCGGGCGTGAAGGTGAAGGCGCCGGTGTCCGGGTCCAGGTCCACCAGCCCGTTCCTGACCGAACCGGCGACGACGGCGAAAACGGCGTCCTCCGGGCCAATCGAGGGATCGCCCGCGAGGGAGCCGTTCGTGACCTGGTCCTCGAGGCCGTAGAAGAGTTCCGGCTGCTCGGCGCCACTGGGGGTCGCCGGGGTCTGGGTCCGCACCGTGATGTTGGCGAGGTCCAGAAAGCCCGTCGGGGCGTTGTCGGGCTCGTCGCTCAACAGCACCAGGTGCAGGGTCGTGTCCACGTTCGCCAGGCTCTCGCCCAGATCATATTCCTGATAGCGGTCGCCCCAGTCGCCCTGCTGGGTGTTGTTGGCGCCGGCGTAGGTCCAGTCCGCCGGATCATCGCTCAGCTGCACGGTCAGGGTCTGCCATTCGTCCGTCAACAAGGGCGCCAGGTCGTTGCCCGTGTTGGCCCAGTTGGTGGCGGTCAGACCGACGTAGTAATTCTTGAAGACCCCTTCCTCGGGGATGTATTTGACGATCCAGACGACCAATTTGGCGCCGTTGGCCTGAAAGTCCGTACCGCGAATGGTGATCTCGAACTCGGCGTCGACCAGGTTGAGGGCGCCGGGCGATCCCGGCACGGGAACCGGCAGGTGGGCGACAAGGCGCAGGGCGCCGACGCCGTCGAGGTGGTTGGGATCCAGCAGGCCAGGCGCATTCAGCCGCGTGAAATTCTCGTACTGCCCACCCGCCTCGTTCACGACCGACGGCGCCAGCCAGGTGGTCCACGGCCCCAAGCCCCAGGCGAAATCCCACGAGTATTCGTAGGGCGGGGACTCATTCGCCAGCGGCTCGTTCGGGTCGACAGGATCAATCACGCGCGGTCCTCCATAGTCTGGCCGGTCGCTAGCGGCGAACCGGTCGCGCCTCCTGCTGGACCCGGACGGCTCCGGCCCCACGCTTTATTCGCCTCTCCGAAACCAAAATACGCCTTTCCAGGCCTTGTCCAGGCCTTGCGGACCAGAAATTTCCTGACGGGCGAGTGGCGCATCGGGGCGGCGGAGCTGACGCCGACACGTCATAGGCCTACCCCCAGGTTGTCTCCATACTCAAATTGAGAGCGTTCGACAGGGAAATCGGACCCGGCTATGCCCTTCCGCCGGCCGTTCGCGCCCGGTCGGGCTGTTCGCTGGTCAATGTCACAATTCCCGCCTAGAGAAGCCGGCCGGGCGGGCGCCGTCGAAAGGCGGACATGCCCGGCCGCGCGTCGGCGACGCGTACTCCGCGCTTTGATCCAAGAAGGCCCCGATGACGAAGAAGACCGCGCTGATCACCGGCATCACGGGCCAGGACGGCTCCTATCTCGCGGAATTCCTGCTGGAGAAGGGCTATGAGGTCCACGGCATCAAGCGCCGGTCGTCGCTGTTCAACACCGACCGCGTCGACCACATCTATCAGGACCTGCACGACGGAGACGTGCGCTTCCAGATGCATTTCGGCGACCTGACCGACACCTCCAACCTGGTGCGCATCATCCAGGAGGTTCAGCCCGACGAGATCTACAATCTCGGCGCCCAGAGCCACGTCGCCGTCAGCTTCGAGACCCCGGAATACACCGCCGACGTCGACGCCCTGGGCACTCTGCGGCTGCTCGAGGCGATCCGCCTGCTGGGGCTCGAAAAGAAGACCAAATTCTACCAGGCCTCGACCTCGGAACTGTACGGCCTGGTGCAGGAGCCGATCCAGTCGGAAACCACCCCCTTCTATCCGCGCAGTCCCTATGCCGTCTCCAAGATGTTCGCCTACTGGATGTGCGTGAACTACCGCGAGGCCTACGGAATCTTCGCCTGCAACGGCATCCTGTTCAATCACGAGAGCGAGCGGCGCGGCGAGACCTTCGTCACCCGCAAGATCACGCGCGGCCTCGGCGAGATCGCCCAGGGCCTGAGCGAATGCCTCTATCTCGGCAATATGGACGCCCTGCGCGACTGGGGGCACGCCAAGGACTATGTCCGCATGCAGTGGCTGATGCTGCAGCAGGACGAGCCCGAGGACTTCGTCATCGCCACCGGCAAACAGTACAGTGTGCGCCAGTTCGTCGAGGTCTCGGCGGCGCGCATCGGCGTGACCCTGCGCTGGGAGGGCCAGGGCGTGAACGAGGTCGGCATCGTCGAGACCGTCGATCCGGCCCATGCCGCCACGCGCTGCCCGGCCATCAAGGAAGGCGCGACCATCGTGCGTGTCGATCCGCGCTATTTCCGCCCGACCGAGGTCGAAACCCTGCTGGGCAACCCGGCCAAGGCCAAGGCCAAACTGGGCTGGGAGCCGGAGATCACCTTCGAGGAAATGGTCGACGAGATGATGGAGGCCGACCTGCTGGCCGCCCGCAAGGCCGTTCTGGTCAAGA
Organism: Brevundimonas vancanneytii; assembly: GCA_943373195.1. Taxonomy (GTDB): domain Bacteria; phylum Pseudomonadota; class Alphaproteobacteria; order Caulobacterales; family Caulobacteraceae; genus Brevundimonas; species Brevundimonas vancanneytii_B. Next base: position 5,008 of record CALSBO010000020.1, read on the forward strand.
ACGCGGACTGGAGTTGAGGCCTTGGACCCGTTCGTCCGCCTGAACCAGACGACCCGCCGGCGCGAGGACGATCGCGGCTGGCTGGAGGTGCTGTACGAGAGCGAAACCATGGTTTTGAAGCGGTCGTTCTCGAAGGCGGGCGTGTTCCGCGGACTTCACGTCCAGCGCGCGCCGTACGAGCAGATCAAGGTGATCCGCGTCGTCTCGGGCGCCATCGTCGACGTCGTGGTGTCGATGGATGATCCGTCGCGCGAACCGCATACGGCCCGCCTGACCCCGGAGGATGGCTGGGTACGGATCGGAGCGGAGTTCGCCCACGGGTTTTTCGCCTTGCAAGACACTGTCTTTGAATATGTTTGCGACGGCGGGTACGATGAGACGTCGGAACTGGCGCTCTCAATCGCGGACCGTCTTCCGGCTCTTCTGGGGGTGGAAGCCGTGATCCTGTCTGACAAGGACCGCGCGGCCCCGCCGCTGGCGGCGACCGGGATTGTGCGATGAAGACGCTTTCACTGATCACCGCCTCCTACAACAGCGCCCGGACCATCGCCGACACCCTGCGCTCGGTGAACGCCCAGACCTACCCGGATCTCGAATATCTGGTCGTGGACGGCGGCTCGACGGACGACACCATGGCGATCGTCGCGCGCGAGGGCCGGCGCGTGACCTCGGCCGTGTCCGAACCCGACAAGGGCATCTACGACGCCTACAACAAGGGCCTGTCGCGGGCGACCGGCGAGGTGATCGGCTTCATCAACTCCGACGACTATTATTGCGCCGGCGACGTCATCGCCCAGGCGATGGCGGCCTTCGACGACCCAACGGTCGAGGCGGTCCACGCCGACCTGGTGTATGTCGACCCGGAAAACACCGGCAAGATCGAGCGCCACTGGAAGTCCCGGCCCGCCACGGTCGAGAACCTGCGCCGCGGCTTCATTCCGGCCCACCCCACACTGTTTCTGACAAGGGCCGCCTACGAGAAGGTCGGCAGTTACGACACGTCCTACAGGCTGGCGGCCGACTACGACTTCATGCTGCGCGCCTTCCATGTGCACCGCCTCAAGTCGGTGTACCTGCCGCAAATCTGGGTGCGCATGCGTACGGGCGGCGCGACCGGCGGCACGGCCGCCAGCATCATGAAGCAGAACGACGAAATCCGACGCAGCCAGCAGGCGCATGGCCTGAACTATCCCAAGGCCCTGTTCTTCGCCCACAAGGTCGTCGATCGCTCTGTGCAGCGCGCCCGGGCGCCGTTCGTCAAGGCGCCCGACATCGCGGGAACGGGTAACAAATGATCGACGGCAGGCGCGTCCTCGCAATCGTTCCGGCGCGGAAAGGCTCCAAGGGTCTGCCGCTGAAGAACATCAGGCCGCTGGCGGGCAAGCCCCTGCTCGCCTGGCCGATCGCGGCCGCGCGCGCATCCGCCTATGTCGACCGGGTGATCATCTCGACCGACGACCAGGGCTTCGCCGATATCGCGGTCGAGCACGGGGCCGACGCCCCCTTCCTGCGCCCGGCCGAACTGGCCTCGGACACGGCGCCGAGCATCGGATTCATCCTGCACGCCCTCGAGGCGCTGGCTGAGCTGGGCGAGAGCTATGACTATGTCGTTCTGCTCGAACCGACCTCGCCGCTGACCGAGGGCTCCGACGTAGACGCCGCGCTCGACCAGTTGGTCGCGGCGGACGCCGACGCCATCGTCGGGGTGTCCCGGCTGGAGGCCACTCATCCGGCCTTCGCGGTCCGCAAGACGAACGACGGTGTCATAACCCCCTATGCGGCCGACACGTTCGGGGACATGCCCCGCCGCCAGGATATCGAGCCGCTGTTCGTGCTGGACGGCTCGCTCTACATCTCCGGCGTCGACGCGCTGAGGCGCGAGCGAGGCTTCTGCCATGCGCGGTCGCTCGGCTACGAGACCGTGCGGCACAAGGCGCACGAGGTCGACGACCTGGTGGACTTCATCTGCATCGAGGCGATCGCCTCGAACCTCGATATGCTAAACAAGGAAGGCCGGACCTCCCCATCCGGCGTGGAATGACAATGCGCAAATGCACCCGATGCCTCGTGCCCGAGACGGTCGATACGATCACCTTCGACGATGAAGGTGTCTGCTCGGTCTGCCGGCAGGTCGAGTTCAAGCAGGACAAGATCGACTGGGACGCCCGCCGCGTGCAGCTCGACGAGCTGGTCGCCGAGTACAAGGGCAAGGGGCTCTACGACTGCATCGTGCCCTATTCAGGCGGCAAGGATTCCGTCTTCCAGCTCTACTATATCGTAAAGGTCCTGAAGCTGAAGGCGCTGGTCGTTCGCTTCAACCACTGGGGCTACCGGCCGCTGGTGGAGGAAAACAACACCTCCGTCTTCAAGCAGCTGGGCTGTGACGTGGTCGAGTTCACACCCAACTTCCATGTCGTGCGCGAACTGATGCTGGAGAGCTTCAAGCGGCGCGGCGACTTCTGCTGGCACTGTCACACCGGCATCTATTCCGGCGTGATGCACATGGCGGTCCGCTTCGAGGTGCCGCTGCTTTTCTGGGGTGAGAGCACGGCGGAATACCATAGCTGGTACACCTTCGAGGAGATGGAGGAGATCGACGAGAAGCGGTTCAACCGGATGATGAACCAGGGCATCACCGCCGACGACATGTTCGAGTTCCTGCAAGGGCGGGTGGAACGCCGCGACCTGTGGATGTTCGACTATCCGAAGCGCAAGGACCTGATCCGGCTGAAGGTCCGTTCCGTCTGCCTCGGCAACTATATCGAATGGGACACCAAGGCCAACGTCGCCCTGATCGAAAAGGAACTGGGCTGGAAGGGCCAGCCGGTCGAGGGCGTCCCGCCGGAATACGACTACGAGAAGATCGAATGCACCTTCCAGGGCATGCGTGACTACTCAAAATACGTGAAACGCGGATACGGCCGTTCGAACCACCTCCTGAGCATCGACATCCGCAACGGTCGCAAGACCCGCGAGGAGGCTGTGGAGATCGAGAACCGCTATGACGGCAAGCGCCCCGCCTCGATGGACTGGTTCCTCGAGACCGTCCAGATGACCGAGGAAGAATTCTACAAATACCTCGAGCCGCATCAGGTCCACCCGTGGAAATTCGACAAGAAGAACCTCGAGACTGGCGACGTCATGCCCGATTTCGACAAATGGGACCGCACCGACCTGAGCCACATCCACGTCGGCCCGCCCAAGACGCCGGCGTAACCGAAGGGATCGCCCGATGACCATCGCCATCATCGACTACGGCATGGGCAACGTCCGTTCACTGATGAATGCGTTCGAGTACATCGGCGAGGACGCCGTCGTGACCGCCGATTTCGACGCGCTTGAGGCGGCCGACCGGCTGGTCCTGCCGGGGGTCGGAGCGTTCGGCGACGCGATGAAGGCCATCGACGCCAAGGGCCTGCGTCCCGTGCTGAACCGACTGGCGCTAGAGGTGCGGAAGCCGGTGCTGGGGGTCTGCCTGGGCATGCAGTTGTTCGCCAGCAAGAGCTTCGAGCACGGCGAGCACGACGGTCTCGGCTGGCTGGACGCCGACATCCGTCCGATGGAGGTTCAACGCCCGGCCAAGGTGCCACACGTCGGGTGGAATGCCGTCTCGTTCGCCGCCGGCGACTGGCTGTTCAAGGGCCTGCCGTCCGGCGAGAGCGACTACTATTTCGTCCACTCCTTCCACATGGTCTGCCACGACCCGGCCGACGTCGTCGGCGTGTGCGACCACGGCGGCCCGTTCACGGCGGCGGTGCGGCGCGGCAATCTGACCGCGACCCAGTTCCACCCCGAGAAGAGCCAGGACAACGGCCTGCAGCTGCTGCAGAACTGGCTGGCGCACGGCTTCTGATGCTCAAGAAACGGATCATCCCGAAATTCCTGATCCGCGGCGGCCGTCTGGTGAAGATGCGCCGGTTCCACGACGACCAGCGCGAGGCCGGCAATCCGGTTTCGACGGCCAAGGTCTATGACTCCTACGGCGTCGACGAGCTGATCTTCGTCGATGTCGACGCGACCAACGAGGACCGGGTGGTCACCGGTTCGATCATCGAGCGCGTGGCGGAAGAGGTCTTCGTGCCCCTGACCGCCGGCGGCGGCGTGCGGACCCTGGCCCAGATCGAGGCCCTGCTGAAGAGCGGCGCCGACAAGGTCAGCATCAATTCCGCCGCCATCGACGACCCGGCCTTCGTCACCCAGGCCGCGTCGCGCTTCGGCGACCAGTGCATCGTCGTCTCGATCGACTACAGGGCCGACGAACTCGGCAGGAAGCGCGTCTGGGGTCACGGCGGAACCCTCCAGACCCCGCATGACCCGATCGAGTTGGCACAGCGGATGCAGGATCTGCACGCGGGCGAAATCCTGATGTCGTCCATCGACCGCGACGGGATGATGAGCGGCTATGACCTGGAGCTCATTTCAGACCTGTCGAACAAGCTGAGCATCCCCCTGATCGCGTCATCCGGCGCGGGCGGTCTGGACGACTGCAAGGCGGCGCTGGAGGCCGGGGCCTCGGCCATCACCATCTCATCGATGTTCATCTTCACCGACCACAGCCCGATCAAGGTGCGGACCTATCTGAACACCAACGGCGTCAACGTTCGCAGCCAGAAGGGCAGCCGGTCGTGAGCGGCCTGCTGTCGCTGACGCCCTCGACGGTTCTCGCCGATCCGGCGGGGGCCGCCCTCGTCGCCATGGACAGCATCGCCCGCAACCTGGCGGCCGAGGGATGGTTCTACGGACAGTTCATCGCCGCCATCGCCCTGGGCCTGACCATCGATCTGCTGCGGCGGCGAAACCTCGGGCAGCGATACTGGGCCAAGTCGGTTCGGGTCGATGCGGTCTATGCCGCTCTCGAATTCCTGCATGTCATCCAGTTCGCGGTGGTTCTTCCCGTCGGCCTGTTCCTCACCCGGGGGCTACAGACCTGGGCGCCTTGGCTCGAGGTTCGGACCCTGGCCGATCTGCCGATCTGGACCCAGTTGCTCATCCTCTTCGTGGTGACGGACTTCTGCGTCTACTGGTGGCACCGGCTCCAGCACGAAAACCGGATCGTCTGGCAGTTTCACAAGACCCATCACTCCCAGGTCAACCTGAACGTCATGACCACCTTCCGGGCGACGGTCATCGACCGGCTCGTGGCGCTGGCGGTGCTGGCCGTCCCGGCGGCGATGATGAGGGTCGACGCCGCCCTGCCGGTGGCGCTGGCCGCCATGCTTCAGTTCCACCAGTTGATCATCCACTCGGACAGCGGCTGGTCGTTCGGGCCGCTGGACCGGGTGTTCGTTTCGCCCTCGTTCCACGAGGTGCACCATTCGTCGCTCAAGCCCCATTTGGACCACAACTACGGCGGCGTTCTCTCGGTCTGGGATCATCTGTTCGGCACCTGGGCTCCGCGGGGTGAACAGGAACTGGTCTACGGTCTGGTGGCCGAGCGCCTTCCTGAGGCGTGGATCAAGCAACAGTTCGTGCCCGTGGTCGGACTCTGGCGGCTGATGCGCCCCGCGACGGCTCCGCGGATGGAACGCGCGCCATGACGCCGAAGGTCCAATCCAGCCTGGACGCCCCGGCCCTGGCCGCCTATGCGGCCGCTCAGGTGAACGGACTGTTTCCCGACGGTGAGCCCGTGACAGGCGACATGCTGACGCCTGCCGTTCTGGGCGCCCTGCCGCGGCTGGAGCACTGTTTCGTCCACGTCGAGAACAAGTATTTCTTCGACGGCGAGCGCGCGGTCTTCAACCACCTGCACGGCGATCAGTACGCCATGTGGCTGTACCTGCTGTCGAACGAACTGCATCGCCAGGGCGGCCCGGCGTCGGTCTGTTCCAAACTGTTCCTGCTGAACAAGTCGCTGCACGCGGTCGACGCCTTCTACGAAGTCGAACTGCCGTCGATCTTCCTGCTGGTCCACCCGCTCGGCACCGTGCTGGGACGCGGAAACTACAGCGACTTTTTCGTCGCCTACCAGCGCTGCGGCGTGGGCTCGAACCATGATGTCTATCCGACCTTCGGCCGGCACGTGACCCTGCGGCCGGGCAGCGCGGTTCTGGGGACCTGCAACATCGGCGACCACTGCCAGATCGCCACGGAATCTCTCGTCCTGGACCGCGACCTGCCCGACCACACCCTGTATATCGGCAACCCCAGGACCGCGACGCTTCGGCGTCAGGATGCCATCTTCCCCCTCTGGCGCGTGTAAGGATCCGACTTCCAGATGCCCGACGACATTCAACCCGGCTCCAATGCGGCCGCCGACTTCGCCGCCCTGAGGACGCGTCTGCACAGGGTCATTCCGGGCGGGGCCCACACCTATTCTCGTGGCGACGATCAGTACCCGACCAACGCCCCGCCGGTCCTGACACGCGGCAAGGGCGCCTATGTCTGGGACACACACGACAACCGCTATCTCGACTACGGCATGGCGCTCAGGGCCATCTCGATCGGCTATGCCGACGACCGGGTGAACGCCGCCGCGATCCGTCAGATCGAGAACGGGGTCAATCTGACCCGCGCCTCGGCCATCGAGCTGGAGGCGGCCGAACTGATCTGCGACGTCGTCCCCTGCGCCGAGATGGTGAAATTCGCCAAGAACGGCTCGAACGCCACCACCGCCGCGGTCAAGATCGCCCGCGCCTATACCGGGCGTCGCTATGTCTGCATCCCGCGCCAGCACCCGTTCTTCTCGTTCGACGACTGGTTCATCGGCTCGACCCCGGTCAAGCGCGGCACCCTTCCCGACCACGCCGCCGCGACCCTGCTGTTCGACTACAACGACATCGGCTCGCTGAAGGCGCATTTCGACGCCCATCCCGACGAGATCGCCGCCGTCATGCTCGAACCCGCGACCCACTTGATCCCGTGCGGGCCGAACGGCGAGCCGGGTCTGGCCCCGGGGCCTGATCCCGATCCGGTCGGTCACGCCGGAAACTTCCTGCATCAGGTCAAGGCCATGGCGCACGCCAACGGCGCCCTGTTCATCCTCGACGAGATGATCACCGGCTTCCGCTGGCATCTGAAGGGCGCGGCCCATCTGTTCGGAGTCGAGCCGGACATCGCCACCTTCGGCAAGGCCATGGCCAACGGCTTCGCCCTGGCCGCCGTGGTCGGCAGGCGTGAATACATGCAGGTCGGCTCGACCGACCGGCCGGGCATGGAACGGACCTTCCTTCTGTCCACCACCCACGGCGGCGAGATGCCGGCCCTGGGCGCCTTCGTGGAGGCGACGCGCATCAACATCGAGGATGACGTGCCACGCGGCCTCTGGACCTACGGCGCCCGGCTGAAGGCGGGCATCCAGCAGGTGGCGTCCGCCAACGGTCTGGCCGACCACTTCGTTGTCGAAGGTCCCGAAATCATGATGAACTACGTCACCCGCGACGCCGACGGCCAGCCGTCCTTGCCGTTGCGGACCTTGCTGTCGCAGGAGCTGATCCGGCGCGGCGTCCTGATGCCCTGGCTGGGAACCTGCCAGGCGCACGGCGACGAAGAGCTGCGGATCACGCTCGGCGCCCTCGACGGAGCCCTGAAGGTCTATGCCCGCGCGCTGAACGACGACCTCGGCAAATACAAGGACGATCACGTCATCAAGCCGGTCTTCCGGACCCACAACTGATGACGGACGCATTCCGACTCGACGGGCAGGTGGCTGTGGTCACCGGAGGCGCCGGCATTCTCGGCCGCGGCTTCTGCCAGACCCTCGCCGACGCCGGGGCGAACGTGGCCGTGATCGATCTGTTCGGCGACGCCGCCGACGAAACGGCCGCCGCCATCGGGTCCCAGGCCGCCGGTTTCGCCTGCGACGTCTCGGACGCCGCCTCGGTCAAGGTCTGTGTCGAGGCAGTCATGGCCCGCTTCGGCCGCATCGACGTGCTGGTCAACAACGCCGCCACCAAGACCGCCGACATCCGGGCCTGTATGGCTCCGTTCGAGGACTACAGTATCGACACCTGGCGCGAGATCATGTCGGTCAATATCGACGGCATGTTCCTGATGGCCCAGGCGGTCGGCAAGACCATGCTGGCCGGCGGGATCGCCGGCCGCATCGTCCAGACGGCCTCGATCTACGGCGTCGTCGGACCGGATAACCGCATCTACGAAGGCTCCGACTACCTGGGCGGGCCGATCAATACGCCGGCGGTCTATTCGGCCTCCAAGGCGGCAGTGATCGGCTTCACCAAATGGCTGGCGACCTACTGGGCCGACAAGGGCATTCGGGTGAACTGCCTGGTGCCCGGCGGCGTCTCCAGCGGCCAGAACAGCGAGTTCGGCGACCGCTACTCCGCGCGCGTCCCACTGGGCCGTATGGCCCGCGCCGACGAGATGACCTCGCCGCTGCTGTTTCTCGCCACCGAAGCCTCCAGCTACGTCACCGGACACGTCCTGATGGTCGACGGCGGATGGACCGCCTGGTGATCACCGGCCAGCGCCTGCGCGACCTCTACCTGGTGGTGGTCAAACTGGCCGACGTGACGGCCCGGGCCGGCTTCGTGCTGGCGGCCACCTATGCCTTGCCGATCACGCAGGCGGGGCAATTCGGCCTGATCGTCACCCTCGTCGGCCTGTTCGCCTTCGCCTTCAATTTCGAGCGCCACATCGACATCCAGCGCCGGTCCGCGGGCGAGCCGGGCGAGGTCTTCGACCGGTTCGTGACCTCGGCCCTCGGTTTCTTCGCCTTCAACTGGGCCCTGATGACGCCGCTGTTCGTGGGCGCCGTGGTCCTGCTGACCCACGTCAGTCCGCCCGTCCTGGCTATGGCGGCGGTGGTGGTGATCGGCGAGCATCTGTCCAACCAGGCATATTTCTATGCGTTGATTTCGTCCCGCTACTATCCGCTCCTGCTGGTGGTGACGGCCAAGAACACCATCCTGGCCGCAGTGGTGCTCTACCAGGCCCTGCTGTCCGGCGCCGGTCTGGACCTCGGCTTCGTCATGCAGCTGTGGGCCATCGGCGCGGTCCTGTGCACCGCCGCCCTCGCCGTCATGTGGCTGCGCTTCCGCCGCGCCACGCCGCGCGAGACCCCGTTCCATTTTGGAGCCGACATCCTGGGCCAGCACCGGGCCTCGGCCGTGCATTTCGCCCTCGGCCTGATCGCCATCCTTATCCTGCAGTACGACCGGCTGGCGGTCGGCGCCCTGATGTCGCTGGATCAGGTCGGCCTGTATTTCCGGCATACCCTGCTGGTGTCGCTGGCCTACCAGGCCTTCAATGTCATTTCGTTCAACCGCATCACGCCATCCGTCTTCGCCGAGGCCAGGACCCATGACGTCGCCCACCTGCACAGGCGGGTGCTGCGCGAATATCTGAAGACCCTGATCGGCACGCCGCTGCTGCTCGCGGCCGCATGGGCGGCCAATGCCGTGACCGGCGGCGTCTACGCCGAACAGTTCCATCTGAGTCTGTGGCTGATGGCGATCATGCTGCTCGGCTTCATGCTGCGCGCCGCCGCCGACTTCCACGCCCTGATCCTGAACGCCCGGCATCTGGAGAGGCAGGTCCTCCGACAGCAGACGATCGCTTTCGCCGTCGGCGCACTCCTGCTCGGGCTGCTGACCTGGCGATTCGGCGTGTACGGCGCGGCCGCGGCGGGGGTGATAACCTCCGGCCTCTATCTGGTGCTTGTGTCGCGCATCGTCCTGAAGATTCGGCATGAGGAAGCGGCGGTATGAGAGCCCTGATCACCGGCAGCAGCGGGTTCGTCGGCAAGGCCTTGATGCGTCGTCTGGCCGAGCGCGGCCACGAGGTGCGCGGCTTCAGTCGGACCGAGGCGGCCGGCTGCCTCCGCGGCGATCTGCTGGACGCGGCCTCGATCCGCGCGGCCCTCGCCGAGCACCAGCCCGACGTCGTCTACAATCTGGCGGCCGAGACCGACCTCAAGGGGCCGCCGAAGAACGGGTATGCCGCCAATACGACCGGCGTCCGCAACCTGATCGAGGCGGTCGCCGAGGCGCCGTCGGTGACGCGGGTGATCTGGATGTCGTCCCAGCTGGTCAACCGGCCCGGCCATGCGCCAGCATCGGACACGGACTACGATCCGCAGGGCGGCTATGGCGCCAGCAAGGCCGAGGGCGAGCGGCTGGTCCGGGCCGCCGACGGCGGCGGCAGGACCTGGGTCATCCCGCGCTCGACCACCATCTGGGGTCCGGGCATGAGCGAACACTATGCCGGAGTGCTGCGGCTGATCCGGCGCGGCCTGTATTTCCACGTCGGGAGCCGGCCCCGCTACAAATCCTATTCCTACATCGAGACCCTGGCGTCGCAGCTGGAGGCGCTGGGCGCCGCCCCGGCGGATCAGGTGCACGGGCTGACCCTGTATCTCGCGGACAGCCCGCCGATCGACCTGCGCGCCTGGTCGGACGCCTTCGCCGCGCATTTCGGCCGCCGGATCTCGACCCTGCCTGAACCCGTCGCCCGCGCCCTGGGCCTCGTCGGCGACGTGATGGCCCGGCTGGGCCTGCCGGCGCCCCTGACCAGCCGACGGCTGCACAACATGATGACCGACTATGTCTATGACACCGCCCCCATCGATCGTATCCACGGTCCGCCGGCCGTGCCGGAAGCGGAGGGCGTCCGGCGGACCGCCGAATGGCTGATCGCCGGGCAAGAAAGCGCCAGCGCATGACCGAACGCGTCCTGATCTATTCGATTCACCGCATGCAGGGGTGGTGGCGAGGGCTGGGCGATCATCTCGGCTATGACGGCGTCGTGGTGCTGACGGATCGCCGCGGCGCCGGGGACCGCTGGGTCACCGACGACTTCTACCGCGCGTACAAGACGCTGCGACGGGGCGACGCCTCGCCTCGCCTGCTGACGGACGCCGAGGTCGCGGACGTGGTCGCCCGTTGCCGGGTGCTGCGCTGGCTGCCCGTGACCAAGGCGGCGGTCATGGTCGAGGCGATGTCGCGGGCCATGGACAAGGCGCTGGATGAGGTCGCGCCAAGCGCCGTCCTCAGCTTCCCGATCGACAGCTACGTATCCGACGTGCTGGCGCGACGGGCCCGCGCGCGCGGCCTGCCCTATTACGAACTGACCGCCAGCGCCCTGCCGGACATGTGCATGCTGATGCACCGGGGGCGGCTGATCACCACGTCCGAACCCGCCGATCCGGCCGCGGTCGAAGCCCGCATCCGCGAGATCGCCGACCCCCTGTTCACGCCCAGCTATGTGCAGGGCCAGCCCGCCTACACGCGCGCGCGCTTCCTCAAGACCCTGGCCTATTTCCGGCTGCGCGCCGCCGCGTTCAAGCTCTATTCCTGGCTGACCAGGGACCCGCTGAACCTGCACTATCTCGACGCCCAGCCCAGCCTGGGCCACAAGGCGCGGCTGTCCGACATGCGGATCATCGGCCTGATCGAGCCGGACTGGCAGGCCAGGGTCGAGGCCTTCCCCAAGGACCGGCGCGTCCTGTTCGGCCTGCAGCTGCTGCCCGAGGCGGCCATCGACTATTGGCTCGACGATCTCGATCTCATCCGCCACGAAGACCTACTGGTCGAGGTCGCCGAGCGGCTGACAGCCGCCGGTTTCCAGATCGTGGTCAAGGATCACCCGCTGCAGTTCGGCTTCCGGCAGGTGGAGTTGATCGACCGTCTGAAGGCCCTGCCCAACATCGTGGTCGTTCCCTATGAGGTCAGCGGCAACGCCCTCCTGTCGATGTGCGGGGTCAGCGTCACCGGCACCGGCACCCTCGGCCTGCAGGCGAGCCTTCTGGGCGCGGCGTCGGTGGTCTGCGACGCCTACTACGTCGCCTCGGATGAGGACTTCATCGTCCTGCGGGGCCGCGCCGATCTGGAAGGGCTGGCGGAACGGCTCGCTGGCCGCGGACCGCCAGCCTCCCTGCACGACCGCCAGGCGCGGATCATCGAACAACTGCTGCGCGCCAGTTTCACCGCCGACTTCTTTTCGTTCAAGGATTTCGACCCGGCTGAGCCGTCTCCCGCCGTCGCCGACCTGGGTCGCCGCCTGGGCGCTCGGATGCGCAAGCTCGGCCCGGAGGGCGAGGCCTGGCACGCCCGGCGGATGCCCGCCGGAGGCGGCGGACACGAGGGTTCGCCGCTTCGCTGAGCAGGCGTCATTGCTTGACCCCAGGGGTTTGTCTTGGCTAGGGAATACACCGTGAATCAGGGACGATTGGGCAGTCCCGGCGGCTTTCCGACGCAGAGAGACAAGGTCATCCGATGACGTCGCCCGGCTATCTGTCTGTCGAACCCGGGCCGGATGTGCGACCCATGTCCGAGTTCCGCTGGAACCCGGACGTCATCGACTACAACCAGCACGTCGCCTATCGCGCTCTGGCGGCCCGCCCATCCCTGCGGGATCGTGCCGAGGCGCTGGCCATCTTCGGCGCCAGCATGGTCAAGCTGCTGCTCAAGCGGGCCATCCGCTACGAGATGATCCCCTACGACGTCCGTCGGGACCGGTCACCGGGCGGCCGGCTCCGTTTCGCGGGCGCGGCCTTGCGCAACATGACCGCCGGCGCCATGCGCAAGCGCCACGCCGCCTCATCGGGCGCGGGCGACGCCATGGACCGCCAGGGCTGTCTCGTCATCACCATGCCGGCCGAACAGAGGATCCGCCTCGAAGCCGCGGCGGCGTCCCAGTTCGAGGCCCTCGCCGCCCGCCGCGGCCGGTCGAACGGAAAGCGCGAGTTCGAGGAATCCCGCGGCCAGGCCAGCCGAATCGAACAGGGCGCCCAGTTCGACCATATCGAGTCCGTCCAGCGCGAGTCCGGCGTCATGCCCGCGGCCGACGCCTATCTGGGTCGACCGGCGCGACTGATCGACGTCAATCCGCAGATCAACGACGTCACCGACAGCTTCTGGCGCGACATTTTCCCGGACGCCGACATAGGCGACCTGCCGGCCACGGCCTATTGCCACCGCGACGCCTCGGGCGGCGACCTCAAGGCCATCATCTACCTCTGCGACGTTGGCGAGCGGAACGGTCCGTTCAGCTATGTCCTCGGCTCCAACCGCATCCGCATCTCCAGAGTCGACGACCTGATCTGCGAGGCCAACGACAGCAACGGCCTGGGCGCCACCGACCCGGAGGCTCGTCGCCGGTTCGCCGCCCTGCCGAAAAAGCTTCGCCAGAAGGGAGCCTTCGGCAACGACCTGACCGAGGCCTCCCCGCTGAGCGAAGACATCCACGCCGGCCTGTGGAAGATCCAGGCGCCCAAGGGGTCGGTTGTCCTGTTCGACACCAAGGGCATCCATCGCGGCGGCATGGTCGTCGAGGGCGAACGCCGCGTCATCACCTGCGTGATCGGATGAAAAGGTCGGTCGCCGGCGGTGCTGGGTCGGAACCGGGCGGGCCCCAATGAAATACCATCCCGCCACATTGATGCTCACGGTCTGGCTGTTCTGCATCGCCGCCTTCTACATCCTGCCGTTCCAGCTCGAGAACCGGGTCATGAGCCTGTACGGGTTTCTGATCCTGTTCGTGTTCATCGCCACCTTCTGCGTGGGGTCGTTGATGGGCGCGCGGCCCCAGCCCCAGCAACCCAGACGCCAGAACGTCGTGGTCGATTTCCGGCTGGCCGACCGGCTGCTGATGGCGGCGGGCGTCGTCGCGGTCGCGGCCTCTTTGATGGACACTCAGGGGCGCGACCTGCTGAACCTCACCGACGCCTATCAGGCGCGCTCGGAAACGGCGGGGGCCCTGATGAAGGGCAGCGAGTCGGACAGTTCGATCTGGTTCCAGTTCGCGTTTCTGACCTATCCGGCCGCCTATGTTTACCTAATCCGAGAGGTTGGCTTTCGTCCAAGGCCCGTGCTCTGGAAAGTCGGCCTGTTCGGCCTTTTGCCCATCGTGATGGCCTCGCTCGCTATGGGCGGCCGATCACCGTTGCTCTTCGCTCTGATAATAATCATCTATGCCTTCAACCTTCGAAAGCAACTTTTTCCGAAGGTCACCGGCGCTCATTCGAGGACGGGTTCGCCGGCACCGAAAACCAGATCGCGAAGACCCAGGCGTTCGTTCAGACTCGGCGCTCCCGCCAAGGTGGCGATCAGTATCCTGGGAACGGTTCTGACCGTCTACTTCATGCAGGTTTTCCTGACGCGGGCAGACGTCTCGGGGGGCGTCGATGCGATGTTCGGGGTCGCCGGTCAGTCATGGGGCGTGAATTTCAACGGCCCTGGATCCAACCTGTTGTTCTCCCTGCTTGGGGCCGAAGGGACCTATCTGGTGTTCGTCTCAGCCTGGTACGTGGTCCAGGGCCTGGTGATGTCGAACACGCTTTTCACCAGTTATGATGGGCCGATGCAACTCGGCGTCTACGGCGTCGATCTGGTGTCGGCGCTGATCCGACGCCTCAACGGCGAATTCGTTGCCAACGGCTACGCCCATCTGGGTGCGATCAACGTCTATGGATTTCTGCCTTCGGCGTTCGGCGCGCTCTATGTCGATCTGAAATTCCTCGGGCTGCTGCCGTGTCTGATATGGGGCTGGCTGGCTGGCAAGGTGTACGTCGCGGTCAAGCAAGGCCAGGATCCGCGGTGGCTGCTGGCCGTGCCGTTCGTGACGATCGGCATTTTTTTCAGCGTCATCGGAACCCCGATCGGATTTTCCAACGGCTTGGTCACGCACCTCTGGCTTGTCGGGACTCTCGTCCTGGTCAAGACCCGCTCCTCGGAAAGCTCTGTCCGTCCCCAGGGGCCGGCGATGGCGCACCGCCTGGCATCGCCGGGTCGGACGGCGCAATCCCTAGCCCGGCGGTGACGTAATTTGGGGCTGCCTTCCGGCTCCCGACATTGCTATGCTTCCTGATCCAGCGAGGTCGGGACGAAATGAGATTCAGGGAGTATGTCAGGACGCGTGTCCTGCCGGGCATCAACGCGGTCCTTCGCCTCGCGAGGTTGAAGCTTGTGCCCGCCAGTACGCCCAACCGGGATTTCGAAGAGTTCGTCGCCCACCTCGGCCGGCTGAATTTCAGGTTCCAGACGGTCATCGACGTCGGCGTCGCCTTCGGTACGCCGGGCCTTTACCGATCAACCTCGGGGGCCCAGCTCTATTTGGTCGAACCGGTTCCGGCCTGCGCGCCGATCCTCGCCCGCTATGCAAGAGAACTGGGCGCCAGAACCTTCAACGTCGCCGCCGGCGCTACCGATGGCCTGATCCGGTTCAACGTCCACAGCGACGTCTCCGGCTCGTCCGCCTTTGACCAGTGGGAGGGTGCGCGTCTGGACGGCGAAACGATCGAGGTGCCCGTCCGACGGCTGGACACGATCATCGAACAACCGATCGTCCGGCCCTGCCTGCTGAAAGTCGATACCCAAGGCGGCGAATTGGCGGTGCTGGAAGGCGCGGCCGGCATCCTCGATCAGCTCGACGTGATAATCCTAGAATGCTCGTTTCATCAGTTCCGCCACAACGCGCCTGAGTTCAATGAAATCGTCATGCGGATGAACCAGTTGGGCTTCGCCTGCTACGAGACACTGGAAGGCCATTATCGAGCAGTCGATAACGCCCTGGCCCAAGTCGATCTGGTGTTTGTCCCGTTCGACTCGGTCCTGCGCAAGGATCGAGGCTTTTTCTCCGACAGCCAGATCGACACTTACCTTAAGGTCGCCTAATCGGGTTCGGAAGGGGTGAAGCCCTTGAGGATCGAAGCGCGGACCCGACGATCATGACCGAGACGACGCAAAGCGTCCTGGTCACCGGCGCGAACGGCTTCCTGGGCCGCGCCGTCGTCGATCATCTGGCCGCTCAGGGCCTGGCGGTTCGCGCCGCGATCCGGACAACTGACGGGACCGCCGGCGGCGGCGTGCAACAGATCGGCATCGGCGACCTGACCGCTGAAACCGATTGGTCGACGGCGCTCGAGGGGGTCGATCTCGTCGTCCACTGCGCGGCGCGCGCGCATGTCCTGAACGAGCGGTCGGCGGACCCGCTGACGCTGTTCCGCGCCGTCAACTGCGAGGCGACCGTCGCCCTGGCGCGCGCGGCCGCGGCGGCCGGCGTGCGCCGCCTGGTCTTTGTCTCGAGCATCGGCGTCAACGGCGCCGAGACGCGGGGACGCCCGTTCCGCTCCGACGATCCGCCCCGGCCGCATTCCCCCTATGCGCTCTCGAAATGGGAAGCCGAACAGGGGCTGCGCGTGGTCGAGGCCGAAACCGGTCTGGAAATCGTGGTTCTTCGGCCGCCGCTGATCGTCGGCCCCGACCCCAAGGGCAATTTGAGAACCCTCGACAGGCTCATCGCCAGGGGGCTACCGCTCCCCTTTGGCTTGGCCACGGGGAATCGGCGGGACTTGGTGTCGCTCCAGACCCTGTGCGGTTTGATAGGCACGGTGATCGAGCATCCCGCCGCCGCCGGCCGGACCTTCCTCGTCAGTGACGGCGCGCCCATCTCGACCCGCATCCTGCTGGAGCGGATGGCCCAGACCCGCGACCGGCGTCTCACCCTCCTGCCGGTTCCGCCTGCACTTATGGTCCAGGCCCTCAGGCTGATCGGTCGAGGCGCCATGGCGAGCCAGTTGTTCGGCGATCTGGAAGTCGATATCGCCCACACCCGGGATACGCTCGGCTGGACCCCTTGAAGACCTGATTCCGCCGGAAAACCACAATGTTGAGACTACCTCAGGCAAGGTCGATGGGGTAGGAAGCGCGGCATGGCAACACCAGCGGAGGGGTCGCTTGAGCGTCTTCATCATCGCCGAGGCGGGCGTAAACCATAACGGCGATCTGGACCGGGCGTTGGCGATGGTCGATGTCGCCCGGGCCGCCGGCGCGGACGCGATCAAATTCCAGTCCTTCACGGCCGACAAACTGGCGTCCCCATCCGCTGAAAAGGCCGACTACCAGAAGCGCGAAACAGGCGACGGCGACCAGCACGCCATGCTCAAGGCGCTGGAAATGTCGGATGAAATGCATCGCCGCCTGATCGCCCGGTGCGAAGCCGTCGGCATCGAGTTCATGTCGACGCCGTTCGACGAGGACGCAGCCGACCTTCTGGTCGATCTGGGCATGGGCCGGATCAAGGTGCCTTCGGGCGAAATCGTCAGTCACCCATTCCTGCGGCACCTGGCCGCCAAGGACCTGCCGCTGATCCTCTCGAGCGGCATGGCGACCCTGGACGAAATCGTCGAGGCTCTCGCCGTGATCGCCGCCACGAGACTGACCTGCGGCCTCGCCGCGCCGATGGCCGAGCGGGTGACCGTGCTGCACTGCACGTCCAACTATCCGGCCGAGCCCGAGGAATTGAATCTCCGCGCGATGGCGACCATCGCCGAAGCGACCGGTTTGCCTGTCGGCTACTCCGATCACAGCCTGGGGATCGCGGTCTCGCCCGCGGCGGTGGCCATGGGCGCACGGGTTATCGAGAAGCATTTCACCCTGGACCGGTCCCTGCCCGGACCGGACCACCGCGCCTCGCTCGAACCGGCGGAGCTCGAGGCCATGATCGGCCAGATCCGCACTGTCGAAAGGGCCCTCGGATCGCCCGAGAAGCGCCCGAGCGAGTCGGAGCTGAAGGTACGGGCCGTGGCGCGTCGCTCCGTCGCCGCGCGCACCGCACTGGGAGCCGGACAGGTGCTGACCGCCGGCGATCTGACCCTGCTGCGACCCGGGACCGGAATCGCGCCGCGCGACATGGAAAGCCTGATCGGACGCCGGCTGACGGCGCCGATGGCGGCCGGAGACCTGTTCGACTGGTCCGGCCTGGCCGATGCCGACCAGGTCTGAGCCAGTGCGTAACGTCTGCTACATCACCGGGACACGGGCCGACTTCGGCCTCATGGAAGCCTCGCTGAGGGCGATCAACGCCGATCCGGGCCTGTCACTGACTATCCTGGCCACCGGGATGCATCTGGATCCCGCCTACGGCTCCACCATCGACGAGATTCGCGCCACCGGCCTCGCCATTGCCGGAGAGGCGCCTGTCACTCTCACCCCGTCGACCGGGGCGACCATGGCGCGAGGCATCGGAACCATGCTGGGCGGGTTCGTCGATCATCTGGAACGCGACCGGCCCGACCTTGTCCTGTTGCTCGGCGACCGCGGGGAGATGCTGGCGGGCGCGCTGGCCGCCATCCATCTGAACATCCCCGTCGCCCACATCCACGGCGGTGAGAGGTCCGGCACCGTGGACGAGCCGATCCGACACGCCATCTCCAAACTGTCGCACCTGCATCTGACCACCACCGCGGGGGCCCGGGAGCGTCTGATCCGCATGGGTGAACGCGAGGACCGCGTCTTCGTCTGCGGCGCCCCCGGCCTGGACGGGCTGGCCGCGACGCCGCGCCTGTCGCGAGACCACATCTGCGCCCACTATGGTTTCGATCCCCTGCGGCCACTGGCGCTGATGGTCATGCACCCCGTCTTGCAGGACGCGCATCGCGCCGGCGGCGACGCCCGGCTGCTGACCGACCGCCTGCTCGCGGCCGGGCTTCAAGTCGTGGCGGTCATGCCCAATTCCGACGCCGGCAGCGACGCCATTCGCGATGTCATCGCCGATGTGCGCGGCCGCGCGGATCTGGAGATCGAAACCCACCTTCCGCGGGACCTTTTCGTCGCCTGCATGGCGGCGGCGGACGTCTTCGCGGGCAATTCCAGTTCGGGAATCATCGAGGCGGCGACGTTCGGGACGCCGGTGATCAACGTTGGCTCGCGCCAGCGGCTGCGCGAACGCAACGCCAATGTCGCCGACGTCGACTGCACGCCCGGGGCCATCGACGCCGCCCTCGCCCGCGCCCTGGCCGGGGGCCGTTTCCCGGCGGAAAACATCTATGGCGACGGCCACGCCGCCGAACGGATCGTCTCGGTCTTGCGGGACACCCCCCTGGACGCCGACCTGATGCGCAAGATCAATGTCTACTGAATCAGACATCCGCCCGCCGCCCGCCAGGGTGACCGCCGATCCCGCCGTCCAGGCGCTGATCGTGCGGCGGACCACGCCGGTGCGCGATGCCCTGGCGGCCATGGATCAGGGCAATCAGGGCATTCTGCTGCTGGCCGACCCGGACGGTCAGTTCGAGCGCACGGTCACCGACGGCGACCTGCGTCGACTGATCCTCAACGGCGCCGGTCTGACCGATACGCTGGAAGACCTTGGCCGGATCGACTCCCTGGTGGGGCCGGACACGCTGAGCAAGAAGGCCGCTCTCGCGCTGATGGACGACAAGGGCGTCGATCACCTGCCCCTGCTGGGCGACGACCGGCGCATCGTTCGCGTCCTGCAGCGGCGCGAACTGGACAAGCAGATCCTGTTGTCCACACCCCACATGGGCGACAGCGAGATGGAGTTCGTCGAGGAGGCGTTCCGCACCAACTGGATCGCGCCGCTGGGTCCGAACGTCGACGCCTTCGAGCGCGATATCGCGGCCTTCGTCGGCGTGGGCCACGCCGCGGCGGTGTCGTCGGGAACGGCGGCCCTGCACCTGGCCCTGGTGCTGCTGGGCGTGACCCGGGGCGACCGGGTCTTCTGCTCGACCTTCACCTTCGCGGCCAGCGCCAATCCGATCGTCTATCAGGGCGCCGAGCCGGTCTTTATCGACTCCGAGCCCGACAGCTGGAACATGTCGCCCCACGCCCTGGAGCGCGCCTTCGCGGCGGCCCGGGCCGAGGGATGGATGCCGCGCGCGGTGATCGTCGTCGATCTGTACGGCCAGAGCGCCGACTTCGATCCCATCCGCGAGATCTGCGACCGTTACGGAGTGCCCATCGTCGAGGACGCTGCGGAATCCCTCGGCGCGACCTACAAGGGACGTCCCAGCGGCCAGTTCGGCAAGCTGTCGATCCTGTCCTTCAACGGCAACAAGATCATCACCACCTCGGGGGGCGGCATGCTGCTGTCCGATGACGGCGACCTGATCGCCCGCGCCCGTTATCTGGCGACTCAGGCGCGCCAGCCCGCGGCCCACTACGAACACACCGAGATCGGCTACAACTACCGCATGAGCAACATCCTGGCCGGGGTCGGCCGGGGCCAGCTGCAGGTGCTGGAAGACCGGGTGGCCACACGGCGCGCGGTGTTCGACTCTTACCGCACCGGCCTGGCTGACATTGATGGGCTGGACTGGATGCCCGAGCCGGAGTGGAGCGTGTCGACCCACTGGCTCAGCACCTGCACGATCGATCCGTCCCGAATCCGGATGTCGGTTTCGCAGCTGATCGCGGCGCTGGGCGAGGAGATGATCGAAACCCGGCCGCTGTGGAAGCCGATGCACCGCCAGCCTGTCTTCGCCGGCGCCCGCTATTTCGAGCACGACAACGGCTCTGTTTCGGACACGTTGTTCGAGACCGGCCTGTGCCTGCCGTCGGGCTCCAACATGACGGAGGAGGAGGTCGGAAGGATCATCGACGCCGTCCGCCGCGCCATCACCAGGGCCCAATGATCAAGCGCGCCTTCGACCTGTTGCTGGCCGTCGCGGCGCTCGTCCTGCTGGCCGCGCCCCTGGCGGCGGTAGGCCTGTGGGTACGCGCCGACTCGCCCGGACCGGCGCTCTACTGGTCCCGGCGCGTGGGCGCGAACGGACGCCTTTTCCAGATGCCCAAATTCCGCTCGATGCGGACCGACACCCCGCCGGTCGCGACCCACCTGTTGCAGAATCCGGAGGCGTGGCTGACCTCGATCGGCGGCTTCCTTCGCCGCAGCAGCATCGATGAGCTGCCCCAGTTGTGGAGCATTGTCCGCGGCGAGATGAGCATCGTCGGGCCGCGGCCCGCCCTGTTCAATCAGACGGACCTCATCGCCCTGAGACAAGCTTGCGGCGTGGACCGGCTGCGCCCCGGCCTCACCGGCTGGGCCCAGGTCAACGGGCGCGACGAGATACCGATTCCCGACAAGGTGGCTCTTGACGCGGAATATCTTGAGCGAATGTCCATTGGCTTCGATTTGCGGGTTATCGCCATGACGGCGATCAAGGTCCTGCATCGCAGCGACGTCTCACACTGAACCGGCAAGGGGTTTCAATGCGCGTCCTTTTCATGGGTCGAAAGAAGGTCGCCGCGCGCGCCCTGCAGCAGTTGATCGACGATCCCGCGGCCGAGGTCGTCGGCGTCCTCACGGATTCTCACCTGGCGCGTTCGGTGACGGCCGACCTCGCCCGCGAACACGGCATTCCCGTCCTCGAGTTCGACGAGACCATGCGTCGACTCGAAGTCGGCGAGTTGCAGGTCGATATCGCCTTCTCGATGCTTTTCTGGCGCCGCCTGAAGGGCGCCTATTTGACCGCGCCACGGCATGGTGTGATCAATTTCCACCCGGCCCCCCTGCCGGAGTATCGCGGGGTAGGCGGATACAATCTGGCCATCCTCGAAGGTCTGGACCGGTGGGCGGCGTCGGCGCATTTCATCGACGTCGGGATCGACACCGGACCCATCGTCGATCTGCTCAGTTTCCCGATCGACCCCCAGACGGAAACGGCCCGGTCGCTGGAGGCGACCTCGCAAGGCAAGCTGCTGGAGCTGTTCTCGCGTGTGTGGGGCGCCTGCAAGTTGAACGTCGCCGACCTTCCGCGACTGCCCAACGAGGGCGGACGGCATCTGAGCCGCCGGGAGCTGGAAGCCATGAAGCGGATTGACCCCGTCACCGACGACGTCGAGCGCAAGACGCGCGCCTTCTGGTTCCCGCCCTACGACGGCGCCTGGATCGAAATCAATGGCGCGCGCTACACCCTCGTCGGCCGGGGCATCCTGCAAGCGCTGGCGGATCCGGACGCCAGTTCCCTGTTCACCGACAAGGCCTGACGCCTCAGGCCCGCTTCATCGGCAGCACCGCCGCCGAGCCCATCTCGGCGTTCGATGACACGGTCCGGACCTTGGCCAGAGTCTCGAAGATCAGGGTCCGGGTGGCGGCGTTGTCGCCGGTCCGGGCCAGTCTCTCCAGCTTCTGAACCGTCTGTTCGGTCATCCGCGCCCCCTTGATGCGGTCGGTCACGCACATCAGGCTTTGGCCCGACATCTGGGCCACTTCGCTGGAATCGATCAGGTCCTCGAACAGCTTCTCGCCGGGACGCAGGCCGGTGACCTCGATCTCGATGTCCTTGCCGGGAACCTTGCCGTACAGGCCGATCAGCTGGCGGGCCAGGTCGATGATCTTCACCGGCTTGCCCATGTCGAGCACGAAGACGCCCAGCGGCCCGTCGGGCTGGCCGGCCGAGTGGGCCGTGGCGTGCAGCACCAGCTGGACCGCCTCGGGAATGGTCATGAAATAGCGTTCGATGTCCGGGTGGGTCAGGGTCAGAGGTCCGCCGCGCTCGATCTGTGCACGGAAGGTCGGCACCACCGAACCGGCGGAACCCAGCACATTGCCGAACCGGACCACGCTGAATCGGGTGTCGCCGGCGCCGTCCTGCTGGGCGCGCACCACGGCCTCGGCCAGGCGCTTGGTGGCCCCCATGACGTTCGGCGGATCGACGGCCTTGTCGGTCGAAATGAAGACCATGTGCTTGACGTGGGCCGCATTGGCCGCCTCGGCCACGTTCCAGGTGCCGACCACATTGGTCAGCACGCTCTCGCACGGATGCCGCTCCATCAGGGGCACATGCTTCAGGGCGGCGGCGTGGAAGACCACATCGGGGCGTTCGTCGCCGAACGCCTCGTTCAGCAGGGCCTTGTTGCGCACGTCATACAGATACTCCCGGCGCGACAACGTCGGCCAGCGGCGCTCGATCTCCTGGTCGATCTTGAACAGGCCGAATTCGGAGTTGTCGAGCAGGACCAGATGGCCGCAGCCGAGGCTGGCGACCTGACGGCAGACTTCCGACCCGATCGAGCCGCCGGCGCCGGTGACCAGCACCCGCTTGCCCGCGACCAGGGCCCGCAGCGGGCCGTCGTCGAGCCGCACCGGAGGGCGCGCCAGCAGCTCTTCGAGCTCGAATTTGCGCATCACCGGCTCGTCGGTCTTGCCGGCCATCTCGACCATGCTGGGCACGCGCAACAGCTGGATGCCGCGGGTGCGCAGCTGACCCAGACGCTCGACGCCGAAATCGGCGGGAGTGACCGAATCGTCGAGGAAGACGAGGGCCGCCTCGACGCCGTGGCCGAGCAGATCGTCCAGGATGTCGAAGGCCGCCTTTGAACCCGACAGCACCTTGACGCCGCGCAGTTCCCGCTGCGCCGCGCCGCGCGTGTCGGTGACGATGCCGGCGGGGCGGTAGTCTTCGCCGCTGCGCGCCAGTTCGCGCAGGAAGGTGTCGGCCCGATCCATGCCGCCGACCAGGATCAGCGGCGTACGATCGTCATGGCCGGTGAGGAAGGGCGCGATCGCCTTCAGCGCCTCCTTGTCGTGGACGACGCGGCGCATCAGCACCAGGGCCAGGGTCATGCCGATATCGAGCACCGGCACGAAGAACAGGGTCGAGCGCGGCAGGGCCACGCCACGTTCGAGGAAGAAGGTCGCCGCCAGGAAGATCAGGGTGGAGATGATCGAGGTGCGCACGATCGGACCGACATCGACGATCGAGACATAGCGCCACAGCGCCTTGTCGGTGCGGAACGCCAGATCAAGACACAGACCGACCGCGGCGAACGCCACGGCATAGATCCACGACGCCTCGAGCGCCTGAAGCATCGATTCCAGCGTAATGCCGTTGCCGGACGCCAGCAGATAGGCGCCGACCACGGCGGCCAGGCGGATGCCCGCGCGCGCCGAGACCTTCAGCCCCCTGATGATCAACGTGCCGATGCTACCCAAAACAATCCCATCCGATCCAGTTCGTCACCCTGAGCGCCCGGCCTAGAGTATTGGCAGTCCGACATCACAGCAGGGTGACGAAAACTGATCGTCCTCCACTTGAAACGGTTCACCCACTCCGGACGCGCGACCGGTGTGCCGGTCCGCCCCTCGTTCGACCTGCGTCCGAACTGAGGAAGGTCGAAAAAGTTCCGCGCTTCTAGACGCTTGTACGCGCCGTGTCACCTTCGTGTCGCCTACCGGGCGTATCGACGGCGAACAGAATAGTCTGACACGCTACTGATACTCAAAAAGAGTGATTTCTTGGCGGACCTGAAAACCGGTGGAATCTGCATTGACACCTGCAACCGGAAACTGGCGAAAGACGCCGGGGTCGGAACGCACTAGAAACGGGTTCTGGCCGTTGGCGGCGGGGGACGAATGACGATCTATCCGGTGATCATGTGCGGCGGCGCGGGCTCACGCCTGTGGCCCGCCTCGCGGCCCGGACGGCCCAAGCAGTTTCTCGCCCTCGCCGGCCCCCGATCGCTGTTTCAGGAAACCGTGTTGCGGGTCGCGCCGCTGGCCGAGGGCGGCGGCGACCTGATCGTGGTCGCCGGAACGGCTCATGCCGACGCGATCGCCGCCCAGCTGGCCGAAATCGGCGTCGCGGCGACCGTCCTGCTCGAGCCGGAGGCGCGCGATTCCGCCCCGGCCATGGCGGCGGCGGCGGCCTTCATCGAGGGGCGCGACGCCCAGGGCGTGGCCGCCGTGATCGCCTCGGACCACCATATTCCCGACGCCGAGGCGTTTCGCGCCGCCGTCCGGACCGCAGCGAAGGAGGCCGGGCGCGGCCGGATCGTCACGCTCGGCGTCACCCCGACCGAGCCGTCGTCCGCATACGGTTATATCTGCGCCGCCGGTCCCGGCCTGGCCCCGGTCAGCCGTTTCGTCGAGAAGCCCGACGCCGCCACCGCCGCCCGCTATGTCGCCGACGGCTTCCTGTGGAACAGCGGCAATTTCATCGTCTCGGCCCGAACGTTGATGGAGGAGCTGGCGGCCCACGCCCCCGCCGTCGGCGAGGCCGCCCGGGCCGCCCTGCCCGCCGGCGAAACCGGACCGGTGATCCGGCTGACCGACGCCTTCCGGTCCGCGCCGAAGATTTCGATCGACTATGCGGTGATGGAGAAGAGCGACCGCACCTCGGTCCTGCCGGTCGCCTTCGCCTGGTCGGACCTTGGCGCCTGGGATGCGGTCATGGCCACGGGCGCGGGAGCCACGGGAACCCATGTCGCGGTCGACAGCGAGAACTGTCTGGTGCGCGCGCCCGACGGCGTTGTGGTCGCGACCCTTGGCGTGTCCAATCTGGCCGTGATCGTCGAGGCCGACGCCGTCCTGGTCTGCGACCTCTCGCGGGGGCAGGAGGTCAAGACCGTCGTGGACCGCATCAAGATCGAGGCGCCCGGCCACGCCGACATCCCCGATGTCCGCGATCCGGCGCCCTGGACCCGGTTCGGCGACTGGATGCGGACCGCCGCCCTGCCGCTGTGGGCGACGTTGGGAACGCACGCCGACGGCGGTTTCGTCGAGGCCCTGACCGCCGAGGGGCGTCCCGCCGGGACCCTTCGTCGCGCCCGCGTCCAGAGCCGCCAGATTTTCGTCTTCTGCCGCGCGGGCGCACTGGGCTGGGGCGGACCGTGGCGCGCGCGGGCCGAGGCGGGTCTGGACCGGTTTCTGGGCGCCTATGTCCGGCCTGACGGCGCCGTCCGCAACGCCCTGTCCGTGGACGGAACAGTGCTGGACGACACGGCCCTGCTGTATGAACAGGCCTTCGCACTACTGGCATTGGCTTCGGCCCATGCCGCCGGGATTCTGCCCGACCGATGCGAGGCCCAGGCCCGGCGTATGCTCGACCGGCTGATGGCGGCCGGCCTCCCGTCGGGCGGCTGGCGCGAGGACGGCGACCATCCGTATCAGGCCAACGCCAACATGCATCTGTTCGAGGCGGCGCAGGCCTGGACCGCGCGCGGCGTCGACCCCCGCTGGGTGGAGGTCGCGGACAACATCGCCGAACTGGCCCTGACCCGGTTCATCGACGCCGAGGGCGGCTTCCTGCGCGAATTCTACGGCCCTGACTGGCGGCCCGCTTCCGGCGAGGACGGACGGCTGGTCGAGCCGGGCCACCAGTTCGAATGGAGCTGGCTGCTGTCGCGCCACGCCCTGGCCCGCGGCGACGACCGGGCCCTGGCGGCGGCGAAGCGGCTTTACGGCTGCGGACTGCGCGGTATCGACGCCGGGCGCGGCGTCGCGATCGACGCCATGGATGACGCCCTGACGGTCCGTGAACCTCGCGCCCGCCTCTGGCCCCAGACCGAATGGCTGCGCGCCGCCCTGGCCATGGCCGAACTGTCGGACGGCGCGGAACGCGAACAGCGTCTGGCCGAGGCGGAAAGGGCCATGCGCGGCCTGACCCTGTACCTGCGGCCCAACGGAAGCTGGTGCGACAAGCTGGAGCCTTCGGGCGCTTTCGTCACGGAGCCCGCGCCCGCCAGTTCGCTCTACCATATCGTCGGCGCCCTCGATCGGGTCTGCGCGGCCGCCGGGATCGGTCTCATTTCGGACGCGCCCACGGGATTGAACTAAAGTGCCAGCTTTGCGTTAGAGGCCAGTCGCGGGGGCGGCGCTTCATCCCCTGTCCATTTGCCACGCCCTCCCGCCGGAGGCGCAGCATCCACGCGAGACCGATTTGATCGACCTGCACTGTCATATCCTGCCCGGCATAGACGACGGCGCGCCGGACCTGGACACGTCGCTTCAGATGGCGCGCATCGCTGTCGCCGACGGAATCACGGTCACCGCCTGCACCCCGCACATGATGCCGGGCTATTACGAGAACACCTCCGAGGGCGTGCGCGCCGCCGTGGTGGCGCTTCAGGCAGAGCTGGACGCCGCCGACATTCCGCTCAGGCTCGTCACCGGCGCGGATGTGCATCTGGCGCCCGGACTGGCCTCTGGCTTGCGCGACGGCTCCAAGCTGACGCTGGCCGACACCCGCTATTTCCTGTTCGAGCCGCCCCACAACACCGCCCCGCCGCGCATGGCCGAGGCCGTGTTCGACTGTATGGCGGCGGGCTTTCACCCCCTGATCACCCATCCCGAGCGCCTGCGCTGGATCGAGGACCAGTACGACCTGATGGTCCAGCTGGCCCAGGCGGGCGCCTGGATGCAGCTGACCGCCGGCTCGGTCACCGGCCGGTTCGGCAAACGCACCCAATACTGGGCCGAACGAATGCTGGACGACGGAATCGTCCACATCCTGGCCACCGACGCGCACAATCTGCGCAGCCGTGCTCCGGTCCTGTCAGAGGCGGTTGAGGCGGTTTCCAAGCGGCTCGGCGCACAGGCGGCGCAAGACATGGTGTTGACCCGACCCCTCGCCGTGCTGGAAAACGCTTCGCCCGCCGCGCTTCCTGCCGCGGTCGGCGCCTCACGCCAGGCTTCCCGGCCCGGTTTTCTGAAACGGCTGTTCAAGGCCGCCTGAGTTTCAAGGTACTGTCGTCCATGATGCGCGCTCTCCCGCTGGTTCTGATCCTCGCCACCGCCGCCTTGCTGACCGCCTGCGGCGGCTCGCGCATGAACATGGCCGACATGACGGCGGCCCAGCCGGTCGATCTGCAAACGGCCCACAGCACGACGGCGCCCCAGGCCGAATACACCATCGGCGTGGGCGACAAGCTGAGCGTCCGCGTCTTTCAGGTGCCGGACCTGTCGTTCGACCAGTTGACCGTCGATACCTCGGGCGACATCCAGATGCCGCTCATCGGCGCCGTGCGCGCCACCGGCCAGACCGCCGGCCAGCTATCGACCATCATCGCCGATCGCCTGAGCGCCCAGTATCTGCGCAACCCCGAGGTCACCGTCACCGTGACCGAGGCGGCGAGCCAGAAAATCACCGTCGACGGCGCCGTCACCAAGCCCGGCGTCTATGAGATGCGCGGCTCCACCTCCCTGCTGCAGGCCGTGGCCATGGCCGAGGGTCCGACCAGCATCGCCGACCTGACCAAGGTGGCGGTCTTCCGCACCATCAGCGGCCAGCGTTCGGTCGCCCTGTTCGACCTGCAGGCCATCCGTCAGGGCCGCGCGGACGATCCGACCGTTCTGGGCGACGACGTCATCGTCGTCGACACCTCGCGGATGAGCGCGGCGATGCGCGGGATCATCCAGTCCGTTCCGGCCCTGGCCATCTTCCGGCCGTTCTAGGCATGACCGTCCGGGCGCGCCTCGCCGCCGCCGCTCTCGTTCTGACGCTTGCGTCCGGGCTGGCCGGCTGCGGCCATCCCGCGCCTGACGCCGGGGTGGTCCAGGACGGACCGCAGGCGCGGCTCGACAATCTGACCCGCCAGGACGTGCGCGTCGCCGACGTCGCCTGGCGGCTGGCCCTCGCCAACGCCGACCTGTGCCCGGTCAATCGCCCGCGCGCCGGCTGGACCCTGCAGTCGGCCAGCCAGTACGGCGGCGAGCTGCGGCCACTGGCGGAAAGCCGCTACGGTCTCGACGGCGACCTGCCCGGCGTCCTCGCGGCGCCGGACGGATCCCCCGCGGCCATCGCCGGCCTCGCGCCCGGCGACCTGATCCTGTCCGTGAACGGACAAGCCCTCCGGCGCGGCGGCGGCGCGACGGAGTCCTACGACGGCCTTCAGGCCAATATCGGTCTGCTGGACCAGGCCCTGGCGCGCGGACCGGTGCAGCTTCAGGTGCGGCGCGACGGGGCCGAGCGATCTGTCGCCCTGCGCCCCGTCCAGGCCTGCGCCTATCCCACCCAGATCGAGGTGACCGGAACCCTGCGCGGTCGCGCCGACGGTCGGCACATCTTCATCTCGGACGGCATGGCCAATCTGGCCGAGAACGACGACCAACTGGCCTTCGTCCTGGCCCACGAGCTGGCCCATGCGGTGCTTGAGCATCGCACCCAGCCCGACGTCGTCGGCGTTCGCGGCGCCTCCAACTGGGCCATCTCCATGCGCCGTGGCCTGTCGCTGAGCGCCGAGGCCGACGCCGACCGCATGGGTCTGTTCCTCACCGCCCGCGCCGGGTTCGATCCCTATGCGGCGGTGGAGTTCCTGAACCGCTACGAGGCCGCCGACGGCGGCGCGCGATACGCCCAGGTCAACGCCGGAGGGGTCTATGAGCCGGCGCCGGCGCGGCGCCGGGCCCTGGTTCCAGTGCTGGCCGACATCGCCGAACGGCGGGAAGCGGGCCGCGCCCTCATTCCCTGAATCCCGCCGGGCCATGCCGTCTCCAGACGCTCAGCGCCAGCCAGCCCAGGGCGAAACCGGCCATGTCCGCGACCACGTCCCAGACGTCGGCGTCGCGGCCCACGGCGGGCAGACCCTGCACCAGCTCGATGCCGGTCCCGAACGCCAGCATGATCGCCGCCGTCCGCGCCGCCGGCAGTCGGCGCCATCCGCAGCCGCCCAGAACCGTCAGCGTCAGAAAGCCGACGAAGTGATTGGCCTTGTCCCACGGCAGACCGCTGTCGACCCCGGTCGGCGGCGTGAACGCGAACCACATCATGGCCGCGGCGAAGACCAGCGCGGCGACGCGGAACAGTCGGCGCATTGGCTCGTTCCGGCCTCGGGGCGTGCGCCGGTGTTCCTGATTCGCGCCTGTCATGAACTTGCGTTAGGCTTTCTGAACAGAGGGTGGGACATGGCGGCGCAGATCGGCGACACGCACAATCGTGGACGGGCCAAGGGGTCGGAATCGACCCCGGTGGTTCCTTACGCCAGTCGTGGCGCCGGCCTCTACAGCGAAGTGAGCTGGGACCCGATCGTCGCCTTGCGCGCACGCGTTCCGCGTACGTCGGACAAGGATGCCGGGCCGCGACCCGCCTCGGCGCCCAGGAACGCTTGATCGCGCGCTGTGGGCCTTGCAACGCCGTGCGACCTCAGCGGGCGCGAATTCGTGTGCGCGACGCCGGGCTTTGCGATATCAGCCCGAGAGATTTCGGTAGCGCGGCCCTCGGGCCGCGAATGTTTGAGCGGATGGCATGATGCTGGGCGACAACAACTTCGCTGACGAACGCAATCAACGTCCGGGCCGGACCCAGGGCGGCGTCGGCGAGGCGGCCCCGTTCGACGACCCCAACGTCAGCTGGACCGACGAGGCCGAGGAACAGCCCGCATTCGACCTCGCCTCCTACTGGCGGCTGGCCATCAAGCACCGGATCCTCATTCTGGGCTGTTTCCTGGCGGCGCTCGCGATCGGCGCGGCCCTGACCCTGCTGATGACGCCGATCTACACGGCCCAGGCCACCCTCCAGATCGACCGTGAGGCGGCCCGCGTCTTCACCTCCGAGGATGTGACCCCGCGCGAGAGCATGGCCCAGGGCGAGGACTTCTATCAGACCCAGTACGGCCTGCTGCGCAGCCGCTCGCTGGCGGAACGCGTGATCGCCAGCCTGGGTCTGGCCAGTTCCGACCAGGCGCTCACCGCGCTCGGCGTCGAACCGCCGCCCCGCACCGGAACCGCCGCCGCCCAGGCCGAACGCCGCCGCGCCGCCGCCCTGGCCGCCGTCCAGGACAGTCTGAGCGTGACCCCCGTCCGGGGCTCGCGTCTGGTGCTGATCGGCTATGACAACCCTGACCCGGTGATCGCCGCCCGCGTCGCCAACGGCTTCGCCGAGAATTTCATCCAGGCCAATCTGGACCGCAAATACGAGAGCTCTTCCTACGCCCGCGAATTCCTCGAGGAACGCATCGCCCAGACCAAGGGCCGGCTCGAGGAGGCCGAACGTCAGCTGGTCGCCTATGCGGCCAACCAGCAGATCATCAATGTCGGCGACAGTTCCGACGGCAGCGCCGACGGCTCGACCCAGTCGCTGACGTCCAACAGCCTGGTCGCCCTGAACGCCTCCCTGGCCGAGGCCCGCGCCCAGCGCATCGCCGCCGAGGCGCGCT
The DNA here is from genome assembly GCA_943373195.1 of Brevundimonas vancanneytii. Classification (GTDB taxonomy): domain Bacteria; phylum Pseudomonadota; class Alphaproteobacteria; order Caulobacterales; family Caulobacteraceae; genus Brevundimonas; species Brevundimonas vancanneytii_B. The sequence goes on from CALSBO010000020.1 coordinate 35,577, forward strand.
GGCGTTCGGCGCGCAGCACCTCGCTGATGACCCTGCCGGAGGTGCTGTCCAACCCTTCGATCCAGCGCCTGACCGAACAGCGGGCCCAGCTGGATTCCGAGTATCAGCAGAAGCTGAGCATCTATCAGCCCGACTATCCCGAGATGGTGCGGCTCAAGGCCCAGATCGACGAGGCGGACGGCCAGATCCAGACCATCGCCGGCAATATCCGCACCTCGATCCAGAGCCAGTATGTGATCGCCGCCAACCAGGAGCGCGCGCTGCAGGCCCAGGTCGGCGGCCTGACCGGCGACGCGCTGGACCTGCGCGACCGCTCGATCCAGTACAACATCCTGCAGCGCGAGCTGGACACCACCCGCACCCTCTATGAGGGCCTGCTGCAGCGCTACAAGGAAGTCAGCGTCACCGGAGACGTCACCGCCAACAACATCTCCATCATCGACAGCGCCAACCCGCCGGCGACGCCCTCCAAGCCCAATATGCTGATCAACCTGGCGCTGGCCGCCCTGTTCGGCCTGGGCTTCGGCGTCGTGGCCGCCCTGGTGCTCGAGGCGCTCGACGAGACCATCGCCACGCCCGACGACGTCGAGAAGAAACTGGGCATCCCGGTGCTCGGCGTCGTGCCCCTGCTCGACAAGGGCCAGACCACCGCGGCGGCGCTGGCCGACATCCGATCGGGCTTCTCCGAAGCCTATTATTCGCTGCGAACGGCGCTTCAGTTCTCGACGCCCGACGGCGCGCCGACCAGTCTGCTGGTGTCCAGCGCCCGTCCCGCCGAGGGCAAGTCGACGACCGCCTACGCCGTCGCGCTCAACCTGGCCCGGGTCGGCAAGCGGGTGCTGCTGGTCGACGGCGACCTGCGCAATCCCTCGATGCACCGCGTCGTCGGCGTGGACAACGAACGCGGCATGAGCAACCTGCTGTCCGGCTCTTCGGACCTGGCCTCGGTGATCCAGCGGACGCGTCAGGAGAACCTGTACTTCATCCCCTGCGGCCCGCTCCCGCCCAACCCCGCCGAACTATGGGGCGGCGACCGTCTGCGCCAGTTCCTGGCCGAGGCGCGCAACAATTTCGACCACGTCGTCGTGGACGGCCCGCCGGTCCTGGGCTTCGCCGATTCGCCCCTGCTGGCGGCGACGGTCGGCGGCGTGCTGTTCGTGCTGGAATCGCGCCGCACGCGCCGGGGTCAGGCCCGCGGCGCCCTGCGTCGTCTGAAGGTGGGCCGGGCCCGCCTGCTGGGCGCGGTGCTGTCGAAATTCAACGCCAGGAGCACGTCGTACGGCGGCTATGACTACGCCTATGACTACAACTACGGCGCCTACGGGTCCGACAATCCGGAGAACCCGAACCCGACCGCCAAGAAGGGCAAGAAGGGTTGAGGGATCAGGCGGACCCCGCCGTCCCGTCGGGGCGCAAGGGCGGAGGCTTCGCCGGTCTCGCGCCCTATGCCCTGACCGTCGCGGCCGTCCTGCTGGGCTGGCAGGTGGCGATCCAGCCGTTCATCCAGCGCGCGCCGGTGTCGTTCGCGGTCCGCATCGCGCCGGGCTCGCCGCTGGTGCTGCGCCGGGCGGCCGAGGCGGAACTGGCCGAAAACCGCGCCGACAACGCCGCCTCGCTGGGCCGTGACGCCCTCGCCCGCGCCCCGTTCGATCCCCGGGCCCTGCGCGTCGTCGGCCTGACCGAGGCCCGTGCCGGGCGCGTGGATGCCGCCGACGACATCCTGACCCTGGCCGGAAACTGGAGTCTGCGGGACGATCCGGCCCATGCCTGGCTGGTCGAGCATCGTCTGCGGCGCGGCGACTACGCCTCGGCCCTGGCCCATGCCGACACCCTGGTGCGGCGCCGCGAGGACATCCGGCCGCAGGTGTTCCGCCTGTTCACCCTGGCCGCGGCGACCGACCGCGAGCGGGCCCTGCCGGTCGTGACCCGCCTGGTGGCCGCCCGCCCGCCTTGGCGCCAGTCCTATCTCGACAGCCTGTACACCACCCCCGACGGCCTTCAGGTCGCGGCCGCCCTGGCCGTCATGCTGCAGTCGAGCCCCGCCCCCCTGACCAACGAGGAATTGCGCCAGTTCTACATGCAGTTTCTCGACAAGGGTCAGATCGAGGCCGTCCGCACCGTGCGGGGGCGGCTGAACCGTCCCCCGGCCACGGTTGTTGGCGTCGTCAACGGCGGTTTCGATGATCCTGAGGCGCCCGAGCCTTTCCAGTGGCGGCTCGACCAGACGGCGGGCGTGGTCGCCGAGATCGTGCCGGACGACCTGCGCCCCGCCGATCCGGCCCTGCGCGTCGAGTACGACGGCTTCTCGCGGTCGCGGATCGCCGAACAGATGATGTTTCTGGCCCCCGGGGGCTATCGTCTGACAGCGGAAGCCCGCGCCGAGGCCGGCGATCCGGGCGCCCGTCTGGCCTGGACGGTCACCTGCGCGCCCGGCGATCTGGCGATCCTGTCCGCGCCCTCGACGCCGCCCGGCGCGACGGCGTGGAAGCCCCTCTCCGCGGCGTTCACCGTCCCGGCGGCCTGCCCGGCGCAGTGGTTGAGGCTCGAGACCCGCGGGGACGACCGCCGCACGCCCGTGGTGGCCTGGTTCGACCGGATCGCCGTGGCGCCTTTCGCGCCTCAGGCGAATTGAGCGAAAAACCGTGTCCCAGCCGCATCGGGCGGGCTGTTTTGTATTGATTCTGCAACCTTCGCCGCCTATACGCGTATCTCGATACATCGCGGGCCAGCCCGTACCACTGCCTGCCTAAAGGGGATTTGCATGCGTAAGACCATCGCCGCCGTCACGGTTGGACTGCTGCTCGTGGCCGGCCAGGCCGCCGCCGCCAACAACTCGGCCGTCGCCCGCGTGGGCGACCGGGTCGGCGCCCGCGCCGACGCCGCGTCGGAGTTCCGCGGCATTCCGCTTCCGGTCGTCCTGATCGGCACCGCCGTGATCATCAGCACCATCATCGTCCTCAACGACGACGCCTCGGAAAGCGATTAAGCCTTTCAGGTTCGGGCTGCGTACGCCTCGGTGCTGACGCAGCGCGCACCCAATACGGTTTCCAGGGGCCAGTGGGATGCCGTCGCGATCGCGGCGGTGGTCTTGCTGGCCCTTTCGCTTGCCTTCGGCGGCGCCAGTCAGCAGCACGCGCTGCGTCTGGCCGTGGTCGAACTGGCCGCCCTGCCCCTGCTGGTCATCGCCGGGGAACGATTGCTCCGCGGCGGCCTGTGGCGTGAGCATCGCTTCGCCCTCGGCATTCTGGCGGCGCTGGCCGCGATCCCCCTCATCCAGCTCATCCCCCTGCCCCCGGCGGTCTGGACCGGTCTGCCCGGCCGCGAGCAGATGGTGCTGGCGCTGGACCTCGTGGGCCTCCAGCCCGGCTGGGTTCCGCTGACCGTCACGCCGGACCTGACCTGGCAGTCCGCGCTGGCCCTGATCCCCCCGGCGGCGGCCTTTCTCGCCGTGCTGACGGCGCCCCAGCCGCTGACCGCCCGCCTGATCCTGATGTACCTGGTCGCCGCCGTGATCGGCATGCTGGTCGGCGCGGCGCAGCTGGCCAGCGGCACCGACGCCCTGCATCCGTGGGAGACCACCGAAGCCGGCTCGGTCACCGGCCTGTTCGCCAACCGCAACCATCTGGCCACCCTGCTGCTGGCCTGCCTGCCCTTCGCCGCCGTGATCGGCGCCGCCGCCCTGCGCCACCGCGACGAACGCCGCCTGCCGCTCTGGTTCGGAGCGCTGTTCATGGGGATGGCCGTGATCGGTCTGGCCGCCGTCCGCTCGCGCGCGGGGGTCATCCTGTTCGGCCCGACCGTGGTCGTCAGCCTGCTCGCCGCCTGGATCGCCTCGGGCCGCGGCCGGCCGGGCCCTGCCCTGATCGGTCTGGCCGGGGCCGTGACCGCCGCCGTCGCCGCCGTCGCCGTCCTGGCCCTGCCGCCGGTCATGGCCCGTTTCGACGTCCAGTCCGCCCCCGAGGGCCGGTTCGAGGAATGGCCCGTCGTCGCCGACGCCGCCCAGACCTGGCTGCCGCTGGGCTCGGGCATCGGCAGTTTCGACACCGTCTTCCGCTCGGTCGAGCCGCTGGAACGGCTGGACCCGACCTTCTTCAACCACGCCCACAACGAATATCTGGAGACCTGGCTGGAGGCCGGCTGGCCGGGGATGATCCTGATCGCCGCCTTCCTGGTCTGGTACGGACGCCGGCTGTGGAGCGCCTGGAGGGCGCCGACGTCCCGCGAGCGCGATTATCAGCGCGCGGCCGGCATCGCCCTGCTGATCATGCTGGTGCATTCCGGCGTCGACTATCCGCTGCGCACGGCCACGATGGCGGTGATGTTCGCCGTCTGCGCCGCCATCCTCGAGAAGGCCGGGCGTCCGACGGACCGCGAACTGGCCGACGGACGCCAGACCAATCGCCCGCTGAGTTGAATCGGGGCGGAGGCCGGAAGGTTCATCACGAAGGGCACGGGCGCAGACGGAGCGTCAATTCAGGTGGCGGTTGCTCTAGGACCATTCTTGCTTCAGGTCGAATCGACCTGAATCCAAAAAATGGTCCAGCATCATGCCGGAGCGAAATCCGAGCCGAGCTGGACTGCGTCCAACTCAACCGATTTCGCTCTAACGCCGACCCTCGACCCGCTGTTGCAGCGGCGTCTTCGGCAGGGACGCCAGCGTCAGGCGTCCATCGCGATCCGCGTCCAGAGCCCGGAACCAGCGCTGCGTCGCGGCGGTCCATTCCTCGGCCGTGACCCGCTGGTCGACGTTCACATCGGCGGCCTTGACCGGCTGCGGCAGGTTGAAGAAGCCGGCTTCGGCGATGATCCCGTAGCCGCGCGGTCCACGCGGTCGACCGGGGCCGCGGCGGGGCGCGCGGCTGCGACCCGCGGTCTGCGGCGGCGCCAGGCCCAGGGCCGCGCCTGACCGGAAGCCCGGGCCACGGGCCTCACCGCCAGGGCCTGCGCCCATGCCGCCGCCGATTTCGCGCAGGCTGGCCTCATAGGCCCATAGTTCGGCCTGACCCAGTCGGCCGTCCCGGTCGGCGTCGAGGCGGCCGAACCACCTGCGGCCGTCGGCGGCGAATTCGTCGAACACCACCACCCCGTCGAGGTTCTCGTCGGCGCCGCGGAACCAGTCGGCCACCGGCCAGGGCTCGCCCGGCGTCGCGGCGAACACCTCGCCAAAGGGGCTGACGAACAGTCCGCGCGGGGCGGGGCGATCCCTCCCCGGACCGCCGAACGGGCCGCCCGGACCCATCCCGGGCCCGGCGCAGGCGGACAGGGCTGCGGCGGACAACACGGCGACGCCGAGCGCTCGCAGCGGAGAGGACGGAAGCGGTTTCGATGCGGCGTGGCGTTGGCGCATGGCGGGCTCCGGATCGAAGGAGGAGAGGCGCTATCGCGCCGGACGGAACAGCAGGGCGGCGACCTTGTCGGCCTCGTCGAACCCGATCATCCACTGGGTGGCGGCGTTGGAGAAGGTCACGGCGTAAAGGTCGGCGCCCGCCTGGCTGCCGAGGAAGTCCACGGCCTGGACCACGCCAAAGCCCTGCAGCAGGGGCAGGACGGTCGCCTCCTGCTCGCGCACCTGGGCGGCCAGATCGTCGCTCATCAGCGAATAGTCGAAGGCGCCGGCCTGGGCGTCGGCGATGATCTCGCGCAGCACCGCTTCGGATTGGGCGGAGGCCGGGACGGCGGAAACCGCCGGCGCGGCGGGAGCGGGAGCGGGGGCGGGGGCGGGAGCCGCGGGCGCCGGAGCACTCTGGGCCGGGCGGTCGAAGGTGTTGGGCACGGACGCCGCGGCCACCTGGGCACGGGCGGCCGCGGGAACGAGCAGAAGGGCGGCGGCGATCAGAAGCGGCTTCATGGGGTCGTCTCCGGTACTGGGCTCAGACCATGGCGGGCCAAAGCGACAGAACAAGGGCGGCGGCGGCCGCGGTTACTGCAAGCGTGACACAGACGATCGTCCAGGCGGGGGTGTGGACCTCGCGGATCACCACCGTCCGCGGCTGCGGCGGGTTCTGCGCCAGCCGCGCCAGGGCCTTCAGGGTGGCGCGGATTTCCTCGATGGCGTCGCGGACCTGGGCCTGGGGGCCGAGCTCGCGCCGTATCCAGCGCTCGACCACCGGGCTGGCGGCGGCCCAGAGGTCGTGGTCGGGGTTCAACCGCCGGGCCACGCCCTCGACCGAGACCATGGTCTTCTGCAGCAGGATCAGCTCGGGCCGCAGGTGCATGTCGAACAGGTCGGTGATCTCGAACAACTGGCCCAGCAGCCGGCCCATCGACACCTGCGACGCCGCCTTGCCGATGACCGGCTCGCCGACCGCGCGCAGGGCCTGGGCGAAGGCCTCGACCGAATGTTCGGGCGGCACGTATCCGGCTTCGAAATGCACCCGGCTGATGCGGTCGTAGTCGCGGCTGAGGAAGCCCCAGAGAATTTCCGCCAGATAGCGCCGCTCGGCCGGTCCCAGCCGCCCGACGATGCCGAAGTCGATCGCCGTCAGCTCGGCCGGGGCGTGGCAGAACAGATTCCCCTCGTGCAGGTCGGCGTGGAACGTCCCATGGTCCAGCGCCTGGGTCAGGAAGGCGCGCACCACATTGTCGGCCAGGGCGTTGCGGTCCAGTCCCGGCTGCTCGGCGGCGGCCGGGTCGGTCATGGCCACGCCGGGCGCCCATTCCAGGGTCAGGACCCGTTTGCCGACCCCGTCCCAGATCACCGCCGGCGCCGTCATATGGCCGCCGGCCGCGGCGTCCTTGTCCATGATCTCCTTCAGCTCTGAGGCGGCGGCGGCCTCCAGCCGCATATCCAGCTCCAGCCGCAGCGCGCGGGCGATGGTCTCGACGAAGGCCGAGGGCTCCAGCCGCCGGGCCAGGGGCACGAACCGCACGGCGATCCGCGCCGCCAGCCGCATCGAATCCAGTCCCTGCGCCACCCGCCGCTCGACCCCGGGCCGCAGCACCTTGACCGCCACCTTGCGCCCGTCGGCCAGCCAGGCCGGATGCGCCTGGGCCAGCGAGGCGGCGGCGACCGGCGGGCCGAAATCGGTGAACAGGGCCTCGACCGGCCGCCCCAGCGACCGCTCGACCTCGCGCCGGGCCTGGTCGACCGGAAACGGCGCCAGGGCGTCCTTCAGCCGCCCCAGGTCGCGGGCGAATTCGACCCCGAAGATGTCGGCGCGGGTGGCCAGCACCTGGCCCAGTTTGATGGCCACCGGCCCGAGGTGTTCGAACGCCTTGCCCAGACGCTGGCCGGGGCGGCCGTCGCGCGCCTCGCGGCCCGCGAACAGATGCAGCAGATGCGCCAGCCAGCGGATCCAGACCGGCAGCAGGGGCGTGATCTCGCGCGGCGCCAGGGCGTCGTGGCGCACCAGCACCCAGCCCCAGCCGAGCAGGCGCAGGCTTGCCTCGACCGGGCGCCGCACCGGTTCGGCCAGCGGCGGCGGCGGCGCCGTCTTGTAGTCGGCGGGACTGGTCAGATCGCCCACCCGTGATGGATGGCGGCCACCCCGCCCGACAGATTGGTCACGGCCACGCGGCTGAAGCCCGCATCCTCGATCATGCGCTTGAACGCCGACTGGTCGGGAAAGCGGCGGATGCTCTCGACCAGATACCGATAGCTGTCGCGGTCGCCCGCGACCCAGCCGCCGATGCGCGGAATGGCGTGGAACGACCAGGCGTCATAGGCCTTGCGGATCGCCGAGGCCGTGGGCCGCGAAAACTCCAGGCACAGGAACCGCCCGCCGGGCTTCAGCACCCGCCGCGCCTCGCGCAGGGCCAGGGGAATGTCGGCGACGTTGCGGATGCCGAAACCGATCGAATAGGCGTCCACCGAGGCGTCGGGCAGGGGCAGGGCCATGGCGTCCCCGACCGACCACTGCATCTCGGGCTCCCCGCCCTTGTGGACGCCCGCCATGATCATCTCGGCGTTGTAGTCCAGCACGATGACCGAGGCGTCGTCTCCGCCGCGCCGCTCCTGCGCCGCCCGCGCCATCTTCGCATAGCGCCGCGCCATGTCGCCGGTGCCGCCGGCGACATCGAGGATGGTCTCGCCCGGCCGCGGATTCAGCTTCGCCGCCGCCGCGTTCTTCCACAGCCGGTGCACGCCCCCGCTCATCAGGTCGTTCATCAGGTCGTAGCTGGAGGCCACGCTGTCGAACACGCCGCGCACCAGCTGCACCTTCTCGGTCGCGTCGACGTCGCGAAAGCCGAAGGACGAGGTCTTGCCGGCGGGGGTCTCGGAGGCGGCGTCGGTCATGATCGGGGTCTAGCGCGTCGCCGGGCCGCCGTCACCGGGTCCCGGAGTCGCGGTCCGGGGGTCTGCAGGCCGGCCCGACGTCAGTGGGCCTTCGCCCTGGGCCGCGGCACGTCGAGGTCCTTCATCAGGCCGCGCA
>CALSBO010000021.1:0-42658 GCA_943373195.1 Brevundimonas vancanneytii
GTCAGATCGCTTGAATACCGCAGGCCCTTTCGGGCATGCTTGCGCCGGGTGATCTCAGTCCACATGTCGATATCCGTTGATGGCTCGCACCTTCAACAGAATCACAAACGACTGATTTCACCCAACTTCATTTCCGGTCAGCCTCTAAGGCGCCGATTGTGAGCAGATCGGAGAGTCGACCACGCGAGAGCCGCAGCCAGGCTGCAAACTCCGTTACCCGCGCCCCGGGTGCGGTCCAGTCGGTCGGCCAGCCCATCACCTTCTCGTAGAAACGCGGGTTGGAGGTCTGGCCGGAAGCCGAGGAGCCGCGACCATGCTTCAAACTCAGACGGACCGGGGGCGAACAGGACGAGCCCATCGTCGCCGGATCGACGCCGAGGGCCTTCAGCACCCGCCACAGCAGCGTCCAGACCCGCGCCGCGTTCTCCAGCGAATACTGGCCGCCGCTCTCGTGGTGGGCGTCGAACGGCCCCTTCATGGTCAGGCCGCCCGCCTCGATCACCATGTCCGGGAAATAGCCCGCGTCCGACGCCGTCGGCGTCGGCCAGTATGAAGACCCGACGCCGAAGGTGAGGCGCGCCCGTTTCAGCCGCCGTGAACAGGCCTGCCCGGACCGCGTAGCCCAGGCCGCGAAGGTCTCCGGCGACGTCCCCAAGTCCCAGGGACACATGGCCGGCGACGTTTTCGAGGAAGACCCAGCGCGGGCTGACCCCGCCGACGATGCGGGCGACGTCCGGCCAGAGGTGGCGGGGGTCGGCCGCGCCCCGCCGGTCGCCGGCCTGGCTGAACGGCTGACAGGGATAGCCGGCAGAGACGAGATGAACCCGGCCGCGCCACGGGCGGCCGTCGAAGGATCGCAGATCGTCCCATACAGCCGCCGGAGCCAGGGCCTGGTCTTCCATCCGGGCCACGAGAGAGGCCGCGGCGTGGGCTTCCCGCTCGACGTAACCCACAGTTCGATAGCGGGGCTCGGCGATGTGCAGGCCGAGGTCAAGGCCGCCGTACCCTGCGCAGAGGGAGAGGCCCCGAATCTCGGACGGGGCGTCGGGTTGGGAACGTAAAGCCACAAAGCTAGATCCTTTCGGCCGCTCGATCGGCGGTCGTTTGGGGGCTCTGGGGCCTCAGAATGTTCAGTCCGCCACAGCGGCGGCATTTGATCTCTATAACACCGGCCAGCGCCGCTGGCTGGGCCTTGAAAAGCAGCGCGTTGCACGCGCCGCATCGGATCGACTCCCTCACGAATCTTGCTCACAACCGGTGCGCCCGGTGGGGGGACTTGGGCCTGGCGCGCCAGGACCGGGTGCGGGTGGTCGCCCGCTGGTGATGGGGCTGCAACCCCGTCACCCCCCTCGTTGCCGAGAGGGTCGTCTTCGATCATCGGCCGCGGATCATGAAGGTGAAGGCCACGTTCTTGGCTCTGGCCTCGGCGCCCCCCGACGACTGTGTCGCATAGGGGGTGATTGTCTCGCTGCCGCCTGTCCCGGTGACGGTCAAGCCGAAGGCGGTGTCGTTGGTCGCCGCCGGAGGCGTCACCTCGTGGGTGTGGGCCTTGTTCTGGTCACCCTGCAGGCTGCCCGGATCGCGCGGGCCGTCCGGGTCGATGGCAGCGTCGGTGGCGGCGATCCGCGGGAAATAGCCCTGATAGTCCGGCGTCCGGAAATGGGCTCCGGTGCTGCCGGCGATCAGGCGGCCCTGGTCGACGTAATGGGCGACCAGACGGGGGTAGTCGGCCCGAAGATATTCCGTATCCAGCGCGACCAGACCCCAGCCCGCGTTCGGGCCGTCCAGCATGACGACCGCGCCGATCGGCTGCACCCGATCGATCAGGGCGCCGATGGCGGCGAGCAGCTGGCTACCCTCGTCGGGGTCCAGGGCGATGCCGGCGTCCTCGATGACCTCGCAGATGTTCTCCTGGACGTCGTTCAGCCACGCGGCCGGAACCCGCGTCGTCGGGCTCTGGACGGCCGGATTGTCGTTGAACCGGTTGGCGACGGCGTCGGCGCCGGAAATGCGTTGCATCGGATCAGGCCTCTCAGGCGGGATAGGTGAACAGGACGAGGGTGTGGGCGGGCTTGGCGCGCTTGATGACGCACTCCAGGTCCAGGGCGCCGCCCTCGGTCAGGCGGTCGCCCGCGGCCGAGACCCCGGCGCGGAAGACGGTGAAGTCGGTCTGGTCCAGCACCTCGACGCGCCAGACCAGTCGCCACTTGCCGCCGCTGATGTCCAGGCCGGGCGAATAGTCGTCGACGTCGGAATCGAACTCGTGGATCACCACGTCGAATCCCAGCGCCGCCGCCAGAGCGACGAAGAAGGCGGGCGTCTGGCCGCCCAGCCCCGCCAGCTTCTGAATCAGGCCCGCCCGACGCTCGGCGAGGGTCCCAAGCACCGGGGCGCAGCCGTCGGGCAGGCCCAGAACCCGCTCCCAGTCCGTCAGCAGCTCATAGGTCGATCGGGGATCGATCTCGGTCAGCAGGTCGTCCACCCGGGCGTCCACCCGGGCGAACTCGGCCGCCAAGGCCGCCAGCACCGCCGTCAGCGTCGCGGCCGGATCGCGCGTCCAGGCTGCCCCGGTCGGGAGCAGCTGCTGCAACTGGGCGGTGTAGGCGCCGACGTCCCTCATTCCATCAGGTCCAGGTGATGTCGCCCATCACCGCCAGCTGGCCGGTGGTGTGGGTCACGTCGGCGGTCGGGGCGCTGACGATGTTGTTGGTCTCGCCCGCGGCGATCGAGACGGCCTCGCGGATGCGGCTGATGCGGATGGTCCCGCCCGGCTCGGCGTCGCGGGCCAGCAGGTCGCGCAGCTCGGCCTCGACGGCCAGCCGGCCCTCGGGCGTGTCGGGAGTCAGGTCGATGGTCAGGCCCAGATCGACCGGCGTGGGGGCGAAGACATCGACGTCCGCCGTCGCGGGCCGGCGCGGGGCGATCCAGGCGTCCACCGCCGTCACGTCGCCGCCGGCCGGGATGATGTCCTCTCTCCCGTCCATCACAAAGGTGACCCCGACCGTGCCCAGGCCGTTCAGCAGCGGATAGCACCAGGCCCGGGTCACCCCCGGCACCTCCTTGGCCCATCGGACGTAGTCGGCCGCCGCACCGCCGTGCGGCGGCTGGCGCAGCCGTTCCAGAACGCGGGCGCGAAGCTCTTCCTCGGTCTCGGCGTCCGCGCCGCCGGTCAGGCCGGGGGCGGCGACCAGGGCGGAGCCGGAGACGCCGGCGGCCGGCGAGGCAAAAGTGAGCCCGGTCCCCGTCACGGCCATTCCGGCCTCGCCCGGAACCACGGCCTCGATAGGCGCCGTCGCGACGCCGGCGACGATGGCGGCGGCGGCGGTGGTGACGTATTCCACCCCGTCCAGCCGCTGAAGCACCGACCCGATCGGCGCGATTGAGCCGTTGACGCCGGTCAGGGAGGCCGACCCCGACGCCGGCTCGGCCGCCTTGGGTTCGACGCCGAAGATCGTGGCCCAGCGCACCAGCACCTCGTCCGTCGCCGTGTCCGGCAGCGACTGCAGGGCGATGTGGTCCAGATAGCCGTAGAGGCCGTTCATGCCGCCCGCGTGGACCCGGCCCAGCACGTCCAGGACGCTGCGGCGCAGGCGGCTGTCCGCCCCCGGCAGGCGGGCGTCGAAATCCTCATTGGACCGGGTGACCAGCTGGGTGAGGGACGGGCGTTGGAAACTCATCGGGTGGCGCTCCAGGTCAGGGCGTAGCGGCCGGCGGCGCCGCCCGTCCGGATGATGACGACGCGCAGCACAAGGCCCAGGCCCAGCACCGAGCCTTGGGCCTCCGCCTCGACCTCGACCGTCCGGGCCACGCCGTCGGCGATCAGCCAGTTCAACGCCTCGGCCGCATATTCCCGGGCGCGGTTCAGGGCCTGGGGCGTCGCCTTCTCGCGGGCCAGCAGCCACAGCCGGCTGCCGATCCGGTCGCCGGCCACGCGCGGCTCGACGTCACCCCACCAGCCCCGGCGATCGCCGTCTTCAACGGGAAGGACGTCGTCCGCCCGGGCCAGCCGGTCGGTGAACAGCGAGACGACGACGGCGGTCCTCAGACCCGCGTCGGTGGCCAGCACCCCGGCCTCGACCGACAGGTCGGCCGACCCGGCCTTGGCGTCCCAGATCAGGGCCAGGTCGCTCATGCGGCTTTCACCTTCGTCGTGGTCGCCACAACCTTGCCGGCGACGATCGCGTCGTCGTGGCGGCCGATCAGCTTGCCGCCCTCGGCGCCCAGGTTCAGGTCGTTGGAGGCCAGCACGATCTTGGGCGCGGCCAGGGTGATTTCGTCCTCGGCCGACAGGGCGATCTCCGGCGCCTCGATCTCGACGCGCAGCGACGAGGCCAGTCGGATGCCCTCCCGGGTCAGATGCACCACCTGGCCCAGATCGTCGTGCAGGGCGACCTCGCCCGGTTCCAGCATCAGGCGATAGCGGCGATCCCCGACCGCCAGCACCACGGCCTGGGAGCGCGAACCGGCCACGGCGATCAGCAAGCCCTCGGCGCCCGGCAGGGGGCAGCTGGAAAAGCCGTAATCGGTCATCCGCTCGGCCCGGTCCAGCACCTCGCCGTCCAGCGCCTCGCCCTGCAGCCGCTGAACCGGCCCGGCGTCGTCGACCAGGGTGACGCGATAACGCGCCACCATCCGGCCGATCCTGGCGCGCACGTCCGACCAGGCGGTCATCGGCCCGGCGGCGGCGCGGCCGCCGTCCTTCTGGCCGGGGCCTCGGCCACCGGCTTCAGGCTGTAGGATTCCTTGCGGACCAGGGTCAGCTCGGTCCGCGACCCTTCCCGCGCGCCGCGCTTGAACCGGACGCCCGAGACCAGCAGTTCGGCCGTCACCCCGACGGTCGGCGCGCGCACCGGCACCAGGACGTTCGGCTGATACAGTCGCCCGTCGCGCGAACGCCAGCCGGCCACCGTCGCGGTCACCACCTGGGCCTTCGCCGCCCTCACACTGGCCTCCCAGCGGGCCGAGGCCTGAAGGGTGGCGGTCGTCGATTCTTCGTCGGCGACGATCAGCAGCGGCCGGTGCCGGCGAACGCCGGGGTCCAAGGCCTCGGCCGAGGGCCGGGCCGCGCGCGACCCGGCGCTTTCGTCCGAGGCGTCGTGGCCCTTCAGGGTGTAGCGGCTGAACCGGTCGGCGGTGTCGTTGTCGAAGGTGATCGCCTCGATGTTCTCGCCCTCGACCAGCTCGAAACCGGCGGTCTGTTCGGACGGCCGCCGCAGCACCAGGTCCCCCGAGGCGTCCGTCGTGGCCAGCAGGCCGCGCAGCACCGTCATCCGCTCGATGGCGGCCAGGACGGTCTCGCCGGGCTCCAGGGCGAACCGGGCGAAGGGCGGGCCGGGGTCGCCGATGACGCTGACGGAGATGCCGAACGGCCGGGTCAGGTCGGCCGCGATCTGGGCGGCCGTCCGGTCGCGCCACGACCCCGGCGGATCGGCCGAGCAATCGACCAGATCGCACGTCCGGTCGCGGCCCGAGACCTCCAGCGGGTGGCCATTGGGCGACAACTGATAGCGGGCGCGGTCGATCCAGCCGTTGACGACCGGCTCGTCGTCGACCAGCAGCTGCGCCTGGTCGCCGGTCTCGATCCGCCAGCGTTCGGGCTGGCCCGGCCAGCGTTCGGTCAGGCCCAGGGCGAACTGACCGCACAGGGCGTCCAGCCGCCGCTCGATCGAGACCTGGGTCCAGCCGTCGAACCGGCGCCCGGCGATCTTCAGGGTGACGTTGGCGGAGGTCTCAGCCATTGGCGACCGCCCCATCCTGGGCGAGGGCCTGCAGCACCGTGCCGGCGCCGATGAAGCCGGGATGACGGACCCGGTTGCGCTGGGCCAGTTCCCCGGCGCGCCCGGCGTCGCCGTATAGCGAATGGGCGACGACCAGCAGAGGGCGATCGGTGGCGATCGGGACCTCGGTCAGCCGGGCCAGCGAGCCGCCCCGCGCCGTCACGTCCCGGACCAGGGCGCGGCGCAGGTCCTCGCAGGCCAGCCAGGCCGCGTCGTCGCCGGCGTCGGCCGCCTCGACGGCCAGGGTGTCGATCGCCTCGGACATGACGTCGCGTTCGGCCGCCGCCTCGTCGTACGAACCGAACTCCAGATCGGCGACGGCGCGGACGCACTCGGCGGCGGCGGCCTGGCGCACGAACCGGATCAGCCGGGTCTGGTTGGCCCGCTCGCGCGCCCGTCCGGGGGTCAGGCCGAGAACGGCGCCCAGGGTCGAGCCGAAGCCCATCAGGGGCCGCAGGGCCGCCAGCGCCTGCGCCGGCGTTCGGGCCAGGCCGGCGGCGTCTCGGACCAGACCCAGCAGTTCGGACGCCAGGTCGCCGGGTGCGGCGGCGAGCGACAGCACCTGGACGCGCAGCCGGGCGGCCCGGCGCAGGAAGGCGCCGGCCTTCTCGGTCGCCGCCCGGATCGGGGCGGTGGCGGCCTCCAGGGCGTCGGCGACGCCCCCGACCCGCGCCGCGGCGGCGTCCAGGACGAAGCCCGGCCGTCCGGCCGTGGCGAAATCCCCGGCCAGTCCGGCCGCCGCCTGATCGCCGGCCGCATCGGCCGCGTCGATCGACAACGCTTGGGTGTCCTCGCCGGCGTCGGGGGCGGCGTTCTCGCCCGCCTCGATGAAGTCCAGCCGGAACCCGGCCTCGCCGCCCCGGCGGATGGTTTCGCGCAGGGATGAGGTGGTGCAGCTGACCGTCACCGGCCCCAGCCAGGGGTGGACCAGCGTCGCCGGCCCCTCGGCCTCCAGGGCGGCGATCAGCCGGTCGCGGGCCAGGTCGTAATCCGGACCGATCAGATAGGCGTCCAGGCTGTAGGCCCGGGCCGCCCGGCCCAGGTCCTCGACCCACGGGACGGCGCGCAGGGCGTACTCGTGGACGTCCGTGCGCCGGCCGAAATCGTGATCGTGGGCGTCGACCTCGAACTCGACACCCCGGAAACTGGCGGTCCGTTTTCTGTCGCGCCAGCTCATCGGCCGCCCCGGGTGGGGACGCCGCCGACCGGAGCCAGGGTGAATCCGGGGGTCGATGACCGGGCGAAGACCTCGGGGACGCGGCCGTCGCGATCGGGAATGGCCCGGACGCCGATCTCGCCGCTGAAGGTGGCCCGGGCCGCCGCGCCGACGGCGGGGGACGGCCGGGGCGTCGATCCGCCGTCGCCAGCCGGAGGCGACCCCACGCCCGACACCGCCCGGACGACGAAACTGGCGCCGCGCAGCACCTGCTGGAACCAGGGCGGCAGCATGTTCCACACCGCCGCGACCCCGGCCTTGAAGGCGTCGCCGATCCGTTTCCACAGGCCCTGGAAGAAGCCGACGATCGAGGCCCAGTGCTTGATGATCAGCCCGACCGGCGAGAAGTTCAGGAACAGGTGTTTCAGGACGCCGAGATACAGCCGCACCTTGCCCACCACCTGGGCCCAGACCCCGGCGAAGAAGGCGCTGATAGGCTTCCACTGACGGACCAGGCCGACGACGACCAGGACAAGGGCGGCGATCGCCACGATGACCAGGCCGACCGGATTGGCCAGCATGGCGCCGTTCAGGCCCCAGACCGCCGCGACGGCGCTCCAGATGGCGATGGCCACCTTGCCGACGACGATCACCGCCAGCAGGTCCAGCACATTGTTGAACCCGCCGAGCGCCTGGACGACCGGCCCGACGACGGCCGCGATCTGGCCCAGGAACCGGGCGAAGTCGCCGAGCCCCTTGATGATCCCCGGCAGGGCCGCGCCGATCTGGGCGAAGATCGCCTGGGTGCGGCGCAGGATCTCCGGCTTGTTGGCCGCGATCATCTGGGTGAGGCGCTGGATCACGCTGGTCAGCTGCGGCAGCAGGCCGCCGGCGATGCCGTTGCCCAGGCCGAAGATGCTCTGGTGCAGGGTGTTGAGCGAATCGTTGAACTCGTCGGCCTGTTCGGCGCCGCGCTGGCTCATCACGATGCCCAGCCGCTCGGCTTCGTCGCCCCATTTCTTCAGCCCGGCCGAACCCTCGTTCAGCATCGGGATCATCGCCAGACCCGCCCGGCCGAACAGGGCCACGGCGATGGCCGATTTGCGCGGCCCGTCCTCCATCTGCGCGAACCGGTCGGCCACCCGGGGCAGCAGTTGCTCCAGCGGGATCAGCCGCCCGCGCGCATCGCGATAGGCTACGCCGAGCCGGGCGAAGGCCACCTGGTCCTGTTTGGCGCCGTCGGCGGCCGCCGAGGACGACAGGGAGAGGAATTTCAGGGCGTCTTCCAGCGAGGCCGCCTCGACGCCGCCCTGTTTGGCCGCGTGGGACCAGCGCAGGAAGGTCGGCACCCCGACCCCGACCTTCTGGGACGTCTCCAGCGCCGCGTCGCCGACGTCGGCGTATCGCCGGACGGACTGGTAGAGCGCGACCCCCAAGGCCGCGCCGGCCGCGGCCCCGACCATCGCCAACTGTCGCACGTCGCGCAGCAGGCCGCCGGCCGCCATCCGGGCGGCGCGGAACGGTTTGTCCAGTCGCGCGACCGTCTGGCCCAGCCGCCGGACGGGCGCGGTGGCCTGGTCCAGCAGCCGGATGACGAGGTTAAGTTTCAGCTCGGCCATGGATGCGCTGGGCCTCTTCGTGCCAGAAACGCAGTTCCCGCCAGGTCATCCGACCCAGCTCCGTCCGGGTGAACCCCTGGAAGGAAACCGCGATCTCGGCGAACGCCTGAAGGCTCAGTCCTCCGTCGGAAAAAAACGCTGCACGATCTCGCCCAGCTTGGTGAAGTCCCAGCCCGACAGCTTTTTGGAGAACTGATAGGGCTGGTCGCATAGCTGGGCGATCAGCCGGGCGGCCTTCTCGGCCTCGCCCTTCGCGCGGTCGATGACGAACAGGTCCTCGCCGTTCGGCTCGCGCACGGTCACGCTGGTGATGGTGGTCCGCTCCGGTTCGCGCCCGGCGACGGCGGTGAACAGCACAACCGGCTTTTTCAGGGTGTAGCTGATCGGTCCGTCGGGGTAGGTCGGGGCCGGGGCGGCGGGCACGGCGCCGGTGTCGATCTCCTCCGTCATCACAGCATCTCCTCGGCGGCCGAGCCCATGAAGACGGCCTTGGCCTCGCCCTCGCCCTCGGTCAGCTGCACCGGCTCGGCCGAATAGCCGTCGCGGATGATGTAGGTCTGGCCGGTGTCGCACTCGAAGGTGATGGTCGCGCCGGTGATCTTGTTGATCTCGGTGACGCTGTCGCCCTCGCCGAACAGGACGGTGGCCTCGACCTTGGCCGGGACCAGCTCCTCGGTGAAACCGCCGGTCGTGTTCGATCCCGGCCGGGGCTCGCGCTTGACGCCGCCGGGGTCCAGGGTCGAGCCCTTCTTGGTGTCGTACACCTTGCCGTCCACCCGGACGGTGGCGCGGCCGAACTTCTTAGCCATGGTTGAAAGCCCTTTCAGAGGCCCATTCCCGGGCCTCAAGCAGTGAGCCGCCGCGCGGCGAACGGTAGGCCCGGCGCATCACAGGCGGAACTGGATCTGGGCCGCGAAGACCCGGAACTGGTTGATGATGTCGGGCGGGATGATGGCGTTGACCCGGTTCGGATCGCTGGCGTCGCGCTCGATCTGCAGGTCGGCCTTGAACTGATCGACGTTCTCGACCAGGCCCGCCGCCTCCCAGTCCCGGAACAGGGCCACCAACTCGGCCCGCAGCACCTTGGGCGTCACGATCGGCTGGCCGGGGGCGTAGTTGGTCCCGTCATTGCCCAGCTTGTGTCGCGGATATTTCGTCGAGATTCGGTGCTGCAGCGATTTGCGCAGATAGCTGATCGTCAGCAGGGTGTTCAGGTCGTAATAGGCCGGGTCCTCGGCCCCGGCGGAATCGGTCTGATAGGTGGTGATCGGCCGCTCAAGGCGAAGCCCGCCGTTCGCGTCCACCGTCCAGGTCGAGATGCCGTCGCGGAGCAGCAGTTCGCGCTCGGCGCGGCTGAAACGGGCGGTCGGGACCGGGGCCTGGATGCCCGCGAGCGGCAGGGTCTGGAACGGCCGCGCAGGGTCCTCGCCGGCGGCCTGGATGACGGCGGCGGCATAGATGGCCGCAACCTCCCACGCCGGCTCCAGCGGGGTCCGCACCCCCAGAATGGTCTCATAGGGGCTGTTCAGCAAGGCTCCGGCCGCCGCCAGCGTGCCCTGCGGGCCGAACATGGCCTGGAACAGCAGACCGTCCATCTTGCGGGTCGGACCCCAGCGGCTGGTCAGTTCGGCGATCAGGGCCGTGCGGTTGGCGGCGCTGGTCCAGGGCACGACGATGGCGTCGAACGGCTCATCCCCGATCAGGGCGATCGCGGCGGCGACCGACGGGTCGGTGGCCCCAGCGGTGAAGCCGGTGATGGCCGTGGTCACCCCGGGGGGGGTGGCGTCGGTGCGCAGATAGTTGGCGCGGAGGTTGATCGTAGTGCCTTGGGTGCCCTTCTGGCGGGCCGTCAGGGTGACAACGCCGAGGGCGGCAGAGGCCGAGGCGGGCGAGTCCGGATGGGCGTTGATCACGGCGGCCAGGGCGGTCGCCATCGTGGCCACCGCGTCGCCGGCGGCGACGGGCACGGCCATGCGTCGGCCGCCGACATAGACAGCCATTGTGCCCGCGCTCGTGGCGGCCGTGTTGAAGGTGAAGGTGGCCGTCGCGGCCACGCCCGCGGCGTCGTCGGCCAGCGGGACCGCCCAGACCTCGGCGGTGGTGTTGTTGGCCATGAAGGCCGAGATCATCTGGGCCAGGACCGACTTGGCGCCGAACATCGGCTTGACCTCAGAGGCGGAATGGACGCGCAGCAGCTCCAGGGTCGGGGCGCCGGCGCGGTTGCCGATGAACAGGACCCGGGGCGTGAACCGGGGCAGGCCCTGGCGGGCGCGCGAGGCGTCGATCTCGACATAGCTGCCGGGAGTGCGCAGATCGACCGGGATGGAGTTGAAGATGATGGGCATGGCTATTCAGCTCCCGGTGACGTGGGCTTGGCGGGTTTGGGCGGCTCCGCCTCGACAACATCCTCGTCGAACAGCTTGCGGTCCCAGTACGGCGATCGCGCCACGGTCTCGCCGTCGTCGGCCAGCAAGACGCCGTCCTGGCGCCGCACACGACGGTCGGGGGCGGGCTTGAGGAAATAGGCATAAACGTCGGGGGCTTTCGCCATCAGTCGAACTCCGTGGGCAGGGTCTGGAGGGTTTCGGTGGGCGCGGTGTCCTCGCCCGCGCCGGGCGCGATCCAGTCGACCGCGAGGTTCGCGAACTCGCCAACGGGCTGGCCCTCCAGCACGTCGGCCGGCTGGGCGTCGATCGTCATCCGGCAGGTGAAGGAGACGCCGTACAGGCTGGCCTTCAGCTCGCGGGTCAGGGCGGCGGTGTAGAGGCTCTGGCACTGGCCCAGGACCAGGGGGCCGACGTCCAGGCCCAGCTCATTGCCGAGCAGCAGACCGACGACGTCGGCGGTGATCTGCAGCGAGCCCGGCGCGCTTCCGGCGCCCAGGCGGGCCGCGCCCTCGTTCCTCAGGTTCTGGGCCGCGCAGACCACGGAATAGCGGGCCTCGATCACGGCCCCGCCGCCGCTGCGCTCGCTGACGACGGTCCAGCCGCCGAACACGGTCCAGACCGCCGGGAAGGCGCGGATATAGTCCTTCAGCTTTTCGTCGACGTCGCTGGGCAGGCTGTCGATCGACCGGAGCTTGTAGCCGAGGACGCCCAGCTTGGACGCGGCTCTCAGCCGCTCCTGGATGGCCAGCTCGACCTGGATGAACAGGGGGAGCGTGCTCATGCCGCGATCCCCCGATCGACGAAGTCCTGGACCAGGGCGGAAATCTCGGTCCGGTCGGCGTCGTTGACGCCCAGGGCCGGACGGGCGGGCATGGTCACCGACTTGACCGTGGCGAAGCCGCCGCCGGGCAGGGAGAACCGCAGGGCGCCGGAGCCCTTGGCGCGGATGACCCCGCCGAAATGGTGGATGGCGGCGCGGATATCGTTGGTTCCGACCTGGACCTCGGTCGGGGTCGCACGGTCGATGTAGCTGTCGCGCAGCAGGCCCCGGTCGGTCAGGGTGACCCCGCCCTGCAGCTGGGCGCGCAGGGACGGCTTCCAGGGCCGGCCGTCCGGCGTGACCTGGTCGCGGAACCGGCGGCGGGTCGCGTCGCGGACGAAGCCGCCGATCGCCCGCATCAGCGGCAGGGTCGCCGCCAGATTGGCGGCGGTCCGATCCAGCTTGCGCAGATCGGCGGCCGTGATTTCGATGGTGTCGACGACGCCGGTCATCACAGCCCCCGCATCGAGCCGCGCGAGAAGGTGCGCGGTTCGGACTGGACGGTCAGGACGTCGGGACGGGTGGGGGTTTCGGCGCCCTGGGCAATGGGCAGCTTGACCCGGCCGGCCGAGATGTCGCGCAGAGTGGCGACCGCCTCCAGATAGCGTTTGCGGGCTTCGTCGGTCGGCTCTTCGTAGAGCAGGAACAAGGCGATGTCCTCGCACAGGCCGCGCAGCATCGCCGGGGTCTCGGCCAGCGGCAGGGCGTAGACGGCCCGGACGTAGCCGTCGATCCGGTCGCTGGCGTCCGCCAGGGCCTTGGCCGTCACGCTCTCGTCGATGACCTCGGCCGGCGGATCGAAACGATCCGTCAGCTCGACCAGCCGCCGCTCCGAAAAGCGCGTCTTCAGGTCCTGGAGGGTGGCGTAGGCCATGGCGGGCGGATGGGTCCTTCAAGGGTGGTCCGCCTGGAGCCGAGGCCCCAGGCGGGGTACGCAACGACCGGTCCTCCCCGATCGGTCGGCGGGCGTTTGCGGAGAGCCGGTGGCCGCTCCGCGCGGGGCCAATGGCCGCCGCCGCCCTGCAGTCAGGCCTGAGCCTGGCTGGTTTCGTTCTCCGCCGCGGCGATCGCCTCGGCCCGTTGCTCGGCCGAAAGCGTCAGCCACTCGCCGCCAGGCCCCCTGATCTGGAGAGTCAGGACGGGATCGGACACGATGGCCAGCTGGGCCTCCGGGCCGATCTCGGGGTCGATCACGGTCCAGTCCCGGTCGCTGAAGACCAGACCGCCGCGCCGAAACGTCGGGCGGGAGGCCTTGGCCCGGACCACGCCGGCCTCGACCTGGACGGCCGGGTCCGGCAGGGCCGAGTCGATCTTGCGGGGTTCGCTTTCGGCCGCGGCGGCCTTGCGCGCCGCCATCAGGCGAGACGCGGCGCGTCGATGATGACCACGTCCTTGAAGTAGACGTTGGACTCGCCGCCCGCCTTGTTCTGGGCCTCGAACAGCGACTTGGCGGCAGCGCGGTTGGAGGGGCCGACGACGATGTGGGTGGGGCGGATTTCCAGCGGCTCGCCCTCATCGTTCTTCAGCGCCGCCATGGCGTTATAGGCGGCGACGTAGTTCGCCTCGTTCAGCGTGGCCGTCGAACGGTGCGCCAGCTGCCACAGGGTGTAGCCGGCCGCGCCGCGGGCCTCGCCGCCCATCAGATACTCGCCGGTCTTGAAGACGTGGCTGTCGGTGGGATCGACGACCATGGCGAAGGCCGGGGCCTGGCGTTCCTGGTAGAGGATCGGCTTCAGCGGCTTGGACAGGTCGACCAGGAACCAGGGCTCGACCGCCCCGGCGCCCGACATGTTGGTCGTCGGGGCGCCCGCGAAATCGACCGGGTGGTCGGTGTCGAAGAAGTTCTGGCCGTCGAAGCAGGCCCGGATATGGCCGTCGCGCAGGGCGTCGAAGGACAGGCGGTCCTTCAGCTGGCCCGCGTCCTTGCCCCAGCCGGTGACGATCGGGCCGTAGAGGCCCAGGTTGTCGTCGTTGATCTTGTCCTTGTGAATCCCGAGGGTGGCCTCGAAACTCTCGTTGACCAGGGCGTAGGCTTTTTCCGCCAGCGACCGGATGCGCTTCTCGCCCAGCCATTTGCGGAAGATCGGCAGGTCGCCGAGGAAGCCGTAGGTCTCGACCTTGGTCGAAGAGTTGACGGTCGTGACCAGCGGCTCGGACACCGGGGCCGCGGCCTTCAGGCCGTTGTTGAACAGCAGGTTGAACCCGGTCCGGAGCGCCTGCAGGGAAGTCTGGGTGATCAGCAAGTCGGTCGCTCCTAGTAGGCGATGACGACGAAGCCGTTGACGGCTCCGGCGGTGGCGAAGGCGGCAGCGGGGGCCACCTGGATGCGGTCGAACGGGTTGACCAGGGTGGAGGCATGGCCGGCGGTCGGACGGTCGGTGACAATCGTCCCCTTGGTGGCGGCGTCGGCGATGGTGCAGGCCAGGCCGTCGACGGCGACGGCGCCGACCAGGGCGGTGACGTCGCCGCCGGTGGTGACCGCCTTCTGAACGATGACGCTCATCGAGACGATTTCGCCCTGAACCGGGCTGACCAGCTCGGCCGAGGTCCCGGCCAGGGTGTCGGTTTCGCTGATCGAGAACGGCAGGATGACCACCCGGCGCTCGTTGGCCACCTCGGCCCCGACCAGGACCCAGACGCCTTCGGAAGTGACGTCCAGGATGATCCCGGCCTGGGCTCGGGTGGCCCCGGCCGACATGCGGGCCACGGTCTGGTCATCGACGATGAAGGCGCGCTCGCCGATGTCGGCGCGGGTGATGGCGTCGGCGCCGGCGGAGTTGGCGAAGTTGAAGGCGCCGCCTTCGACCTCGACCGAGACGTCGCCGTCGGCCGCGCCGCCGGTCACGCCGTCGACCGCCACCCCGACCACGCGATAGGTGGCGGCGTCGGCGGCCTTCAGGGCGTCGGTGCCGCCCTGGCCGGTTCGGGCCGCCCGGGCGGCGGCGCCGGCCATCACGACCAGGGCCGACTGCAGGATCACCGCGCCGGCGATGACGGGCAGGACGAACCGGCTGGACCCGGCCAGCTTCACGATCTTGCGGGGAGCGGACAGGGCGGTCACTGGGCGGCCTCCGATTCACGGGTCTTCAGGAAGTCTTCCTCGGAGACGCCGAGGGCGGCGCAGGCGGCGCGGTCCTCGTCGCTGAGGACGGTCTTGCCGGTCTCGACCTTGCCGAGCGGGCGGGCCTTGGGATCGAGGATGACCGGCTGGCCCTGGACGAAGGCGGCGAAGGCCGTTTCGTCCTGCAGAAACTGGTTCAAGCCCCAGTCGCGGTTGGCGGGGGCCAGCTTGCCGGCCTCGATCGCCTTGTCGACGGCGGCGGCGGCGCGTTCCTCGTTGATGACCTTCAGCTGCGTGGTGGCGGCCTGGTGGGTCTCGATCGGCACGAACTTGGCCATATCGGCCTTGCCGGCGACGGCGGCCGTGGCGGCGGCCACGACCTCTTCGCCGGTCGCCTCAGCCTTCAGGCCCAGGGCCGCGCCGGCGGCGGAGAGATGTTCGGCCGAGGCGGCCGACAGTTTCAGCGTGTCGATCGCGGCGCAGGCCTCGGCCTCCGTCGCGTCGTCCTTCAGCCCGAGGGCCGTGAGGAGGGTCTTCATGGAGACAGCGTTCCCTGGTTGAAGAGAGGCGGACGCCGCGGCGGCCAGCTCCCGGATGTTCGGCTGGTTGACCAGGCCGAAGTTGAAGATGCGGGTGACCCGGCCGGTCTCCTTGTCGGAGCCGAAATAGGGCGAGACGTAGCGGTAGAGCCGGGCCTTCAGCTTCTCAGCGGCCTCGGCCGTCCAATCGACCGCGGCCCAGATGCCGTCCGGCTTGACGGTCAGGGTCGAGACGTCGATCCAGCCGGCGGCCTCGGCGCGCCCGCCCTTGCCCGGGCCGGTGTTGAACGGCAGCTGGTGGTCGTAATCGCCCATCATCTGCTGGGGCTGGTGATAGGCCTGGGTGGCGGCCACGACCTCGCGGGCATGGGCTTCGTCGGCCAGGACCCAGGGGCCGCGTCCGTCGCGGCCGTCGATGCGGCCGATCGGGAACAGCTGAATCTCGCGCGCCGGCGCGCCGTCGGCGCCCAGCGTCACCGCCGTGGCCGTCGAGCCGTGGTTCAGGATTTCGGCGAACTGTCTCAGCGGATTGCCCCGGATCGGCCCGCATCGGGGCCGCGATTGAGGGGGCAATGTGGGGGAGGCCGAGGAGTCCGTTCAGTATGCAAGGCTGCATACCGGCGACGGGGCGTTCAGAGGCCCCTTATGGCCCTCTAAAAGGCGGCTGGAAACCCGCTCAACCGCTGGCCGCCAATCGCCAGGCGGGCGTCGTCCCGCCCGAGGCCATGTCGACTGCCAGGCCGGCCCGGCGATAGCGGCGCATCAGGAAGGCGGGGGCCTCGCCCCGCCGGACCCAGACCCAGCTGATCCGCTCGGGCTCGCGCAGCGCCAGGCCCGCCCCGGCGAGCCCGGCCAGCTGGGAGGCGGACAGGACGACCGGACGACCGGCGGCGTCGCGGAACAGGCCGGGGCCGATGATCTGGGGATAGCCCTCGGGGTCCAACCAGACGCGGTCGTTCTCGGCCGCGTCGAACCCGGCCAGGAAGGCCTCGATCGCGTCGTCCAGTTCCGGACCCTGGGCCGCGTCGGTCTCGCCGCCGGACGGGAGCAGGGTCGGCGCGGCCGAGCGCAGATAGGCCCGGCCCACGTTGGTGCTGAAGCCCGGGCCGATGCCGGTCTCGATCACCGAGACCTCGCCTGTGCGCGGATTGGTCCAGGGCCGGGGCGCGAACCGGGGCGGGGTCGCCTCGGGGTCCAGCCCCCGCGCGGCGGCGATGCGGCGGCTGATCTGCAGGACGGTGCAGCGGCAGCCCCAGTCGCACGGCGGATAGTGGGTCTCCCACCAGGGATCATCGACGGGCAGGCAGACATTGTCCCAGGCCCGGTGCTCGGGCCGGACCCGGCTGTCGCCCGAGGTGGTGAAGACCAGCAGCGGCAACAGGGCCTTGGATTCCTCGATCCGCTCCCACCGGCCGGCGGCGTAGGCCATCCGCAGGTTCATGTCGAAGATGGTGCGCAGCCGGCGCGGCGAGCCCAGCTGGACTTCGCGGGTCTCGCCGGTCAGCGGGTCAGTCATCTCGGACCGGCCCCACCACCCCCGCGCCTCCAGCCGCGGCCGCAGCTCGCTCTGGAAGGTCTCGAACCCGGTCCCGTTCGCCAGGGCGTCGTCCAGGGCGTCCCAGATGTCCTCCAGCAGCGCCCGCTCCATCGCCTTGGCCACGGTGAAGGCGCGGGCGTGCTCCTCTTCCCAGACGTCGCGCCAGTCGAAACTCTCGGCCAGCCCCTTGGACCGGAAGAACCGGATCGCCTCCTCGGGCGGCAGGGGCGTCAGTTCGACGGGCATGGCGACCATCGGCGGGTGCGAGGGCCGGTCATGTCAGCTCGCCCAGCGCCCGGGCCAATACCCAGGCCTCTGCGCGGCAGGCCTCGACGGCCTCGCGCAGACGCGGCGCCTGCGCCGCCTGCTCGGCGCGGTCGCGGACCTGCATCGAACGCTGCTGGATCAGATGACCGTCCACGTCCTTGCGGCCCCACTGAACCCGGGCCTCTTCCCACAGGGAGTCGGCCTCGGCGTGCAGGGCCACCGGATCGCCGAGCGCTTCGGCCGCGGCCGCCTCGGCCTCCAGCTGGTCGGCGCGGACGCGAAGCCGATCGGTCTCGGCCCGAAGCTCGGCCTTGTGCTGGCCGGCGAACTCTTCCTGCAGGATCACACCAGCACTCCATCCAGATCACCGCCGCCAGCCAGGGTCGGCCGCGTCGCCTTGCGGCGCATCGCGCCGGTCGCGTCGAACCAGACCCACCAGCCGTTCATCAGCGTCGGATTGCACCAGCCGATCGCGGCGGTGCGGTACTGGCCGGCGACCGCTGAGGTGCAGATCGACCAGGCGAAGATGCGGGTCCGGTCCGTCGGGTGAACCGGCAGGCCGGTCGCCAGGTCGGCGACCGGGGCCTCCGGCCACCATTCCACGCCGTAGCGGCCCAAGGCATAGACCAGGTCGGCCGTATAGCCGAAGAACTGGGTGTCGACGGGCAGCTGCGCGCTGGCCGCGCCCCAGACCCCGGCATAGGGCGGATAGGTGGCGGTGCAGTTGATGCCCTGGGACGGCATCCGGTGGCCGAGAATCTCGCCGGTGTCGGTCTTGACCCCGCCGCCGACCGGGTTTCTGGCCTTCATCACCACCAAGCTGTTGCCGCCGGCGCCGGGGCGAAACCGGATCGTGGTCGCGCCGACGAACAGGGTCTCGAACTGCATGGGCGGGATGCGTTGACGCACGCCGTGCAGCCGCTTCTGGCCGGTGTAGTCCGCCTGCTTCAGGATCATGTCGCCATAGTCGATCGTGTCGTGATCGACATTGCCGCCGAGAACCCTGACGGCCGCATAGGGGGTCTCGGCACCCGTCGCCCGAAGGACCGCGTCGCGAAAGCTCACGTTCTTGATCACGTGAGAGACGCCGTCGTTGAGGTGGCCGTACCGGTTCTTTCCGCCGAACGCACCGTTGGAATAGATGTGGATGTTCGGCCCTCGCGACCCGGCCACGCCGGTGCAAAGCCGGCCGATGCCGCCCGGATTCTCGATGGTTGACGCGTGATAGCTGTAGTCCTGCCCCAGGCCAGCCTCGCCGCGCTCGTGGATCGAGACATTGCGGTTCAAGGTCAAGAACAGCCGGCTGTGCTGGGCGATCTGGCATTTCTGCTTCAGCGCGCCGGACTTCGGATTGCGCGGGAAGATGTAGCCGCCACCGCTGTAGTCCGGCAGGGCCGCCGAATTAATCGCGCCCCCGGCCGCGCTGCGCAACTCGAAGGTGCGGGCCACCAGGTCGACGCTCGCGACCTTGTAGTAGGTTTCGGCCACGTCAGTGTCGAGAGACACCATCCCGCCCAGCTCGAACAGATAGACCTCGTCGTTGTTGGCGGGGAGCAGATTGTGCGCCACCGCCCCCCAGGTGATCACGGTGGTCGCGCCCTTCGCGATCGCGGTGATGCTCAGGCTCTCGTCGATGCCCCAATACTGGACCACGACGTTTTCAGTGCTGAGCCCGCCCAACTCGTTGAAGCCCGGGTCGGCCGCATAGGACAGGGCGTAGCCGCCGCCGGTGCCGCCGTTCTCGAGCCGGCCGTTCCGGATGGAAACCAGGTTGCAGGCGTCCGTGTCGCCCAGCCGGCATTCGGCGATGATGCCGTGGCGGGCGAATCCCCGCGCCTCGAAGTCCTCGATGACGAACTGCCATTGGGACCGCAGGCGCACGAAGTCGGAGTTGACCTGGCTCGACAGGCCGATGGCGGTGATGCCCTCGATCCGGCCGCGCACGGCGGCCGCGAACGAAGGGAAGCTGTATTCGCTGCCGTCGGCGTTCGCCAGGCTCATGTCGAACAAGGGGGCGCCGACGATGCCGGACTTGATGACGGTCTTGGTTTCGCCGACGCCGCGGATCACCACCCCGCGGCGGAAAGAGGCGGCGTAGGACAGCGCGTCCTTCACATAGAAGGGCACAGGAGTGTTGATGGTCAGCTGCGGTCGCTCAATGTCCAGCAGGTCATCATAGGTGCCACGCAGGTGGATTTCCTTGCCGGTCCGGAAATGCTCGGCCCGCGCCAGCGCCAGATTGGCGGCCTTGTCGGTCCCGTCCGGAACCACCCCGAACTCGACCTCGGCGTCGATCTTGTAGTCGGCCAGTTTGCGGGTGAGGCTGCTGACCTGCCCAACGCCGATCCGTCGCTGCCATTCCAGATTATCGAGGACCGCCCGCCTGTCGGCGAAATCGCCCCCATTGGCGTTGCGGGCGGCGCGGGCGTTGATGGCCGCCGCGTCGTCGCCCGAGGCGGCGATGGCCAGGATGGCGGTGCGGTCGGCGCCGGTGGCCGCTCGGTCCGCTCCGGTCTGGACCCGGTCGGCGGCCGCCGCCACTGCCGAGGCGGCCGCCGACTGGGCGTTGGCCAGAATCGCGGCGGCGCTCGGGGCCAGGCCGCCCCACTCCGCGACGACCGCCCCGGCCGCTGCTGCGGCGGCGGCGGCCGCCGTGGCGGCCGTTTCCGAAGGTTCGCGCAGCCAGTTCGCCAGCGCATCGCCGGTCGCCGCCTCGATCAGCCCCGCGTCCTTGACCTGGCGAGCGGCCGACAGGCCCGTCTCGCCGACGTAGCGCACCATCAGCCGCTCGGCCGGGCCGATCTTCAGTTGGGCGCTGGGCGCGCCGGCGCGAAGGGCGCGGACCGAGAAGGGCCGGGTGACGATGTCGTCTTCCTCGTCGCCCTCCAGCAGCTCGACGATCCTCCAGGTCAGGTCCGCCGCCTTGGCCGAACCGACCAGCTCGGCCGAGACCGGCAGGGTGAAGCGGACGGTGAAGTCGTCGAGACGCGACGGCTCGACCTGGGCCAGCACCGACCCGTCGCGGCCGATGATGCGCTGGACGAACAGCCGATCGTCCAGGGCGACGGGCGTGAACGGCCCGGCCTCCTCGTCGGGGGCGGCGGTCTGGAAGTCCAGCACGGCCGTCTGGCCGACGAAGGCGATGGCCGAGCCGTCGGGCTGATAGATGGCGCCTTCGATCAGGATGGGGGTGGTCATCAGCCCGCTTCTTCCTCGGTCAGGGTCAGGCCGGCGATCCCGGCCAGCCGCGCGTTGAAGCTGGCGCGGGCCAGCCGGTCGGCGATCACGCCGGTCTCCATCGCCTCCAGGGTCTCGTTCAGCCGGGCGGTCATCGCGGCGCGCAGCTCCTCCAGCGAACCGCAGCGGGCGACCAGGTCCTCGATCGGCCCGACGAAGGCGGCGGTCATCGCCTCCCAGTCGTCCAGCGACGCCTGGACCAGGCCGTCGATCGGATCGGCCGGCGCTTGCGGCGCGGCCGCGGCTTTCCGTTCGGCGTCCAACCCGCCCTTAAGAGGCCGTAAGAAGGGCGTGGGGGCCTTGGAGGGGATTTTCCGGGGGTCGGCAGCGCCCCCCCCGGCCACGGGCGCTCCCGGCGCGGCCTGCGCGGGGTCGATGCCCGGGTCGATCTCGGCCGCCGGGGCGGCGGTGGTTTCGGGCTGCAGCAGGTCCTCGTCGGCGGCCGGGTCCTCCAGACCCAGCTTGTCTCGAATGGCGCTCATGCCGACGCGGCCGCCCATGCCGACGAAGGTCTTCACCGCCGGCATCATCGTCACCGGGTCCCAGGCCTCGGCCTGACCGATGACGATCTTGGGCGGCTTGACGTCCTGGCCGAGGTTCAGCCGGACGTAGGGGCTGACCAGGTCGCGGTTCAGGGTGGCCGCCACCTGTTTGGCGTCGGATCGTTTGATGTCGTCGCGGACGTCGCCGTGCTGGGCGCCCGCCCCCGACAGACCCGCGCCGGGCGCTGCGTCGGTGGTCGCGGTCTGGCCCAGGGTCGCCTTGGAAACCTGCTTGTCCAGATAGTCGCAGAGCTTTTCGTACAGATCGACCGAGCCGGTGGCCCCGCCGGCGGTGATGAACTCGATCATCATCGACTTGGGGATGACGGCCGCGGCGTCCGAACCGATGTCGGTCACCGCCTGCATCAGCCGGCGGATGTTCTCCTCGGTCTCGCCCGCGCCGTATTTGCCGACCCGCATCGGCAGGCCGAAGATTTCGGCGAAGGCGACCCAGTCCTTCAGCGCGTAGTTCTTGAACAGATAGCCCCAGGCCGCCGCCCGGGCCAGGCCGCCCCGGATCGGCAGGCCCGACTTGGCCTTGTGGTCGTGGCAGATGTATTTGAACGGCGGAAGGGGCTCGCCGTAAGGGGCGGTCGAGGCCCCGCCGTCGACCAGCAGCGGCGTCCGCCCGTCGACCGGATCGAAGGTGAACCAGCGCGGGTCGCGCCACTCCAGCCGCGCCGGGGTCCAGGCCTTGGGCGTCATGTCCCAGATGATTTCGGTGCGGCTGAAGCCCTTGCCGATCGCGTCCAGGATGTCGAACAGGTCGGTTTCCAGCTCGTCGCGGTCCAGCCATTCGCGGACCATTGCGGCCGCCTTGATGTCGACGGCCTCGTCCGTCGCCGCCTTGACCGTGATTTCCAGCTGGGCCACCGCCCGCTTCCGCGTGCCCAGCACCCCCAGATAGTGGAGGTCCTTCTCCTCCATCTCCTCGGCCAGCTCGAGATAGTGCATCGGGCTGGCGTTTTCGGACTGGCGCAGGATCGAGGCCAGGCGCGTCGGGGTCAGGCCCTGCGCCGGATGGCTGGACACGACCGACCGCACGCCGGAGACCGACGGCCCCGAGTGCGCGGCCTTCAGCCGGCCGAAGTCGATGTCGCGGCCCAGGTGGTCGACCAGGGCGGGCGGCTTGCCGGCCATTTCACCAGGCTCCTTTGGTTCGGTTGAAGCCGGCGCGGCCGTCGTCGCGGCGCGCGAAGGCGCCGCCGTGGCGGTTGCGGAAGTCGTCGTCGTCGTCGCGGACCCCGCCGCGATCGACGGCGGTGGCGCGGGCGACGGGGCGATAGTCGATCTCGGATGGGTCCGTTCGGCTGGCGGCGAAGGCCAGGCACAGGGCGACCGCGAAGTCGCCGTGGCGGTTGGCCCCGTCCGCCCCCTTGGTATGGGCGTCGGCCGGGACCATCGGCACGCCCTTGTTCAGCTGAATCTGGCGCAGATCATCGACCAGGTCGGCGTCGCGCGGGATGATCAGCGTCCGGTCCTCGAACGCGGCCTTCATCGGCGCCATGTGGGTCAGGTACCACGCCTGGCTCAGCTTGACCTTTTCGACGCGCTCGGCCCCGAACCGCTGCTGGGCGACCTCGCCGAGGTAGTCGCCGTTGCCGGTGCTATCCAGCTTGCCGGCCGCAAACCGGGGCAGCCGTTCGACCACCCACCAGACCAGCTGTTTCTGCTGTTCGTAGGGGACGTTGCGCATCTCGATGACGAAGGGGACGCGCCGGGTCAGGTCGCGCTCGACGGCGATCGGCACGAAGGCGCTGACGTCGCCCGATCGGGCGAAGTCCTGGCCGAAGACGTGGCGCAGGTTCCGGTCCAGCGTCGCGACATGCGGCGCCAGGGTCTGCTCCATCCAGGCGTCCAGATAGGAGCGGCGCTCCGGCTCTGGCTTCAGGTCGAAGCCGGCCGGGCAGGTCAGGCGGACCACCGGCCCGGCGCCCGTCGCGCAGGCCTCGATCAGGGTCCGGGTCAGATACACGCCCGAGCCCTGGGCCGGGACGACGTCCAGCTCCTCGGCGGCGCCCGAGCCGTAGAATTTGCGGATGCCGGTCGCCCAGTCCGCTTCGCCCTCGGCGGACCAGGCCTTGCCGGTCTTCAGACAGATGCGGCGGTAGAGCCCCTGTTCCAGCGCCTCGTCGAAGGTGGTCCGCATCAGACGGAAGGGCTTCTTCTCGGCCCGGCAGTCCTCGACCAGCTGGTTGAAGGCGTTGTCCACCCCGTCGTGGGTCGAGATGACCCAGACCCGGCCGCCCCAGATCAGCAGGGCGAAGGCCGCCTTCAGCATCTCGGGCAGGTCGTCCATGAACGCCGCCTCGTCCAGGATGACGAAACCCTGCTTGCCGCGCAGGTTTCGAGGACGGCTGGTCAGGGCGACGATCGTGTGGCCCGAGGCGAAGCGGATGCGGAAGGCCTGGATCGACTTGTCGCCGCCCGAGCCAGGCGCACCGTCGCCGTCATCGAACAGGAACTCGTCCACCTCGCCGGCGACGACCCCGAAATGTTGGGCCCAGAACGCGCAGTCGTCGATGAAGCCGCGCGTCATCTCCTTTTCGTAGCCGATATAGAAGGTGTCCATGCCGTCGGCAGCGGCGGCCTTCGACGACGTCAGGACGGCCGCGGCCGCCGCCGCCCAGCTGATGCCGATCCGCCGGCTCTTCTCGTAAACCACGACCTGGTCGTCGCAGCCCACCAGCGTCTGCTGATAGGGCAGCAGCACGGCGGCTTCCTGCGTCGCGCTGGTCGGCCCGTCGGGGTCGGCGGAGGCGACCAGGGCGTTGGGCCGCGCGAACCCAATCGTGCCGGTCACGCCTTCACCCCCAGGATGCTGGCCTTGATCCGGTCGGCCGTGGCCTGGGAGATGCCCTCGCTCTTGGCGGCCTTTTCGGCGGCGGCGGCGGCGTCCTTCAGCGCCAGCGCCCTGACCTTCAGCGCCCGATCGGTGTCGGTCTTCTGGGCCGAGGCCACGGACTGGATCGACCGGGCGAAGAACATCAGGTTCTCGGGGTCCAGGGTCTCGCCCTCGCCCATATTGGCCAGCAGGTCGAAGGCCAGGGACTGGAAGCCCTGCAGCAGGACCTGAAACCCCTTGCCGTCGGCGATCTCGGGGCCGGCTTGTTCGACCAGCAGTTCGGCGATCTCGCGCGATCGCTTCATCCTTTCGGAGATGGCGGCGAACTTGGCGCCGTGCCGGGCCACGGCCGAGCGCGAGGGGGCCGCCTCGCCCAGCTGGTCGGCGAACTGGGCGTCGAACCTCAGCATCACCTGGTCGATGGTCAGGCGACCCGCGATCGCCTCGCGCAGCCACTCCTCCAGCGTCTTCCGGATCGGCTCCGGCAACCTCTCGACCTTGGACCGGCCCATGTCAGTCCCCCAGATCGGGGCGGGCGACGCCCTCGACCCGGGCGCGGCCCTCAGCCACGTCCAGGCCGCGATCCAGCAGGGTGGCGATGAACATCGCTCCGGCCGTGGTCAGGGCGATCAGGCCCTGTTCGTCCAGCCAGCCGAGGGCCGTGTGGATCTGATCTCGGGTCGCCGGCAGGCCGAGGGCCTGGGCGACGGTCTTCAGGATCGAGGCGTTGGCCGAACAGGCGGGCGCGTCCCTCAGGCAACGCAGGATCGCCAGGCGCAGGTGCGCCATGAAATGCTGGCCATAGGCAAGACTCACCGCTTGCCCTCCATCAGAAAACCTTCCAGCCGCAGGACGGCGCGCTCGGTCCGGTCGGCGATCTTGCAGGTCGAGACGATCTCGCCTTCCAGACGCGCGAAATCGGCCTTGGTCGGCAGTCCGGCGATGTCCGCCTCGATCTGCTCCAGCCGCTGTTCCTGCAGGCCCATATCCCGTTCGACGGCGGCGACCCGTTCGACCAGGGCCTTGGCGGCCTCGGAATCGCGCCAGCGGCCCGCGCGGACCGCGACCCAGAGCGAAATGCCGACGGCGCACAGCGAGACCAGCACGCTCAGATAGGGCAGGAAGGCGGTCAAGGTCGGGCTCACTCTAGGAAACGGGGGTCGGGTCGGCGACGGAGGCGTCGGCGGAGCATTCCGCCTTGGCGTCGTTGAACAGGCCGGCCGCGTGCAGCGCCCAGTCGGTGAAGCGGTCGAGGAAGGTCCCGCCCGCCTCGTTGTGGCGGATGACGGCGCCCTCGGCCGGGACCGGCGGCGGACCGAGCACCTGGTCCAGCTCGGCCGGGCAAACCAGCCGGGTCTCCACCACCGTCGTCACCACCGGGTTCGGCGCCGGGGCTTCCTCAGCCAGGCGGGGCGAAGCGGTCGCGCAGGCAGACAGCGTCGCAAACGCTAAGGCCATCAGCATCACGAGGCGCGGCGGAGACGGCGGCTTGTCCACGGGCGGTCCTTTCGGCTTGGGTTCGGGCGCGGGTCTCGGCCCGGGAAACGGCGGCGGCCTGGTCGGCGCGGGCGCGCTGAAGGTTCTCCGCCAGGCTGTCGCCCCGGCGGCTCTCGGCCATGCGCTGGGCCTGCAGGGTCTTCACCTCGGAAGAACAGGCCGCATCGACGGCGAACAGGTCGCCCTTCAGCAGCCCTTGATCGCAGCGGACCGAGGCGCGGGCGATCCGGTGCTGGGCGGCGACGGTCGAGGGACAGGATTCAGCCGTGGCCGAGGGGTTCACCCCCCCGGCGTCGCGGATGCAGCTTTCGTGAGCGCCGATGACCTTGCGAAGCCGGCGCTCCTCGGCGTTCTTGGCGACGACGGTCGCGGCCAGAAGGGCGGCGATGGCGGACGCGGCGATGGCGATACGCATCAGGACGTGACCCCGTTCAGTTTTTCGACGGTGCGCGCCACGACCAGCGGGCCGAAGATCACGCCCAGAAAGGTCGAGACCCCCATCCAGTCGATCGCCACCGGCGCGTGGCCGAAGACGGGCAGCAGGGGGATGGCGACGCCGTGCACCGCCATCGTCGCCACTCCGACCCAGGCGGCCGTCGGGCGATACGCGCGCACGACGAAATCCCAGACGCCGGCGATGGCCCGGCGCGGGGGCAGGATGTCGAAGTCGAGGATGGGCGGCTCGCTCACAGCGTCCACCCCGCCTTCAGCCGGGCGACCGGGTCGAAGCCGAAGGCGCGCTTCCAGAAGGCGACGGCGTTGGGCGAATAGTTCCAGGCCGTCTGGCCCTGCCGCTGATCGACGTGCAGAAAGCCCGCGCCGAAACCAATGCCGGTGAAGCCGGCCTTGACGGCGCCGCGGCCCAGGGCGACCGGGTCGTGGCCGTCACGGTCGATGTCACCGGCGATGCACAGCTTGTGCTGGGACCGCGAGGTCCCGCCGACGTGGGCGTTCCAGCGTTCGCAGCGACGGGCCGAGGTCAGGTGCAGCGGTCGGCCGATCTCGCCGCGCAGGGCTTCCAGATTGTCGAGGAAGACCTCGTCGTGGAAATACTCGCCCCGGCAGTACCGCCCGCCGCATTTGCAGGCCAGCTCCTTCGGCGAGAAATGCGGCCAGCGCCAGCCGGCCATATCGACCTCGGCCCAGCTGGCGAAAAAGCCGGGCGGGATGGGTCGTGAAACCGGGTTGGGGGCGGCCGCGTTCATCCGCCGAAGCTACGGTCCGCGTCGCGCCTCGCTCAGTATGCAACCTTGCATATCTGGACAGGGTTCAGAAAAGGGGCAGCTGGTCCGGCGGACGGGTCTCGCCCGAGGCATCGTCCGCGGCGGCGTAGACGTAGAACACCAGGCGCCGCGAACAGCCCACCTTGCGCGCAACCTCGGCCGTGGACAAGCCGCCGGCCTCGCGCAGCTGCAGGATGCGGGCGTGCTTGCCCAGGCCGATCGGCACCGGGATCGTCAGCCCGCCCAGCTCGGCGACCAGCTTGATCGCGTCCTTCATGCCCAGGCACTCGGACAGGGGATGGTGCTTGCCGACGAATTTCGGGACGTACATCGAACCGGCGCCGTACAGGACCGACAGCACGGCCGCCTGCTCGTCCCCGATCAGCTGCAGGATGCGCCCCCAGGCGGGCATGTCGTGAATGGTCACGTCACGCCTCCGCCCGGATGATCCGCGCCAGCAACAGCTCGGCCTTCAGCGACCGCTGAACGGCCTCTTGAAGGGCGCTCAGACGCGCGGTCCGTTCGCCGTGGGGAGACAACCGATAGCGGCGCTGGGCCTCGGCCTGCTCGGCATGCGCCGACGCCAGGGCGGCTTCCGCCTCCCTGAACTCCGGCCATGTGAGAAGGTCCAGCGGCATGGATCAACCGGCGGCGCCTTGGCCGTCCGGGTCCCGGATCGCTTGGCCGTTGAGCCTGATCTGTTCGTCAAGCCAGGAGACCGGTTGGGTGAAGGCACGCCTTTCGAACCGCCCTCGGACGTGCGCGCGGCCATGCAGCTTGGCCTCTTGGGCCAGATAGAGCCGCGCCTTCAGGACGCGGACTTCCTTCCCGGCGTGGGTGACGTCCAGTTGTTGCGACCACCCGGCACGCTCGGCCATAGCCTTCAGGGCTTCGATCAGCTTGTAGGTCAGCCCCTGGTCCGCCCATTGCAGCCGCTCGACCTTCAGCTGCCGGCGGGCGAACGATTCCAGCGCCGCCTCGGACGGGTCGTGGATCTCGCCCAGGTTCCACAGCGACAGCCACAAGGCCCGCGACTTCTTCGCCGCGGGGTGGTCGGCGGGTGCGGCGCGGCCTTTCGGGCTTGCAGCCGGACGGGCCTTGCCGCCGGCGACGGCCTTGGGCTTCCAGCCCTTGGCCTTGAACTCCTCGAGGACCCGGCCGAGCTGGGCGTCGGTGCAGGCGGTCGAGGACGTCTCGCCCGTCAGCCGCTTCAGGATCGACCGATAGTCGTCCTCGTCCAGCGCCAGGTCCTTGCGGGCGATCTGGACCTTCACCAGGGCGGGACGGCGGGTCATGCCAGTCCCCCGCGCGCTTCGTTGATGCTGGCCAGCAGTTCGGCCCAAAGCTGTTCGGCGTCGAGATGGGCCTCGACGAAGGCGAGCCGGGAGACCGCGTCGGCGAACTGGGGATACCCCTCATCGTCCAGACCCAGTGACCGGGCCTCGGCCTTCGCGACAGCCCGCTCAGCGGCCAGCCGTCGCAGCCTCAGGGCCCGCGGGGCCAGCCGCCAGCACTTGCCGCAGATGATGATCGTGTCCGGCGAATACTTGGCGGCGGCCGCCGTCCGGCGGCAGCCGACGGCCTCACACCGGATGCGGCCCGGCCGGGTCACTTCAGCGCCCCGATCTGCGCCGCGACCAGGCCGATCTCGGTTAGCTGGTCGGTCGTCAGCGAGCGCAGGGTGTCGCCCTGGTCCTGCTGGCTCAGCGCCTCGCTCTCGATCCGCCAGATGTAGTCGCCGGTCGTCC
Organism: Brevundimonas vancanneytii; assembly: GCA_943373195.1. Lineage (GTDB taxonomy): Bacteria > Pseudomonadota > Alphaproteobacteria > Caulobacterales > Caulobacteraceae > Brevundimonas > Brevundimonas vancanneytii_B. The sequence continues at coordinate 28,256 of CALSBO010000021.1, forward strand.
GCAGGACGCCCTTCAGACTGGTCCGGCGGCCGTACTCGTCGCCGCCCAGGAAGAATTCGATCTTGGCGGGGCGGATCATGACGGCTCCTTCCGCACGATGCCGACCGGGATCGACAGCTCCTCGCCGACCACTTCGACTAGGCCGGTGGCCAGGTCGCGGCGCAGGCGGAGGCGGGCCGTCATCACCGCGCCGTCCTTGGCGGTGAACCGGCCCGACAGCGTCATCTGGCTCTGCCCCAGGCTCAGCCGGACCGAGGCTGGGGGCCGCCAGTCGCCGACGCTGGCAAGGCGGAAAATCCTGGTCATGTCTTCGGTCCAGGGCAGCCAGCGGGCGACCCGGCGGCGTTTGGCGGTGCGTCGCGCCATCACCCGGCCTCGCGGACGACATAGGGATCGGCCACCCGGCCGACGGTCTCGATCGCCTTGGGGACCGGCTTCATCCCGGCCTTCCTCAGGTGTTCGGCGCAGTACAGCCGGCCGGACAGGGTCTCGGCCTGGCAGCTGCGGTATCCGGGCTCGCGCGGATCACCCATGGGCCACACGCACCCGCCGGGCTCCACCGAACCGATCAAGGCCTTGTCGGCCTCGACACCCACCACCTCGAAGGGCACCCGGCCGATCCGCTCCCGGCGGCGCGACATGGCCTCCAGTATGGCCGGCGTATGATCGACGCGCGGCGCGGCGGGAGCTTCCTGAGCGGCAGGGGGGGCAACGACCGTGCCGGCGGGCCGGGCTACATTTCCGCGCTTGACCGGCACGGCGCCGGCGGACTGATCGATGCCCGCCGCGACCATCGCCTGAGAGGCCGCCGCGATCGCGCGGTCGGTGGCCTTGGTGGATTCGCGCTCGGCCCGCGACAGCGAGGCCGGATGCACCTTGAAAACCCGGGCGATCGTCTGTTTCGGCAGGCCGGTCAGGCGGGCGGCGGCGACCGCCGCGAACACCAGGGCGCTGCGCGCCGGGCCGCGCTTGGCGATAACGCAACGGTCCGGCGCGCAGCCCTCGTACCGGGCGGCGGCGACGATGCCGTGGGCGCAGATGTCGGCGGTCAGCGGAAAGGCCATGGTCAGGCTCCGGGTTGCAGGGCGTGGTCTGGGGTCAGGGTCAGGGCGGCGCGGCGGGCCTTCAGCGCGGCAAGGCTGGCCTCGGCGGCGGCGATCTCATCGTCCAGCAGACCGGCTTCGTCGGCGGTCAACCGGCGGGTCAGGTCGATGAAGGCCAGCCGCAGATCGGGGTCGGTTCGTAGCTGACCGTCGATCTTCTCGATGCAGGCCGAAACGGTCGAGTGGTCCCGGCCGCCCAGCAGCTTGCCGATCCGGACATACGACCGCGCCGGATAGGGGCACAGGTCGCGGATCAGCCGGGCGGCCAGATAGCGGGGCGTGCTGTCGCGGGCCAAGCGCGACGGCCCGATCAGCGCGGCCGGCGGCAGGCCAAACCGCTCGGCCGTCGCCGCCACGACCTCGCGGGCCAGGATGCGGGTCATGCCGCCCCCCGCATCCCGGCCGCCGCGTCCTGGTCGGCGCCCTCGGCGTCCAGCCGGACGGCCTCCATCGCGCCCAGCGCCTCCTCGACCACCCGCCACTCGTTGGCGGTCAGGGTCGTGCGCTCGGCGGACCGGCGATACCGGCCGACAGCGGCCTCGACCAGGTCGCGCTCGAAGGCGGACAGGCAGCCGCCGAACCGCCCAATCAGGACGGCGCAGCGGATCAGGGCCAGCTTCTGGGGCTCGGTCACGGTCATGACCGCCGCTCCGCCCGGTTGCGCCGGGCGAGCCGCAGCGCCTGACGGAAGACGATCCGGCGCCCGCCGCCCAGCCGGGCGACCAGCCAGGCCAGGCCGAAGACCGCTGCGAAGGCCAGCACCGTCGCCAGCGCCTCGACGAACTCCTGCGCGAACAGGTCCAGCCACATCATCGGTCGTGGTCCTCGAGCAGAAAGGCGGCGAGGACGACGAGGAGGGTGAGAGGCCAAACGAGGCCCATCAGGCCCGTGACCAGCCAGCCGTCGCGGTTCGCCGGCTTGATGACGGCGCCCAGGCCGACCAGGACGAAGACTGCCCCGACCGCCCAGCTGAGGAGAAGCATCGAGGCGGTCATCAGGCGTCCGCCACGTCGATGGTGACGGCCTCCCATTTCGCCCGGGCGTTCGGCCGCTGATAGAAGCGGACGTGCTCCTTGGTGCCCTCGACGCGGATCGAGTCCTTGATCGCCCGCATCGCGGCCTGCCACCGCTCATCCGCGATCTCCAGCCGCAGCAGCCGGAACAGCTCGGCCCGGTTGACCAGGCCGGCCTGATCGGTGCGGAAGGCGTGCTGGACCAGCTTGATGATGACCGGGTCGGCGTCCTCGGTCAGGTCGGCCAGATAGGCGTCCACATTGGCCTTGGCGGCCTGCAGCTCGGGGCCGAAGGTCAGGCGTTCCTGAACCTGCAACGCGACCTTCAGGGTGCTGTCGTGGCTGGTCAGGGTGACGTTGCCCTTCTCACCGCCGACCTTGGTCCCGTACTCCTGCAGCAGCACCGCCATGAAGTCGGCGACGTCGTTCAGCACATTCTGTTTGAAGCGGGCGACGCGGGCGCTCTCGTCCCTGGCGAAGGCCATGATCTTGCGGACCGTCTCGTCCTGCAGAAGGTCGGCCGGCTTGACCAGCTCGATGGGGTCGAGGCCGCCCTTGGGGTTCTGCATGTAGAAGCGGTCGCCGACCTGCTGGCGCCCGGCCGAGACGGCGGTGGCGATCAGGGCGGCCCGTTCGTCGTCCGCATGGGTGCGCAGGACGAGGGTCATGGCTTCAGGGAGGATGGTGTCGGTCATTGGGTGTGTCCTTGGTGGGGGTTCAGGTATTGGGAGCGGGCGTCCTCGCGGATGCGGGCGCGCTCGCTGATGGCGTCGTGGCCCCAGGGCCAGACGAAGCGCAGGTGTCGCCACCAGCGGATCGGCAGCGGCGGGCGGCTCATGACCGGCCTCCGTCGACGACCGCCAGCGAGCCGCGGAACCGGAAGCTTCCGACGCCGGGCGTCTCGGCCAGCTGCCGGGCCGTCATCAGGGCCGGCATCCGCCGGATCAGTGCTTGCAGCTGGGGGCTGCGCCCGACCTCGCCGGCGACCAGCACGGCCTCCGCTGCATCGGTCAGCACCAGCGGTTCGGCCGCCTCTTCCAGCGACGCGCGCAGGTCCAGAAGCCGGCGGCGCATTCGTCGCGCCAGGGTCAGCCAGTCGGCCTCGTCCAGGGTCTGGGCGGCGGCGCGGCGGTTCATCGTCCCGAGGTCGGCCAGCAGGCCGTCGATCCGCTCCAGATCGGTCTCGGCCGGGGTCATGGGTTCGGTGGACATGGTCATCCTCCTCACGCGGCCAGCGACAGCTCAGACCGCTGCGTCCAGACGGCCTTCAAATGAGACAGGCAGACGTCCTCCTCGGTGCGCCGGGCAGCGAGAGTGGCCATCTTCAGGGTCTGGGTGACGTTGCGGACGCCACCCGGCAGGGTCGCGATCCTGGCCAGGTATGCCCGCTCCTGGCCCGGCGGCACCTCCCAGGCGTCGCACAGGATTTCGACGTCCTGGGGATCAGGGGTCAGATAGGTCTGGGACCAACTCACACGGCTGTGGACTTGAGCGAACTCGGCCTGCCGGACCCCGGTCTGGATGCGGTCCCGTACCGTGGGATTGCCGACCAGGGCCAAACCGCAGCCGGTTCGGTCGTGGATGGCGCGCAGCTGGTCCAGGGCGGCGTCACTCAGATGCTGGGCCTCATCCACCACCAGCAGGGCGCGCAGGCCGTCCAGCCGGGCGACCAGCTCCTGATAGACCAGGTTCATGTTCGACCGGTTCTTGATCTGTCGGCCGGTCGAGCGGGCCACCTCCGCCAGCATCGGGCCGATGGCGTTTGTGACTTTCGACATGGTGGCGTGGAAGGCGTTCGGCGTGGTGGCGCAGTAGCGTTCGACCGTCATGGTCTTGGACAGGCCGGGGTTGCCGGCGACCACCACCACCTCGCCCTGGTGCGCCCAGCGCAGCTGGGCGGTGATCTTCTCGGCCGTCCGCGTCATGCGGAAGCCGGGCGTCACCGGCATCAACAGGGCCTGCGCCTGCCGGGCCTCCTCGGCGACGAAGAACCGGTTGATGGTCCAGGCCAGCTTGCGATTGTCGCCTTGGTACTTGCCCGTCGAGAAGGCCGACAGGGTGCTGGGTGCCGAAGTGCCGAGGCGGTCGCACAGGTCCTGCCACGAGGCGCGCTGGGCGTCCCGGTAGTCGTTGAACTGGCGCCGGACGTTGTCGACGTCCTCCAGGGTGTACTCTGCTTTGTCTCGGTCGATGTTCATGCTAGGCCTTCCTTGTTGACAGAAGGGGCCTCGGCCCCGGACTTGCGGGCGCGAGGGGTTCCAGCCCTCGCGCCCGATTTCATTCGACCAGCCGCAGGGCGGGTCCGGTGGGCGTCGGGACCTCCGCCATGGCGGCGGCGAAGGTGTCGGTGATCGGGGGGGCGGCCCGGGCCGGCGCGGCGGCGGGTGCGTCGAACTGTTCGACAGGCTTCAGCGCCGCGCTGCCGCGCGCCCGCACGGGCCGGATCACCGACGGAGACGGCGCCGCCTCGGGTTCGTCGGGCAGGTCCGGCATCATTTCGGCCAGCTGGGCTGCGGTCAGCAGCTGATAGGCCGCGGCCTGGGCCTTGGTGGCCTTCTTCAGATTGGCTTCCTGGCGCGCCCGGACCTTCGCGGCGCCGGCGTCCAGGAAGGCGGTGCGGCCCTGCAGGTCGGCGGTCGCCAGGTAACGTCCGTCCAGCCCGTAAACATGAACCGGCGCGGCCAGGTCGTCGGGGTCGTAGCGCAGGATCACCTTGCGCCCGGCCAGGGCGCTCATGGCCGGCGACCACCAGACGTTGCCCAGGGTCTTGACCGACCCGTCTTTGCGATCCGTCGAGACCACCTGGGAGGCCAGAAGCGCCCGGCGCAGCTGTTCCTCGCTGGCCTTGCCGATCGAGGCCGTGGCGTAGGAGGCGTTGAAGACGTCGTCGAAGCTAAGGCGACCTCCCGCCGTCTCGGTGTTGCGGTTCGGTCGGGCGTTGTGAGCGTCTATTCCGGCCTGGACGACCCGTTTGAAGGTCTCCAGGTCGATCGCCCGGTCGCCGTAGTTCTCGGGCTTGGCGTCGACCTTGTTGCCGGTGTAGGCGCCGGCGAACGCCGGGTGTTTGGCGATCGTGTCGCACAGGTCGCGGAAGCCGCGTTCGATCGGCTTGGACTGGCCCCGATAGGGCAGGGCGAACCGGACATCGATGCCGAGAGAGGGCAACAGGCCGGTCGGATCGTCGTCGCGGATGCCGAACCGGAACCGGGTCCTGGCCCCGCCCGTCATGATCTTGGAGGCGAAGGCCCGCCCGTTGTCCATCAGGCAGCCCTTGGGGACGCCCCATTTCTTGAACAGATCGGCGAAGGCCAGCCGGGTGGGAACGGTCGACTCGGTTTCATCGACCCGCCAGCTCAGGAATTTGCGGCTCAGTATGTCCTGGATCGCCACCATCATCGGGCGGGCCACATGGCCGTCCGGCCAGCGCACGAAGACATCCCACAGGTGGCCGTCGACATTGACGATCTCCAGGGCGTGGAGCCCGGCGACCGTCCGTTGCTGCGGCGGCAAGGTGTTTCTCAGGGCGTCGGCGCCGTGGCGCTTCAGGGTGACGACGGCGGCCGGAACCTCGCGCTCCAGCTTCCGCGACAGCGTCTTCTGGTGGGGCAGGTCCAGGCCGCGCGGGGCGGCGTATTCGCGCAGGCAACGCCAGTAGCAGCTGGCGAAGGTCGGCCGTTCGGGCCGCAGATAGTCTGAAATCAGGAACTGCCAGGCCCCGGCGTCGACCTCGGACGGCTTTCCGCCGCCCTTGCGCTGGGGCGCCAGCAGCGGCAGCCGGTCGGCCCGGTCCGCACCCGCGATCAGGGTCAGCCAGTTCCACACCGTCGAGGACGCCGCGCCATGGTGGGCGCCGACGACGGCGACGCTGGCCGACCGCGTCAGGCCCGAGGCCTCCAGCGCCTCGATCTCGTCGAGCATGGCCAGGCGGGCGGCGGCCTCGGCCTTGATCGCGGCGCTCTGCAGGCCGAACCAGTGCCACAGCCGGCCCTGGGCGGTCGCCTCGCCGCCGTCGTTGGCGGCCCCGCCCGGCGGGCACGGCGCGGGGTCACCCGCCAGACCCTTGCGGACCAGGGCTGTCGAGGCCTGGGCTGGCAGGACGGACAGGTGATATTCTGTCGCCGCCCCGCCCCGGCCCCGGCGGGTGCGCGCCAGCGGCAGTCCGGCGCGGTCGGTGCGAAGGGCCCAGCGTTCGGCCTGGGCCTGCTCGTTGATCTTGCGCTTGGCCGACGACAGCCCCGGCAGCTTCAGCGCCGCCAGCTCGGCGGCGGTGAACCACGACTGACCCGACGCCGGCGGCGAGGCGGACGGCGGCGGACAGGCCTCTGTCGCCCTGGTTTCAGTGTTCCCCCCGAGCAAGGTCATCGGCGCGACCCTCCGCGCTTGATCGCGGGCGCCGCCTTTTTCAGTTGGCGGTGGCGTTCCTGCAGCCGCTCGATCTGCGCCGCGACGTGGCCCAGTTCGACGGTCAGAACCTCCTCGCCGACGACCAGAGCGCAGCCGATCTTGCGGACCAGGGCCTCCAGCACGTCGTACCGGCCGCTCGCGGCGATCAGGACCAGGAACCGCCCGGCGCTGATGTTGTGCTCCTCGCTGGATTCCGAGGCGTATTTGTCCAGCATCGACTTGGAGACGTCGGCGTCCAGGATGCGGCTCATGGCGGCGGCCATGTCGTACCGATCCCGGTCGTCGTCCTTCAGAACCCGGGCGACGGCCGAGGCCACCTGCCGCTCCAGACCGGACAGCATGCCGTCGGACGCCAGCGTCGGGCGCGGATCGAAATCAAAGGTCGGCTGACCGGGGTCGAAGGCGGGGGGGCGCTTAGGCATGACGACGCGCCTCCCCGTCCGGGGACCGGCCCATCCTGCGCTCCGGCAGCGGGATGCCCTTGTCGCGCAGGCGGCGGACGTAGCAGGCCGCCAGACTGTCGGGCCGGGTCGAGTCCGGCTTCAGGATGCGGCCTATTTCCCGGACGGTCGTTCCGGCGGTGTAGAGCGACGCCACGATGCGTTCGTTCGGCGTCAGCTTGATGCCCAAGGGGGCATTCCGTCGCACGTCCTCCACGGTCCGGCCGGACATCTCGGCGATGTCCTCGACCGTGTCGCCCGCCGCCACGCACTCGGCGGCCCAGGCGCGTTCATCTGCATCCCAGGCGGCGATCAATGGACCGCTCCCGTGGCGTTGCCGCCCACCAGGGCGCGCTCGCAGGCGGCGGTGACCTGGGCGTTGAAATCGACGGCGGCGCAGATCTTCATCCCGGCGATGGCGAACACCACGCCCTCGTCGTCGCGGAACTCGACATAGACGCCGCCGTCCTTGTCGATGACGGTGACGCCGGCGGCCAGCAGCAGGCTATTCATCGGTGCCTCCGCGCAGCGCGCGCGACGGCCAGGGCGTCACCACGCCCTCATCCTCGCTGACGATTTCCAGTTCGGTGCACGGCTCCCGGTCCACACCGGGCGCATCGATCGCGTCCAGCAGGTCGATCCCCGCCTGGACCATCGCCTCGACCGAGGCGCGGAAGGTGGCAAGGGCGCTCATGCGCCGACCCAGGGTTCGTTGAGCAGGTCCATGGCATCGGGCAACTGGCGCTCGATCTCTTCGATCCGGGCGTAGAGGGCCTCGACCTCGGCGCAGTAACCGGCGTCAACCTCAGACCAGGCGAAGGCCAGGGCCTCCAGTTCGCGGCGGACCCGGACACAGGTGGTTTCGGTCTTCCGCCGGAGGGCGCCCGGCTTGACGCCGTAGACGGCGGCGCGGGTCTCGACGCGGCGGCTCACTTGCCACCCCCGATCGTCTCGCCGTCGATGGTCACCACCACGCCCGCGGGCATCGGCAGGTCGCGGATCAGCGCCTTCAGGTCCCTGGCCGACAGCCGGCCCCAGTTGCCCCGAATGGCCGAGACGGCCTTCTGCGCGGGGGACTTGACCGGCGTCTGTTTCATCGTCGCCCGCGCGTCGGTCACCGACTTGGCCGTGCCCTCGACCAGCAGGTCGGACACCGCCCGCTGCTGGGCCTCGGGCAGACGCGCCAGAGCGCGCAGCTGGGAGGCGTTGTCCGCCACCGGCAGACCCCGAATGGCAGCGGCTACGTCGGGCTTGATGCCCCGGTGCAGTTCAAGGTCCAGCCGGATTGTTCGGGCCGTAAGCCCCGCCGCCTGGGCCACGGCCTCGGTCCAGCCGAATGCGACGGAAATCATTTCCGACGCATCGTCTGCGTCGGCGGCGACCTTTGCGGACCACCGCGCGTTCGCTGCCACCGACTGGGCCGAAGCGTCGTCGGCGATGCCCGCCCGCGCCCGCTCGATGGCGATCTGTTCGGCGACGAAGGCGGCCCGGTCCAACGGCGCGAGGCCACGTCGGAACAAGTTTTCGCTGACCTCGGCGGAGCGGCGCTCCAGCGCGGGTTCGTCCAGGATGTCGGCGTCGATGGTCGCCCATCCCAGGGCGCGGGCAGCGGCCAGGCGGTGGCGGCCGGCGATCACGCCATATCCCCCGCCGCGCAGGGAATAGATTTCGATAGCCCGGCGCTGGCCGGCGCGCTTCAGGAGTCCTGACAGGGCCTCGACCCAGACCAGATCAAGCGGGCGAAGACCACCCGAGGCGTCGATCTCGGCCTCGGGAACCATGTAAAGGGAGCGGGCGACCTGCAGCTCAGACATGGGCCGACTCCGACCCGAACCCGGCGGGCATCTCGGTCTCGCCCTCGACCCGCACCGCTCGGAACCCTGCCGCCGCCAGGGCGACCGACAGCTTTTCGCGCTGAGCGTCGGGCATCATGTCCAGCGCCTCGCGGCTGGCCTGAACGGCGGCCAGGGTCATGGCGGCGGCGACCAGGGCGTCGCGTTTCATCTCCAGCTTCGCCTTGTAGCTCAGCGGAAGGAGAGGCCCTTGGGCTTGAGAGGCGGCCAAAGCCGCACGGCTCGCGGCGCGTCGGACGGCCACCAACTGGGCCTGCAGGCTGACCTTGGGAGGGGAGCGACGGCCCATGTCTAAACGGTCCGCGCCGATAGACGATGATTTCCGGGCCGGTCGTCGCTAATGTCGTCACGAACGTGACGAATCTGCCCGCCTTCCTCGTCGTAGCGGTCAGGCCACAAACAATGGAGGGGAACGCCCAGGAATTCGGAGATGACCTTGTCGGCCTCCGGCTGCGGACGGATCAGGGCGGCGCGACACGCGCTCTCGCTCAGACCGTTGTCCGTCGCCAGCTTGGACATCGTGGTGCCGCGTTTCCACACGGCGCTCTTGATGTCCTGAGGGTGCCAGCCGTTCGGCTGTTTTCGTTCGGTGGTCATTACGGACACAGCTGTTTCCATCACGTTCGTGATGAGAAACACACAATAGAGAGAGTCCGTCAAGCGTTCCCATGCGTAAAATCATGCACGAGGAGAATTTCGATCCGAATTTCGATGCGATCGGCTTCGCGAACCGGCTCGCTGAGGCCATGGCGCCCGAGCGCGTCACGACCTTCGCCACCCGCACGGGCGTGCCTCAGCCGACGATCTCGAAATATCTGAAGGCCCGCTCGGGTTCGCCACGGCTGGACATCGCCGCCCGGCTGGCCGAAGGCGCGCACACATCCCTGGACTGGCTGGTCTGGGGACGAGGCGACGGTCCAGACAGCGACAACGCCGTGGTCAAGGTTCCCCGTTACGACGCCACCCTCGCCGCTGGCGCGGGCGCCTGGAACGAGGGTAAGCGGCGGCTGGACGACATTCCCTTCACCACCGCCTTCTTCCGCAAACGCTTCGGCCGCCCGGACGGCGGCGGCTTCGCGGTCCTGGAGGCGCGGGGCGATTCAATGGAGCCCTCGATCGCGGATGGGGATCTGTTGCTGATCGACGAGACCGACACCCGGCTGATCGACGGGGTTTTCGGCTTCGTCCTGGACGACGAGGCGCGGGTGAAGCGGTTCCGCCGCCTGACCGACGGCGTCGCCATCGTGTCGGACAATGCGCACTACCCCGTGGAAGAGGTCAGGGGCGCGCGCTTCAAGCAGTTGAAGATCATCGGCCGGGTCCGCTGGGTGGGGAAGGTCTTGTGACTCAGCAGCCCAACCCCACTCCACCGCCGGTCCCGCGCTGGCTGAAGATCGTGGCAACCGCGATCGGCGGCGTCTTCGTCCTGGTCGTCCTGCTGATCATCGTCGCTAACGCCACGGCGCCGCCCGGTTCGGCGGTCGACGCCAGCCTACCGTCGCCAACGGCGGCGCCAACTCCGTCGACCATCGCCAGCTCCGCTGAAGGCATCGTCTCGGTCATACCGTTCGAGGACGCCCTGATCGTGGCCGCCCAGATCGACGGCGCGGCGTCCGACCCGGATTATGTCTTCCGCGTCGGGTTCATGGTGGAGAGCATGGCGGCGGCGATCCAGGCCGGGGCGGCAGATGCGGACGCCGACGCTGTCGAGCTGGATCTCAACGTCTCCGCCGCCGCGACCGATCGGTTGGGGAATCCCCGCACCATCCACGTCATGACGCTCACCCTGTCGATGGCCGACCTGCGCGCCGCCAGGCTCGACAACCTCAGCGTCGGGCGGGTCCTAAACCTGACCCGCGATATCCGCTTCGGCGCCCATGGCGCCCAGCAGCTGGCCGCCTATTGCACCAGCGAGCGGGGCCTCCGCCAAAGCCAGGCCTTCTGCGCCCTGGCCGAGAGCAAGGTCAGCTGATCTCGCGGTCTTGGCCGCCGCTGTCCACCTGGGCCCAGGGCCGCCAGGGCTCAAGGCCGGCCTTCAGCGAGGCGAACGCCCGCGCCAGGAACACCGGCGGCCGGGCGCCGTCGTTCTCCCAGTTTACGACCGTCCGCGTCGGCACGCCCAGGGCCGCCGCGAGGCTGGCCTGGGTGTGGCCGGTCTCGGCGCGGAACGCCTTGACGTCGCCGCCGGTCAGGGCCTGGTCGCGCGTGGATGACATGGTCGCCGCTCCTGTGTTATGAAGCCGGTGCCTCGGGCGGGGAGATCACTCCCCCCGCCCTCGGCCCTTACTTCCGCTTCCGGCGGGTGGCGATCCCTGCAAGGACTAGCGCCACCAACTGGAGAACAATTTCGGGGGAGATGTGAAGGTGGAAAACCATCTTCCGTCTCCCTTGCGGCCTCCCGGACCGCGCCGGTTCCAGAGACAATCTCTGGACACCCTTTTATCTTACATTTTATGTATGTCGTCAACACTGATCGCGGCGTTTCGGTCGATTTTTCCGGGCCTGAACCTTCGGTCCGTCCGGCGCGTTTCCAGCGGCATGACCGCGTCGATGATCCGAAACCGGGCGATGCTCCGCCTCGCCGGCCGCCGCCTTTCCCGCGCCGCCGACGGCCTCGACCGCCTCGCCGACAGGGGTCCCACTTCGGCGCCCCGCCCGCGCCTCATCCACGGCCCGTTTCCGCCCCGCAAACCCCCGCCACGACTGACTTTCTCGCCTCCCCGGCGAAGTGGGACCCCCTGAGTCCCACTTCGGGCGCCCTCGGCCCCAACCTGGTCGAACCCGTCGCGCGGTCGCCTCGGTTCGCGCCGCCCTCCCGATGCCCGCCACGACTGGGTTAGGGGCTTCTAAGCGACGCCTAAGAGGCCGCTCAACCCGCGCCACCGACTCCGGCCGGTCCTGTCCCAGACCTGTCTATTTCGACGCCGACTCTAGACAGTGCAACACCCCGCCCGCCGCGCCGTTTTTTTGGGCCGGGTCCTTATGGGGCGTGGGTTTCATCCCACTTTGTGCCGCCTGATCCCGGTTGATCCCACGACTCCAGTCCCTCTTGTCCCGTCACAGCAAGGGAGGCTCGCTCGGCCGGCGATCCGAAGCGGCGGCGGGAGCGGAGGGAGCGGGCCGCGACGGAGCAGTCCGGACGCGGTGGCTGGAGGGGTGGAATACCTGAAGGCCCAGGGGCATGTCGCAACATGTCCGATCCAGGAGACGGTCGTCGCCGTCCCTGCCCGCGGCGCGCGGACCGGGTCACCGGCCAACAACCGGCGTGACGGCCCGGGCGCGTCGAAAACCCGCCGCGCGGAGCGTTCGTCTTTCGCCGAAACGGTATTCAATCTGCTTCTTCCGGGCGAAGGCCCGGACGCTCCGCCATGCCTCCCATCCCCGACCGCGAGCGCGGGCGGCGCCGACGCGTGTCCTCTGTTCGCAGTTGCGAAAACCGCTCGACTTCCATCAGGGCATCACGGAATGTTTCACCCGCATCCGCAGGAGCCGCCCATGCCAACCACGCCGCACGCCGGTCTTCAGGTCGCCGAGGAACTGGCCGCCTTCATCGAGAACGAGGCGCTGTCGGGGCTGGGGATCGAGGCCGGGGCGTTCTGGACCGGCGTGGCGGCCGTCTTCGACCGGTTCGCGCCCGAGAACCGCCGGCTGCTGGCGGTCCGGGACGATCTGCAGGCCCGGATCGACGCCTGGCATCGCGGGCGCAAAGGCGCGCCTCACGACGGTGCAGCTTCCGCGGCCTTCCTGCGCGAGATCGGCTATCTGGTCGAGGAGCCGGCGCCGTTCCGCATCGGCACGGACAATGTCGACGCAGAGGTGGCGACCCTGGCCGGGCCGCAGCTGGTCGTGCCCAGCCTCAACGCCCGCTTCGTGCTCAACGCCGCCAATGCGCGGTGGGGCAGTCTGTATGACGCCCTGTACGGCACGGACGCGCTGGGCGACCTGCCGCCGCAGGGGCCGTTCGATATCGCGCGCGGGGCGCGGGTGGTGGCGCGGGCCAAGGCCTTCCTCGACGAGGCGGTGCCGCTGGCCGAGGGCCGCTGGGCCGATCTGGGCGATCCGCGCGGCGGCATCGCGATCCGTGATCCCGGCCAGTATGTCGGCCGCAGCGACCGGTCGCGCCTGTTCCGCCACAATGGCCTGCACATCGAGGTGGTGTTCGACGGGGATCATCCGATCGGCCGCGACGATCCGAGCGGCATCGCCGATGTGGTGCTGGAATCGGCCCTGTCGACCATCGTCGATCTGGAAGACTCCGTCGCCGCCGTGGACGCCGCCGACAAGGTGGCGGCGTATCGGAACTGGCTGGGTCTGATGCGCGGCGATCTGGTCGAAACCTTCGACAAGGGCGGGCGGTCGCTGACCCGCGCGCTGGCGCCGGACCGAACCTTCATCGCACCGGACGGATCGACCGTGACCCTGCCGGGGCGGTCGCTGCTGTTCGTGCGCAACGTCGGCCATCTGATGACCACGCCGGCGGTGCGGCTGGCGGACGGGTCGGACGCGCCCGAGGGAGTGCTGGACGCCGTCGTCACCAGCCTGATCGGGATGCACGACCTCAAGGGTCTCGGGACGGTCCGCAACAGCCGCCCGGAGTCCGGCAAGGGCTCGCTCTACATCGTCAAACCCAAGATGCACGGGCCGACGGAGTGCGCCTTCACCGACGCCCTGTTCGACGCGGTCGAGGACCTGCTGGGGCTGGACCGGCACACGATCAAGGTCGGGGTCATGGACGAGGAGCGGCGCACCTCGGCCAATCTGGCGGCCTGTATCCACGCGGTGAAGGACCGGATCGTCTTCATCAACACGGGCTTTCTGGACCGCACCGGCGACGAGATCCACACGGCGATGCGGGCCGGTCCGGTGGTGCGCAAGGGCGACATCAAGTCCGCCGAATGGATCGCCGCCTACGAGGCGCGCAACGTCTCCATCGGGCTGGCCTGCGGCCTGTCGGGCCGGGCCCAGATCGGCAAGGGGATGTGGGCCGCGCCGGATCGGATGGCGGACATGCTGGCCCAGAAGGCGGCCCATCCGAAGACCGGGGCCAATACCGCCTGGACGCCCAGCCCCACGGCCGCGACCCTGCACGCGCTCCACTACCACCAGACCGACGTCTTCGCCCTGCGGGAGGGGATCGCCGCGCGGCCGACGCCCGGTCTGGAGGCCTTGCTGACCCCGCCGCTGGCGGACGGCGCCGGCTGGTCGGAGGCCGAGATCGCCGAGGAGCTGGACAACAACGCGCAAGGCCTGCTCGGCTATGTCGTGCGCTGGATCGATCAGGGGGTCGGCTGTTCAAAAGTGCCGGACATCCACGACATCGGCCTGATGGAGGACCGCGCCACCCTGCGCATCTCGTCCCAGCACATGGCCAACTGGCTGCTGCACGGGGTCTGCACCGCCGAACAGGTCGATGCCGCCCTGCTGCGGATGGCCGCGAAGGTCGACGCCCAGAACGCCGGCGATCCCCTGTACCGGCCTATGGCGCCGGACCCCGCCGGCAGCCTCGCCTTCCAGGCCGCCCGCGCCCTGGTGTTCGACGGCGCGGAACAGCCGAACGGCTATACGGAGCCGTTGCTGCATGGGTTCAGGC